>JACRDF010000025.1 GCA_016212925.1 Desulfomonile tiedjei
AATGTCATCACCGGGAAAATCATACGAACTCAATAACTCGCGAAGCTCCAGCTCCACCAACTCTATAAGCTCAGGATCGTCAACCATGTCCGTCTTGTTCAAAAAGACCACTACGTACGGCACTCCAACCTGGCGCGCAAGAAGTATGAGCTCCCTGGTCTGAGGCATGGGACCGTCGTTGGCTCCCACCACCAGTATCGCACCGTCCATCTGCGCCGCACCGGTTATCATGTTCTTGATGTAGTCCGCATGACCCGGACAGTCCACATGCGCATAATGACGCTTGTCCGTCTGATACTCCACATGGGCCGTCGCTATGGTTATACCGCGCTCCTTCTCCTCGGGAGCCTTGTCTATCTCCTCAAACGGCACATAATTGGCCAAACCCTTCTTGGCCAACACCCGCGTTATCGCCGCTGTCAGCGTAGTCTTGCCGTGATCTATGTGACCTATGGTCCCTACGTTCACGTGCGGCTTTGTTCGCTCAAACTTCGCCTTGCCCATGGGCTCCTCCTTAGGGAAAATAGCCGGCAAAATATTCTGGGGGCCTGATCAATTTTTGACGAACGGCCCAAGTGGATTAATTCTTGGCCCCGGGGGATCAAGCGGTCTATGGAGCCCACGACCGGGATCGAACCGGTGAACCTCTTCCTTACCAAGGAAGTGCTCTACCTACTGAGCTACGTGGGCCCGACGCTGTCCGAGTGTTTATTCTGTCTGAGCACCCTGGCACATCCCCGGTAGAGCCTTAGTCACTTCCGGTCACAGGCACTTGAAGTGGCATCGATAATTTGGAGCGGGAAACGGGGCTCGAACCCGCGACATTCAGCTTGGAAGGCTGACGCTCTACCAACTGAGCTATTCCCGCATGGTCTGCCGCTGCCCGCGCGCCTGCAAGGGCTGCTGGTGGAGGGGGGAGGATTTGAACCTCCGAAGGCTGAGCCAACAGATTTACAGTCTGCCCCCTTTGGCCACTCGGGAACCCCTCCTTCTTGGAGCTGGCGATGGGACTCGAACCCGCAACCTGCTGATTACAAATCAGCTGCTCTACCGGTTGAGCTACGCCAGCAAAAGGCTCCTCTATAAAACTATATTTTTTACCACGCGTGTAAAGTGGTGTCAAGCAATTTTTCTCCGCAAGGCCTGCAACCCCTCTTTCTGGAGCCAACGCCTCTTTGATAGGCTTCCCTGGCCAAAATCTCGATAACGGTAGGCTGGAATCCCGCTACTCGCAACACTAACCCGCGAATCACCGACATTGGTACGAGCGGTTCGTGCCATCCGGTAACTGAAGAACTATTCGCCACCTCATGACATCCCATAGATCATTGAAAGTACACCCGCAAGCAAAAAATTCCCGTCCGTCATGGCCTCGAAGGAGAGCCGGTCCACCATATGCCCCCCCCTGTACACCATGAACAGAATACCGAAAACTAACGTGTTGGCAACCAGCCAATACCCCACAGCGGGGACCCATCCGGCCCACGCGGAGACCACCGGCAAGACGGTGAGAAATGCCAGCAAACCCACCAGGAGCCTCCTTGTGTCTTTGACACCTATTAATATGGGAATGGTTTCACGGCCTACAATTCGGTCTCCCTGAACGTCCAGCAGGTCAGACAGAGCTGTGCGCCAGAAGACCATTCCTGCTGCCACCACGAACGCCACGATCAAACCTGGAAAGTAAACTCCGGATTCTGACCCTATCACGGGCAGTACAGCGGCCGAAACTGCCCATCCCGCTGCAACGAGCGGGGTCTTGGAGCCGGGCAAGTCCTTCAGACTGCGCCACCGGATCCTTCGGAAGGGAGATTTGGACAAAATCGGTACCGTATACATCATTCCCGTGACAAGCATGGCCACAAGAATACCAAAAGCATAGAGCCCCATCTGAAGGCTGAGAATCACAGCAGCGATGGACGATAGCACCCCTAAGCTTGCCAGCAGGCTTCTGTGCCGCGTATAAAACGACGCGATCTCGGGAGTGTTGAAGCGGACGGCCCCGGCCCGCTCCTGTAGCCTGTTGAACAGGTGCATGGAAAATACGAAAAGCATGCTTACTGCGAGTGGCAACCAGGTAATTCGGCGCTGTTGGAGAACAAGACATGTGGCTGTCAGACCCGCGCCCGCCATTGCCGCCCAACAGTATGTCATGACTGCGATATCGCCTATGGCCCGGAAAGCCCTCAGAGGCCCGACCGCTCGGCTCATGCCTATTTCTCTAAGCTTGCCGATGATTCGCCGAATCTGCCAATTCGGTGTGCTCGCTCCCGCGGTCACACCGACCGTCTTTGCGCCGGTCAGAGCCGCGGCGGGTATATCTTCGTCCGTCTCCACATGCAGCGCGGGCACACCCTGTGCTCGAGCAACTTTGGCAAGCCTCCTCGTGTTGCCCGATCCCTTGCCCCCCACCACCACTATGAAGTCCACCTGCCCGGCCATTCGGCTGACTTCTGCCTGGCGCTTCCTGGTGGAGTCACAGATGGTGTTGTGGACATGGATCTTGCCTCCGCGCGTTCCGAGGATCTCCACGACCTTTTCAAAGGTCTGCTCCTCTTGAGTGGTTTGGGCCACCACACAGATTTCCCGATCGGTCGGGACCGAATCCAGCGCTTCTATTGAATCCCCGCCCGGGACGGCTAGACCTCCCGCGGAAGCAAAACCCATTAGACCGCGAACCTCAGGATGGTCTTCGTCGCCAACGATCACGCAGAAATGTCCTTTGGCGGCATGTTTTCGTATCACCGCCTGGACTCTCGCCACTCGTGGGCAGGTGGCGTCAATGATGCCCACACCTTTCTGTTCCAGGAGTTGTCTTTCCTGGGGGGAGATCCCGTGCGCGCGGATCACCACGGTTCCGGATTCAATTTCTTCCAGACGATCCACCTCCAGGATGCCGCGCGACTGGAGCAGTTCCAGAGTTTGAGGATTATGTATGAGCGGGCCGTACGTGACAATGGGCGTTGGCGGAGAGATCCTTTGAAGGTCCAGAACCATCTCGACCGCCCGTCGGACGCCCATGCAGAATCCAGCGGTTTTTGCCAAACGTATCTTCATGATCTCAGTCGCTTGTCCTGGAATGCACTGCCTGTGAATTTTTCCAGATCATCCGGTGTGTCCAAGTCCGTGTCATCGTAACTGGAGCCCATTTCCACTCTTACGATCTCGTCCGGGTGACTTTTCAAGACGTCCCTGCCTCCTATGTCGCCTTCCGTTGTCATAAGTTCCGGGAAGAGCCGCGCAGGAAAAATTACGGGGGTCGTCTTTCGGCCATGGATCGCCGGGACCACGATCTTGTCACTGTCCAATTGAAAAGCCGCAAGGAGTCGATCTATTGTTTTCGCGGTAATAAGCGGTTGATCTCCAAGCAAAATCATGGCGCCGCCCGCGTCGGGACTGAGAGCGGCGAGTCCAATCCGCAGAGAGGACGACATTCCTTTTTCGGGGCGAGGATTCACAACTACGGACAGTCGAGAACTCTTCAAAGCCGCCACAGCTTCAGCTGTCTGCAGGGTTGACGAACCTGCCACAATCACTGCCCTTCGCAACCCTGATCCCAGGGCAGCTCTCACCACGCGGCCGATGACCGTGTCACCGTCAAGCTGAATCAAGGTTTTGGGAATTCCCATCCGCGTTGAAAGGCCTGCAGCCAAAATAATGCCTTCGACGATCGGCTCCATGATTAAAGGTTAGCATGAAATTTTACTTTAGCAAGGCTACGCTGCCCGCTCGTCGCGGATCGTCCGATCCATGGGGGACCTTTGGGCCATTGAAGGACAGTGTTTGGAATTATTTGCGTCAAGGGTGGGACTGCGTGATTAAATCGTCCCCGCGGCTGTTTTCGCCGCCTCTTTCCTGCCGATAAGCTCAAGGAATTCGTCCGCCTCGAGCGTCTCTTTAACCAGAAGCCTTTCTGCGACCCGGTGAACCAGATCCTGGTATTTCCGAAGTGTTTCCAAAACCTCGCCCAGCCTGGCATCAATGATGGACCTAACTTCAGCGTCGATGAGGCGAGCCGTATCTTCGCTAACCTCTCTGGTGGGGAAATAGTTGGGCTGCTGCTGCAAGAACGGATTCGGTTGGCTCTGGTAAGTTA
Source organism: Desulfomonile tiedjei (assembly GCA_016212925.1). Lineage (NCBI taxonomy): Bacteria > Pseudomonadati > Thermodesulfobacteriota > Desulfomonilia > Desulfomonilales > Desulfomonilaceae > Desulfomonile > Desulfomonile tiedjei. The sequence goes on from JACRDF010000025.1 coordinate 4,097, forward strand.
CGGGCCCAAGTTTGTCTGTCATGCCGTACAGCGTCACCATGCTACGAGCTATTTCCGTGGCACGCTGGAGATCGTTTTGAGCCCCTGTAGTAATATCTTCAAAGATGATCATCTCCGCCGCTCGGCCGCCGAGGAGCACGTCAATTTTTTCCAGGAGTTCCTGTCTGGACATCAGGTACCTGTCCTCGGTGGGAAGCTGCATGGTGAACCCCAGCGCCCCTATCCCGCGCGGTACGATAGAAATCTTGTGGACTTTTTCTGCAGTTGGCCGGAAGGTGGCTACCAGGGCGTGGCCTGTTTCGTGGTACGCGACGGTCTTTTTTTCTTTTTCGTTAAGAACGCGGTTCTTCTTCTCCAAACCAGCCACAATCCTGTCTATGGCTTCTTCCAGTTCCTGGGAACCGACTTGGGTCTTGTTCTTCCGTGCCGCCAGCAGAGCGCCCTCATTTACCAAGTTGGCCAGGTCCGCTCCTGTGAATCCGGGAGTTCTCCGAGCAATGACTTCAAGGTCCACATCAGGGCCCATGATCACATTTCTTGTATGCACCTTCAAAATGTCGATGCGACCCTTCAAGTCCGGCCGATCGACCAGAATGTGGCGGTCGAATCTTCCGGGCCGCAGCAGGGCAGGGTCCAAGATTTCCGGCCTGTTTGTTGCGGCGATAATCACCACTCCAAGGTTGGCCTGGAATCCGTCCATTTCGACGAGGAGTTGGTTGAGCGTCTGCTCGCGTTCGTCGTGACCTCCGTAAGCGCCAGCGCCACGCGCTTTGCCCAGAGCATCCAGTTCATCTATAAAAACCAGGCACGGAGCCAACTTGCTCGCCTGTTCGAACAGGTCCCTTACTCTGGCCGCACCTAGACCAACGAACATTTCGATGAAATCCGACCCGCTGATGGAGAAGAACGGTGCGCCAGACTCTCCGGCCACTGCTTTGGCCAGGAGTGTCTTTCCCGTTCCGGGCGGTCCTACGAGGAGTACGCCCTTCGGTATCTTCGCTCCCAATCGGGTAAACCGCTCGGGATTGCGGAGAAACTCGAGGATCTCTTCCAGCTCTTGCTTGGCTTCATCCTGGCCTGCCACGTCCTTAAATGTAATCCCGACATCCGTTTGCGCGACAATGCGGGCCTTACTTTTTCCAAGCGTCATAATTCCCGTGCCCTGTCCCATCCTTTTCATGGCCCACACCCAAACCCCGACAAATATCAGGGCAGGAAGCACCCAGGACAGGAGAGTCATGAGGAAAGTGTTTTCATTTTCAGCAATGATTTCAGTGTTATTCTTTTCGAGGAATTGGACCAGGTCCTTGTCATCCACGCGCGGGGTCATATACAAACGGGCGGGGAAAAGTGGTTCTTTCTTGCCGTCCTGCACTTTCTCATAACCCTTCAAAAACTTCTGTGACACCACAACCGCATTGATCTTACCTTCCGTGATGTACTTTTTGAACTGGGAATACGAGACGTTTTCCACATTCGGGGCTATCCACACTTGAAGTAATGCAAAGACAAGAAAGGCAAGAACAATGTAGATAATTGAGAAAGAAGTCCTTTTCTTGATGTTTTTTGCCCCGTCCATTTATCAGCATTCCTCCAAACGTCCCATCTATTGAGACCATTTGGCCATTGTTCAGCCCCTTGTCAACATGAACCGTCAACCAGGGGGTAGAGTCATGCACCAAACGTGACAACGCCCCCTTTTGCTCAGTTCATCCTTGATCCTTTTACAGGTTCAGGGTCGACGGCACTGGCATGTAAAGAGCTGGGGGTCGACTTTGATTGTGTAGAGCGGGAGCAGGAGTTTTGTGAGATTGCCGAGAGGCGGCTGGCTGAGATAAAAAAGAAGGGCGGTTAGAAACCACCCCGCGCCCTCTTCCTATCTTGTCCTTACCTTCAAAAGGGGATTAACATTTTCTCTAAACTCGTCAATAACTTCGTCCCATTCTCCTGAGTGTCTAGGTTTTTTCAACCCAAGTGCTTGCGCGCGGAATACATAGGCAAACTGTGAGGCCGTGTCCCAGTCGTCAAGCTCGGAGAGGTCGTCGCCCCCATGTCTGGCCGCCTGCATAGCCTTGATTGCAGAGTTGTTCCCGGCCAACTCGTCTGAAAACCACCTCCCCAGGGACCTGCCATCGCCAACCGCCCTGTCCTTCATTCTGTTCCAAAAAACCTTACCCGCTTCAAAGGCTATCAAATTATCTCGCTTGGCTGGGTTGTTCTGGAAGAAATGGCCTTTGAACTTGAGAACAGTGCCGTCGGCTGTTATTCCCTTGTCAGGCGGAATTCCCACGAACCGTTTTTCCGTTGTCTTGCCTCCTACAGAAGGTTTGTCCTTATTTCCCCAGACGTATGGGCTGTGGGTAATGTTCGTCGCTCGTTGAAAATCGGCATTTTCAGCGATCCAGTTCTTTAATTTTTCGTCCTTCAATACCACAAGACTTTTTGCGACATCTTCTTTTTCCTCTTCATTCCAACCGGGTGCCCATTTGATAATAGCTTTGAGGTAAGTTTTTTCGAACCTGTCCTGTACGTCGTGTAGCGGCGGGCCAGCAATATTAGGTCTCCGCGGCTCTCTTGAAGTTGAAGGTGCGGCAGGAGAGCAAACCTCATAGTCTCCATTACAAGCGATACTCGCTTTTTCCTCTGTGTCATAGCACTTTATGCGATTTCGGCAGCCAAACCTGTAGCCTGGCGGGCAGCTTTTCCCAGGGGATGGACAGCAAAGCCAACCGGGCTGAGTGCAACCTCGGTTGGGGCATGCCTGAGTGAAATTCGGATGGTCCGGTGGAGGACACCCAGGGTCAGCCAGCAGCCAATTAGGGCTCGCGACAGGCAAGGCTAGACATGCAGCCAAAGAAGACAGGACAAGGATGGCACGCATAGGACAACTCCCTTCTTAAAATGCCCGTTAGAGACCTAACCAAACAGACTTAAGCCTCAGTCGGTTCATCTTGCAGGGACTGCTTCGGGGGGGACATAGACTGTCGGTACTGGTGACAGTGTTGGCAATACAGGCCCTTGTCCCCAGTCTGGCCTGGGAGGCAAAGTCAATTGCCCAGTATTAGTGAATCCTATATTCGGAGGAAATGGAGTTGGATGTGGGAATTTGGACCCCGGTGGCGGCGGTGGAGGTCCCGGTGACACTTTGAACTGACCCCACGCGCTGACGGAGACACACACAAATGTCGCTACAACAAATGCAGTCACCACAATTTTCTGAACGCCGTTCATCGCACCCCCCTGGTCTGCCCACAAGGTCAGACCCCTGATGACGCTCAAAATAGCTGTGTTAAAGCAAATTCGTGGGTGAAAGCCCCTATAAGAGTCAGGTTATCCTATTCGAGGGTTGCGGGTCAATGAGAATTCTAAGGAGTTACCTGAGGCTTTTGCCGTGAATTGAGGGACCCCTAAGGCGGTTCGGGTCGGGAAAGATGTCATGATCTCCGGCTTCGAGTCAACGACTAGATCATTCAACGGAACGGAGGGAAAACGAGCGCGCCACGTCTATTTCGAGAATCCTTTAGCACACCGGGCTGCAAGAAGGGGAGAATGGAAGACATCTCCTTCTTAACTATGATCTGGAGGCTGAGCGGATCGGGACGTGGCAGTTTTCCCTAGTGACGGTCGCCTGACAGCCGTTCAGTCCGAAGGACCACACCGGCTTTTCCAGGCCAGTACCTTAAACCGTGCCAGTCGATATGATTTACAAATACTGATCGCAGGCAAATGAATGCAGCTAAAAGTATGCAGGGAGGGACACATTTCAGCCAACTCCGCGCGGAAATTTGGGAAGGATTCATGTGACGGAGCAACAACGCGCCGGCCAGCAAACCCAACCAGAATACCACGGAGGCCCATCCGACGAGGGTAGGGGCCAAACCGGCGACAAACATCGCCCCTAGAATCACCGCGGCCACAATCGCCAAAGCCAGGTTCAGCATGACCGAAACCGTTAGCAGCCAGATTCCCGGATTGGTGAATTTCGGGAAAAGGACCTGCCGGTCCAGATAGGCCAAAAAGCCCTGCACCGACTGACCGGGCAGCGGCGAGGCCAACAAATTGCACGGATCCATTAATACCTTTACACCGGCTTCTTCAAGCACATTCCCCAGTACCAAATCATCAACTACAGTTCGGGACCACATCTCCAGTACCTTGGGCTTGTCGACAATCGTTCGACGCAGTGCGGTGGCTCCGCCCCATGGCGTGGGCTTCATTGTGGCCAGAGTCCTGAGAAGCGCGGCATAAATGGCCTGGCAAACGCCTCCAATTGTCTCGGGTTCTGGTTGGAAAGCCCGGAAAGTTGTGACCACCTGAATTTCGTTCGTTACCAGCGGCTTAACAAAACGTTTCAGCCAATCAGAATCGGCCTTGTTAGTGCTGTCACACAGGACGACTATTTCCGTGTCGGTCCGTAGGGCTTTTACGCCTGCAACAAGATTGTGGTTTTTCTGAGCGCACAAAGTGGCAGGACCGCTCAGGACCTTGCGAGCATGGGGGTAATTATGGCAGAGACTTTCCACAACTTCGTTAGCGGGGTCCTGTTCATTTTCAAGAATGAACGACAGGTGGAAGTTCGGATAGTCCTGGGTCAGCAAAGACCTGAGAATCTCCTCCTGATTCGGGAACACCCCTTTGATCGGGACCAGGACTTCCAGTGGCGGCAAAAGCTGTTCTGATTCCCCTGGTTGTCGGCATTTGGCCGCGCGGCTGATCTTGAACACACCGATCGATATGGCCAATGCCATGGAAGATACGGTAATGAGGAGCCAAGTCGATAACACCAGCTCTAATACGCTCATGTCCTCATCAACCTTCGGATAGGCCACAAGAAGGCAATACCATAACCGGGCGGGAAGACAAAACTCCGCGCAATTTATAAGACCTGCCTTCGGGAATGAATCATGGGAACGTGGGCGGACAGGAACATGGAGCTTAGACAGTTATTCGAGGGTATAAGAGAACCGGTCCCGGGAAATCCATTGCCCGTGCGGGCCGTCCCTTTGGATATCTTGGCTTCAACGATCCGAGGTTGCGGCAGGTTGTGCCGATTGAGTGAGCCACCAGTGCGCACTCTGAAGCGAATCGCTCCTCCCACCTTGGATCGGGTGCCTACCCGCTACTGGGTAATGCTTACTTTGACATTACAGGTCAGACCGTCTTTGATCAGACCGTCGACGTTTTCCAGTTGGCATTCGATGTCATAATCCGCCGGCACTTCCAACGCGGCGTTGCGGCTTATCCACGGGATTCGGCTGACGGTGCAAGGGTATTTCTTCTGCGGAATGGCGTCGAAGACAACCGTTCCGCGATCACCGGCATTCAACTTGACCAAATCCAGTTCGTGAACCTTACAACGCACCACCACCGAACCCATGGGAGCGATGGTAAATGCAGGGAAGCCGGCCGGTGGCTCAGCCTGAGTTCGCAAATCAGGAGCGATCCAGATCACCTGACCGCCTATGGGGGCCTTGAGGAAGGCCGTATCCATCGGCAACTGCGAGTCGGAATAGGACCTGCGGGTCTGCCATTCCAGCAGTTCGATGTCCCTCTTGCGCTTCGCTTCATAGAATCGTAGGTCTTCGTTGGTTTTCTCGAGCCCCGATTCGGTCTGCTTAATTGAATCGTGAATACCCAAAATCTCCTTCTTCAAGGTCTCCAACTGGCGCTCTTTATTCTTTACCGCCTCTTCCTGGGCCATTTGCTTGGCGAAAAGCTCGCGCAGATCCGCAAGCTCTTTCTGGACTCTCTCGACTTCGATTTGCTTAATCTTGAGGTCTACCGATTTCAACTTTTCTATGGAGGACTTCTGATCAAATGCCGATTTTTTGAGACCTAGGACCATTTCCGGATAAAGAGTTGAATGCACCTGCATCATGGCCTCCCTGTCGAGCTTATAAGAGGCCAGGGTGTCATGCTCTTTCATGGTCTGCCCTTCTTTTACGTCCATGCTCAGGATTTCTCCCTTAAAGGGCATGACGACGGTTCGTTTCAGAACTGGATAGCTTTTGCCGCGAAAAATGATTTCCGCTTCCGATTTGGCGTCCGCTATCGGAGGAACGATGGCTGCCTTTGCTGGAGGGGGGCTTGAAACAGCTTTCTTCGGCTCATGGGTGATAGCCACCAGCACCAGTGAGACAATTGCCACGCCAGCCGCCAGGAGAACCCCAAACGCTTTTGAACGGCGCCGGGGCTTATCAGTGTCTAATTCTCGCATTGTACCTATTCAAACCTCCTGCAACAGTGGCCAGTTCTATGAGAGAGAACACCCGGTCCTGGGAACCGCTGACAACGCTCAGGCTCGCTTCAACTTTCCCGATGCGTTTCTCCACGTATTCTTCGTACGAGAGGGAGCCCCCTTTGTAGCTGATAAAGGCCTTCTCTTCGCTCAACTCGGCGAGCTTGGCTTGTTCACGGTTATAGGACTCTTTCTCTCCGGAGAGCGTCAAGTTTCCTCGCAGCTGCTTAAAGTTTCCATAGAGCTTTTGAGAGAGCAACTCCCGTTCGGACTTGATTTGCTGCGCTTTCATCTTTTGGCGCCTGATGTCACGCACTCTGGTAAATCCGTCCCACAATGTGTAGTCCAATCCCAAGCCGAAGTTAAAACCCGACGTTCGGTCCACCTGGTTGTTAATATTTTCGAGGACAAGACCGGGTTTGGGAAGTAGCGCCAGATAGGCCGCGGTCACATTGTTTGATTGAAACTGCTCATTCTTCGCAAGGATTTTCAGGCCCAGATTTGCTCCCTGGACATCAGCGAATGTGACGTATCGGCCGTTAAAGCCACTCAGGACCTGATTGGCCGCGTCTCGCGTGTCGAGGGGGAGGTGAAAGTCCGGGTGATAACCCATGAGCGCCTTTAGTTGAGTGACTTTTTCGTCTATCTCATTGCGCAGTTCCGAGACTTTGATCCGCTGGCCTTTCAGTTTGTTTTGCCAAATCTGAAGTTCCAAAGGATCGATAGCGCCCTGCTCAGCTCGGCTTTTACCATAGTCAACTTTATCTCTTTCAAGCGCCTCGATCTGCTTGTTTGCTCTGATAAGTCTTTCCAATATGTGAATGCGGTAGAAGAGTTTTGCCATCTCTCCTACGTTTTGATTGATCTTGTCCAGGTGCGTAAGTTTTGCGCCGTCCACAAGTATTGAAGAGGCCTTCATTTTGATCAAGGCCAGATACGGGTTCCAGTTTGTCATGTACAGCGACACGTTGACCGGGTTTGAGGTGATGTCGCCAGTGGCCCGCGCAAAATAATAACGGCTCAACACGGTGATAGTAGGAAGTATATCGGCGTGAGCGTCCTTTACATCAATTGACTTGATTTGAATTTCGAGACGATTCTTAACGAAAGACTCCGAATGGACCAGAGCATATCTCACGCAGGTTGGGAAGTCGAAATAGCCGTAAGATGCGGGCTTTATCTCTGGGCCTGCCGTGGCCGGGATTGCCCATAGCAGCGCACAAGCCACCATCCCCAGCACCATCAAGCAGGCATGGGGGTTGTTTGCACCCCGATACCGGATGGGTACTTTCCTGAAAGAAAAAGGATTTCCCGCAGCCCTCATCATAATTTGATCACAAGTTTTCCATACCCTCAGATCCCAGTTGAGACAAAATCTGGGGACTGAGCACAACATACGCAAATGTTTAAACTAAAATGACGCTGATGTCGGTCTAAAGCTCTTGGCGCAAGTATATCGAAAGGATATCCAAATGTCAACCAGCTTTTCCGCCGATCCATCGTGTCGAAATGTTTTCACTGCACAGGTTTTCCACTTGAGAAACTACGCGAATTGCTGCGCATTCCGATGAGCCCTGCATCATTTGACACGTGACCACAACTGATCTTTTCCGCCTTTTATGGGGGATCGTGTAACCATGAAATCTCCTTTAACGCCGTAAACGTAGAATTCGACTTTGGCTCCGGATTGCAAGGTGATGAGCAGTGCGTGGTTTTCAAAGATCCACGATCCATCAGAACCCGAAGGGTGATCCAGATCAAATATTCTGCCCGTGAAGTCCTTTCGTAGTGTCAACAATGTCCGAGGCCGCGATTTGGCCTCTCGGACTTCTTGTTCCGCAAGTGGAGTCTCATCAGGCAATACCTCCCAGGTTCCAATCAAGCTCTCCGGCTTGACGATTTCCTGAAAAATCTGTTCCGGGGCTATCCCCCCCGCCCCTCGAACGTCCTGGACAGATGCAGTGACGAGAATTACCAGAGGGAGAAGAAGAAGCCTGCTAGCCAAGAGTTTCATAAATCCTCCGCATTTATACTCCATTGTTCTTGCAATTGACTAGGATTGGCCAACGGTGCCAAGGGGGCTCCAGGCCATTTTTGCGTACATATCGTTCCCTTTCAGCGGTTTGAAGTCAAGAGGAACCGCTGCTGGCAGGGTGATACCATATAAATGGCATATTTTCAATATTTTAACACATGTAATTCATTGTCAATATGGTATGTAACTGCTAACATCTCAACATCAAATATTTTACTTGACACATATTATGGGCCGTGATACCTCCCGCCACCAGGACTTGAAGGGGGGAAGGGGCGTTCCGCACTTCCCGCGATTGAAAAATACCGTATGCGTACATACAGACATGTTCGGAATAAAAGGAGGGTGTAATGGTCAAGAGAGTCTTCAGTATTTTCCTCTGTGTCATGATGCTGAGCACAGCATCCCTAGCCTTTGCCGGTGGCGCTCCGGCAGTAGCGGCAGCGCCCTGTGCTCCGGCATATCCTGCCAAGGCTTATGCTCCTGCCGGCAATCCATGCGCTTATTGGGGTGACGCTCCCTTCCCGGGACTGTGTGGTGGGATAGTGGCCCTGCCTTTTCTGGTAGTAGGTAGCCTTTTGGGTGGCAACACTGTGGGACCTTATCCGCCTGTACCGGGCCCCGGATACGCGTACAGAGGCGCTCCGGCTCCCTGCCCTCCTCCTGTCAAGGTCTACGCACCTCCGGCCGCGCCCGGGTGTGCTCCGCCTGCGTGCGGTCCTGCTGGATACGGTCCGCCTGCGTACGGTCCGGCCGCATACGGGGGAGGGATTCTTTCAGGACTTCCGTGCCTCGAACTCTGCTCGAGCCTTCTCGGAATGGGTGGTGGGGGCCCCGGCCTCTTTTACTGATTTCCTTATCCTATGTCCGGCACGCAATCATTGATTGCCAATCAGCACGCCGACCCATTTCCAAGGGCGCCAACTGCCCGAAAATCGCACTCTTTCCATTCCACATCGGGGACATATGTCCCCGATTTTTTTTCCAAATAGCATCATGGCCCAGGTTCCGCCCATGACGCTATTGAAGCGTGGTAAACTGCGGTGACTTCGGCTCGGAGACCCCGAGGATTGTCGGGCGGCGATCTTGGTGCTTGCATGCCGAGTGGTGCAAGAAAGCCTCGTGTGGTACTTTGACGCCTTTCGGGAGTGGACGCTGTTTCCCAAAATCCTTAGTATGAATAATAGCGACACAAGATCCCTAGGCCGAGAAATCCTATGACGCTCTCTCTGAATGGTGACCCTGAAGACCGCGCTCTGATCCTGGAAGGCGTACTGGATCGGCTCGTGTTTGCTTCGGACACAAGCGACTTTATTGTTGCGAGGCTAACGGTCCGCGGAAGAAGAGAGCCCGTGACCGTGGTCGGAAGCCTCCCACGGCCGCACCCCGGGGAGACTCTTGTCCTGGAGGGCCGCTGGGAATTTGATAAGAAATTCGGCGAACAGTTCCGGTTTCAGAACGCTAGCTCCAGAGCACCGTCCACTGTTGCCGGAATCGAGAAATTCCTGGCATCCAACCTGATAAAGGGGATCGGCCCCGAGATGGCGCGGCGAATAACCGCCACGTTTGGTCAGAGAACTCTGGAGGTTATTGAGAACGAACCGAAGGAACTCTTCAAAGTGCCTGGAATAGGTTCCGTGCGTGCTGAAAAGATTTCCGACGCTTTCCGGGAGCAAAAAAATATCAGAGAGGTCATGCTCTTCCTGCAAACTCACGGCATATCGTCAACCTTCGCATACAAGATCTTTAAGAAGTACGGAAATAGTGCGGTCGATGTTGTGTCCAGGAATCCGTACTGCCTGGCTACGGATATTCGAGGAATAGGCTTCAGGACCGCCGACAAGATTGCTGGAAGCATGGGGATCGACATGCGATCACCCATGCGCGCGCACGCGGGCATCCTGCACGTTCTCGACACGATTCAAGGGGAAGGGCATTGCTTCTACCCGAGGGCCAAGCTTCTGGAGAAAGCCCGTGAGCTTCTGGGCATTGAGGTTCAAACCCTAGGAAAGACCCTGGAACAACTGGAGAGGTCCGGAGAGGTAGTCGCTGAGGAAGACAGAGTCTATCCTCAGATGATGGCCAGGGCCGAGAATTCTGTGGCGCTGAGGTTGCGAAATCTTATCAGCTCACCCCACTTTCTTCCGCCGATCAGGTTGGAAGCTGCGGTGGACTGGGTGCAAAGGCGGAGCGGGCTCAATCTTTCCGACGCGCAGAAGCAGGCCGTGGCCGCGGCAATGGATCACAAAGTATTGATTCTGACCGGAGGACCTGGAACCGGTAAGACCACCCTGTTGCGGTGTCTTATAGAGATTCTCGAAGCCAAGAAGCTGCGAGTGCTTCTCGGTGCCCCCACTGGGCGGGCTGCCAAAAGGCTCGCTGAGGCCACGGGGAGAGAAGCGAAGACTGTGCATCGGCTCCTGGAATATTCTCCCTCAGAAGGAGGTTTTCAGCGGGGAATCTCACGGCCGTTGGAAGGAGAATTCATTGTGATAGACGAAGTCTCCATGGTGGATATCTCTCTGATGAACTATCTGCTCGCCGCAATTCACCCCCAGAGCACGCTTGTTCTCGTGGGGGACGCGGACCAACTTCCATCGGTAGGTCCCGGCAATGTGTTGGGAGACTTCATAGATTCCGGGAACATTCCTGTGTTCAGGCTTGAAACCGTGTTCAGGCAAGCTCGAGAAAGCCTGATCGTTACCAATGCCCACTTGGTGAATCAGGGCAAGTTGCCTGCAAACGAACCCGAAGGGGAGGGTGGCTCGGACTTTTACCTGATTGAAAAAAACGATCCTGACGAAGCTCTGCGGCTAATCAAAGAAATGGTTTCCCGCAGGATCCCCGAGCGATTCGGCTTCAACCCGGTTGAGGACGTTCAGATACTCAGTCCAATGCACAAGGGAACGCTTGGAACCGAAAATCTCAACAGAGAGCTTAGGCAGCTGCTCAATCCCGAAGGTAAGCCGGTAAAAGGGGGGCGATTCAGCGTGGGCGATCGCGTGATGCAAACTCGCAACAACTACGACAAAGAGGTTTTCAACGGCGACGTTGGGAAAATCGTGTCCTACGATGCTGAATGGGACGAGGTGGAGGTAGAATTCGACGGAAGGCCGGTCAAGTATCACATTTCAGAAACTGATGAACTGATTCTTGCTTACGCGGTGACAGTTCACAAATCTCAGGGGAGTGAATATCGCGCCGTGATAATCCCTCTGAATACTCAGCATTTTGTGCTCTTGCGCAGGAATCTCCTATATACGGCCATGACGCGTGGTAGAGAACTCGTCATTCTGATCGGCAGTCCCAAGGCCCTGAAAATGGCCGTGGAAAACCGCAGCGTCGAACCCAGACATACCTATTTGGCTCACAAGATCTAGACGCGGATCAGGTGGTCGGCCTATTGCCGAGCGTAGTCTTTCTCCCTGCAATGGCCCTTTCATAGAGCTTCAAATACTCCCCGGCCGAGCGACTCCACGACAAATCGGTTGTCATTCCTCTGACCATCAACCTTTTCCAAGCTTTGGGATTCTGAACAAATACCTTAAGTGCACTGAGTATTGTTTCTGTTAGCACCTTGGGATCCGGTTCGGCAAACCTGAAGCCTGTGCCCGAATCCCTCTGTAGATCGAATTGGTCAACCGTGTCCGTCAAACCGCCGGTGGCCCGGACAATCGGTACTGTCCCGTATTTCAATGCATAGAGTTGGTTGATGCCGCACGGTTCGTACCTGGAAGGGACCAACAGCGCGTCGGCCCCTGCAAAGATTTTGTGAGCCAATCCATAGTCGTAGGCAAGGAAGACCCCCATATTTTGAGGGTAACGTCTGCTGATGTCCGAGAAGGTCGTCTGATAGCGAGCATCGCCTGTACCCAGAAGGACCATCTGTAAATCGTTGGCCATGAGGGCAGGTATTGCCGCTTCAATTATGTCCACCCCTTTTTGGCTGGACAACCGGCTAACCACCCCGATCAATGGGATCTCAGGTCTCTGCGGCAGCCCCGCAACCCGCTGCAAGTCGGCCTTGCAATCAGCTTTGCCTGAGAGATCGTCGGGGCTGTAATTGGCGGAGATCAGAGAATCGGTTGCCGGATTCCAGATCGTGTAATCCACTCCGTTGAGAATGCCTGAAAGCTGGTTACCTTTTTCTTGCAGCACTCCCTCAAGGCCGAATCCGAATTCCGGCGTGAGGATTTCGTTTCGATAGCCCGGCGAGACAGTGTTCACCTCATCCGCAAAAACGATCCCACTTTTTAGGAAATTTAGCTTGCCATGAAATTCCATATGCCTAGGGGTAAAGAACTCCCAACCCACTCCCACCAGAGGCATGTCAAGATGCCAGAAGATCCCTTGATAGCCGAGGTTATGGATCGTCATGACCGAAGAGCTTTCATGCAGAAGAGGCTCCCAGGCATACAGCGTCCGCAGGTAAACCGGTATCAGAGCAGCCTGCCAATCGTGGGAGTGAAAAACGTCGTAGTGGATTTTGCGTGCCAGCGCCATCTCGATTGCGGCACGGGCCAAGAAAACGAATCGCTCCGAGTTATCTTCGTAATCCGCGTCAGGAGTGCCGTAAAGGTATTCCCTGTCGTAATACTCGTCACATTCCAGAAAGATATAGCGCGCTCCCCTCTGGTCTCGGTGCTGCCACAAGGAAGCGGACAAATTCTTGGCGTTAAGCGTGACCTCGATCTTTGCGTCCATTTTTTCCAAATCGTAGTGGTCCGCATCTATACCACGGTACTTGGGCATCACGACGTCCACTTCCAGGCCCAATTCCGCAAGCTCCGATGGAAGAGCCGACAAAACCTCTCCTAGGCCACCTGTCTGAGCAAAAGGAGTTGCCTCCGGAGTTATCATTAGCACTCGCACTTTTGATCTCCTAACGAGCAGATATGTTGCCGTAACCGTTCACCGGGACCGCCCCGACGCCTTGAAACTACGATGGGGGAGGTTTGGAGGGGGAGATGGTCTCCCCCTCCATCCTCACCGGGCGCAGAGCCGCCTCAAGCCCGGTGAACCATTACATGTTGCCTATGGCTGCCAACCAATACAGCCGCCTTTTGCCTTATGCGCGAGAACTAGTTCTCGCTGGAATGCCGGACTGGCGGCGAGTCAAGAAAAACCATAGAGATAGCCGAATCTGAGTAAATGGCCTCTATTCCCCTGGGACGTACTACAAGGGTCACGGCTCCCGGAAGAGCGCCTATGGCATTTACCTAATTTGCCCGGAAAATAAAAATCTACCGCAACACTTGCAGGCCGGACCTTTGTTGGGGAAGACGCGCCCTTTATTATAGATTCCAAATGAAATTAACGAAAGGGTTTTGTATCCTGGACAACCTAGCATGGTGGCCGCATCGAAAATAGTCATCGGCTCGTTTCGTCCTGTTTTCTGATATGCGCTATAAGACCCCCGTCCCTGACTAATTCTCTCATGAAGGGAGGAATGGGCACAGTATTGTATGTTTCACCGGTCGAGAGATTGCGGATCACACCTTCATCCGGATCCACTTCCACCAAGTCCCCTTCGTTGATACCTTCCACTGCTTCGCGGGACTCAAATATCAGTAGGCCCATGTTAAAAGAGTTGCGAAAGAAAATCCTCGCAAAGCTCTTCGCAATAACGCATGACACTCCTGCTCCCTTGATTGCCACCGGGGCATGTTCTCTCGACGAGCCGCACCCGAAGTTCTTCCCAGCCACAATGACATCACCCTCTTGCACTTTCGAGGGGAACAACGGGTCCGCGTCTTCCATGACGTGTTTGGCGAGGTCCGCGGCCTCTGTAAGGCTGAGATACCGAGCAGGTATTATTTCGTCGGTATTGACGTCATCGCCAAATTTCCATGCTTTGCCTTTGAAAGCCATTCCTGCCTCCTAATGGACAGTCGGTCCGGCCCGTTAAGAGGCTTTCCGTGAAAGAAGCACCTCTTGCTCGACGACCGGAAGAGTTCTTTTTTGGCCTCAGGTGCTATGCCGCGGGCCAGAAGGATTTTTTTACACTATCACATTTTGTTTGCAAGAGGCTTTTTCACGATCAGCAGGAAGAGGCCACAATATCTCATACCAACTTTCATTGCGGGAAGCGCCACAACGAAGGATGAAAATGCCTTCGTTCCGTATTGGTGCCACGGACGTGCAGCTAGGCTCGTCCGTGTCCGTGCACGGATGAGCTACGCACATCCGTGGCACCATGAAAGAACGAGCCCATGTCTCCTTTCGGCTATGGGCCTTTTCATAGGAATGCGCCTTCATGCGAGTAAGCCTGGCGGGCACGGAGAGGCTCCCCCAAAACCTAATCTCCCGCTTAGAAATGTGGCACGCAAGTTCTTTAGCGTTCTGGTTCCCAGGCTCCGCCTGGGAACCCTTACCTTCCGGGCTCTGCCCGGAAACACAAGTCATTTCAACCAAGCCAGGGAGGCGGAGCCTCCCGTTATGCGTTCCAAGGCAGAGCCTTGGAACGAGAAACCTCGCGCCATCGTGGCACGATCTGAATCTTCTCCTAAGTACGCTTCATACTGAAGCGCGGTCAAGGAAGCGGCCCCAGCAATGGCCGGCCGCCCCTCCAAGCCCCTGCGTCGTAATTGCGGGCCCCGATCGATCACTCGGGGAAGGGGTTACACAACTTCCTTTCGAAGGGCCACTTTGTCGACTTTCCCGGTTGGCAGTAAAGGCAGAAGCGGCCGCACGAACAACCTCTTCGGGACCTTGAAGTTCGTCAGCCTGGATTGGCAGAACTCCCTAAGCTCTTCTTCAGAGACTTCCTTGCCAGGCTGTAGCATCGCAAAGGCCCATCCCACTTCTTGGTACACTTCGTCCGGAACAGCAATTACCGCGGCGAACAGGATGCTTGGATGGGATTCGATCACTTCCTCAATCTCTCGAGGGTACACATTTTCGCCTCCACTCTTGAACATTTCCGATGCTCGACCGGTCAGATGGATGTACCCCTGGGAATCTTTGAAGGCCAAATCCGATGTATAGTACCATCCGTCTTCGTCAATAACTGCTTTCGTGGCTTCAGGGTTGTTGTAATATTCTTTCATCATGAAAGGCCCTCGAACAGCCACCTCTCCTACTTCTCCATCCGGGATTTCCTGACGGTCCGGGTTAACGATTTTCAGTTCAAATGGCGCTGCAATTTTCCCCGCGGTGTGCACAAGTTTGTTCAGGTCATCGAGCTTTTCAGTGTAAGTCACGAATCCGCACACCTCGGTGCTTCCGTACCCTGTTACCATTGAAGCCCCGGTCTTTGCACAGATCTGGGACAGGACGGTGACCATTATGTTCGGAGCCGCTGCGCCGGCCCACAGAAAATGCCGGATACTGCTCAGGTCTGTTTGGGCAAACTGTGGGTCCCTGAACTGAAGCAAAAACATCGCCGGAACTTGGCCGAGATGTGTAATCCTTTCTCTTTGGACCGTTTTCAAGGCTTCTGTTGGATCGAACCTGTCCATACACATCAGGAAGCCTCCTGCCATGATCCCTGCAAAACCCAACTCGACAACCGCTGCTACGTGGTTGATGGGGAAGTGTATCAACCCCCGCGCTTGTTCATCAAAAGAGAACTTCTTCACTTCTACTTCGATGTTTTTGACAATGCTCGAGTGTGTGTGCACCACTCCTTTAGGCTTGCCTGTAGACCCGGAGGTATAGAGCAGCAATGTTGGGTCCTGCTCGGCGACTTCCGTGCAGCGCGCTTCCAGGGCGCCGTCCAAGTGGGGTCGTTGCCGGTACGCGAATTCCGGGAATCCCTCTGTTCCTTCGAAAGGTTCCCCCATAACGAGCACCTTCTTGAGACAGGGAAACTCCTCTATCAGGCTTTTGACCGTAGAGCCAAGATCGATGCCCAGATGTTGCCGCAAAGTGATGACCACCGTGGGTTGGCAGTCCCCAATCAAGTACCGCAGCTCATCCAGTGTGAACTTGGGAGACAGGCCCAGCCACACGGCGCCGACTTTCCCCGCGGCCATGAACGTAGTCAAGAACTCTGTGCGAGCCATGGACAGCATGGCAATCCGGTCCCCCTTCCGGACTCCAATATCGAGAAAGGCTTTGGCTATAAGGTCCATACGGCTCTTGAAATCGGTCCAGGTCAGCCTGTCGTCTTCGAATGCCAGAGCTTCGGCCTGGGGCCTAGCTTCAGCCCATTTTTCCACAAAGTGCCATGTTTGGGTCAGACGCTTCCAGCTCACAGTTCCCTCCTTTTGTCGCAAGAGATCCATTCTGATGAAGATCGGTTGCCAGATGTTGCCTAGACGTTGCTGCGTTCAAGGCGCGCGTACGCGCCGCTGATGGCGGGTGATCCGGCGGCATTGAGGACCTTGAAAAAAAGGTCCGTGCCTGGGCCATCCGAACTGCGACCCGACAGAATCATCCGAATTTCGGATCCCGGCACAACCATGCCGGTGAAACGGCACGCCACAGAACGTAGGGCATAAGGATTGCCGTCGGCTTCACGATTGATGATTTCGCGTATCGCGTAGGCCAGGGTGGCTGTTCCCTGGAGAATGATTCCTGGAAGGCCGAGTCCGCGAGCGAACGCGACTGAAGTATGAATCGGGAAAAAGATGTTTGTGCAGCCGTCGTACACAAACGGAGCGACCGGATCGATGAAAATCGGGGTCTCCCAGAGGGGCGGGCCTTGTCCCTTATGCTCTGGGACTGTAGGAAGTGGTTCAGAGTTTTTGGCCTCGCCGCAACATTCCACCCCTCGCATGAGACCGCCCAAATATTCGGTGAAAACCGACCGGCCTTGTTCATCCACCGCGCGATAACGTATGACGACCAGTGTGCCGGCCTTGTGCGGGGAGATCTCCGCTATGGAACCTTTGATCGTCAATTTGTCGCCGGGCCGGACAGGCCTGTGGAAGAGGAGGTGCTCCGTAAAGTGGACCTGGGTGGCCAGGATTTCCTTTGGGAAGTTGTCTGCATCTATATAGTCCCAAATCCTCTCCGAAATCGGCCATGTCACTGCAACAGCGAACATCGGGGGAGCGATGACACCCCTTTCACGCTCGTCGTCGAAGTAGAAGGGATTGGGGTCACCTACTGCCGCCGCATAGTTCATGGTACGGCGCCAGGTGATTTCTGTATGGAAGTCTCTGAAACACATGCCGGCGAAGTCGGTATCGAGCTTCACGATCACCCTCACTTGTCCCGAATCATCTGTGTGCGGCTGTTAGTCTTTTCGACTCTCCGAGCATACTTTATCTCCCTCCGTATGGTCAATGCAGTAGGATTGACGGGGATGCATTTCAGCAGGTACTGCTTCTTTAACCGGGTTGAAATTCCACGCACTTCCCGCAGAGCCTGCGCACAAGCAGCCAACAGCCTTTGGCTCATATACTCCGGGAAAACATCTCAATCGCCTAAAGCTTGCCCCGTCTGGAAAATCCAGATATGTTAAACAGTGAGGCGTTGAAAATGGTCCGCCGGCCAGCGAGGTCAGTGTTGTGTGTTTGGCCGGGCCAGGCTTTCAATGCACTTTGGTACGAATGAGAATCGTTGTTAGGTTTGGGAGCCTTGTTAAGATGGCCATTCGGGGAGCAAAACGTGTGGGACCGCAAATCATTCAGGGAATGACTCTCCGAAATGTGCTGGAAGTGCTGGCACGACACGACTTTCAAATAGATGCTTCTTGCCTTGGTCGGTTAGCTCATCTGCTGGCCCTTGGCATATTCAATTCCGTTTACGGAGGATGCGAGACATTTTTCAATGCTCGGGAAATCAGCAAAGTCCAAATAGAACACCCCCCGCTCTTTGTACTCGGTCATTGGCGAAGCGGCACCACGCACCTGCACAACCTGCTGAGCCACGATCCGAATTTTGCATTTCCTACAGCTTATCAGGCCTTGTTCCCTAACCATTTTATCTTCTCCCAGGTGGGTGGACCGCTTTTCGACCGCTTAGCTCCAAGAAAGCGTCCGATGGACAATATGGCTTTTTCCTCGTTGGTCCCCCATGAAGACGAATTTGCGCTGGTCGCTCACTCCACAATTTCACCATACATGCGGTTTATATTCCCGGTCACCGGGGCTGACGGCTACTCAAAGTTCGACCCCTGCGAGTTGCCACCTGAGGCCCTGGAAAGATGGAAAAAATCCTTCACGATGTTTCTGAAGAAGGTCACTCTGTCCGAGGGCAAGAGAATAGTTTTGAAGTCCCCTCCGCACATGGCAAGGCTGCGCACGTTGCTCGAATTGTTCCCAAAGGCTCAATTCATCCATATCGTGCGAGACCCATATATGGTTTACCTGTCCACACGTAAGCTCTGGGCGGATTCACTCGCCTTTGCATGGCTCCAGGCACCGAGTCCGGAGCAGCTGGACGAGACGATCCTTTCCTCTTATTGCGAGTTGTTCACTCTGTTTCACCGGGATCGGTCATTAATTCCTGACGGGGCGCTGCACGAAATGAAGTTTGAGGACCTTGAAGCCGATCCGATGGGTACACTGAAAAAGTTGTACGAAAGGTTCGACCTGGGCGGGTTCGACCAGTTTGAGGCTCGGGTTTGTCCTTATCTGGAAAAGATCAAGAAATATGAGAAAAACCACTACAGCCTTGACGAAGTAAGTCGCCGAAAGGTCGCGCTTCGTTGGCGCTCAACGTTTGACCGTTACGGTTACCCGGTGTGATTCGGAGTGTTAATCTTCTGGAGTAGGTTCCGATGGGTTTGGATCTCAAGGACTATACCAGTTGCCACAATTTTTGACCTTTTGCACAGCCCGCACTCTAAAAGAACCGGTAGGGCCCAGAGCCTGCCCCGGACCGCGATCCGGGGCCCTGCCGGGCCGGACAAGATTGAGGCCAGAGTTCCCTTTTTGAACGCAAGACGGTATAATGAATTGAACTTGCCGGAAACCCTCTCCACGAGCGCGGGTGGTTGGTTTTGTTGAGATTTTTAACAATATTGCTGGACAAAAGGCTTCCTTTAACCTATAAGCCGTGGACATGTCAAGACAGAGGTACCGTATGATCGGGACCTTTCGTTCTTGGCCGGAAAAGGGATGTTGAGATAGCTTTCGCCCAGGTTTTATAGGGTCCGCGGAATTCTTCTGCATGCCGCCGCGTACCGAGGTTTGGCGGTACGGGCAATTAGGACGGGTTGCTTTTTTACAAAGGAGGGAACATGCAGATCGGGGATGTTATCCACTTGGACGGTCTTAAGGCCGAATACAGCCTTTTTGGCCGCGATCGCTTTTCCACTTGCACTCTGCCGGATGGGGACTACGTGATCCTCGGTTTCGAGGAAGGATATGTGAAGCTCGCCTGGAGCGACGGGGCAGGCGCACCTTCCCGCAAACACCGCTACCGAATCAGAGAAGCTGAGGTCAAACCCGGCTTCTTAAGCTGAGACGGTCTAACTTGACTAACCCTGGCACAAGGCATAATTGGGAGTTTCAGGCGGGCTCTAATTGCTCCATCCATTGTTCCCAAGAGCTGCGCAACGCGACTTAAGCCGTAATATGGTGTTTGCTCCTGGATTGAATTTGGAACATCCGGGGAGAACTTTCGTTCGACTATACCAGTTGTCACCATTTTTGACTTTTTGCACAGCCCGCGTTCTACAAGTGGTTGCAAAACCTTGCTGGCCGGCAGAGTTACAGTAGGGGCGCTTCGAGAAGCGCCCAGATTTCGGGCGGTTCCCGAACCGCGCCGTACAAAGCCCGGAAACTGGTGCACGTGTTATCGAGATTTTGCAACCAGCTGTAGTAGGACCAGTAGGGGCCGGTGTCCCTGCCACGCCAGCGGCGTGATTGATGTGTATCAGGAAAATGTGCCGGCACGGAAGCCGACACCTACCAATTTCCGGGAGGCGCTTTTCATATTGGGACACTGTTTTTGCCACATGCTATAAATGAAACGGATGATTGAATGAGCTAGCGAGGATGGGCCTTTCGACGCCTCACACGGATGTCGATCGTGCTTGTCATCAAAGTGAATACTTGCACTTGGCTCAGTGGCCCTTTAGGCTGGCCCCCATGGGATGGAAAGGAGAGAAATGGCTCTAACGGAGGAATACCTCAAGCCCGCAGCGTCCCGGCTGTCCCGGCTGCAATGGGTCCTTGCCGGCCTTATACTTGGTTTTTTCCTGGGATTCGTCGACACCCTCCTGATCGCCGCTGTGCTGGGGTCTGTCGGGGCCAAGGTTCCTGCCTACTTCGGCGTCCCGACCACCTTCATCGGATACTTTTTCTCCGGCGTTATTCTCGGGCGCTTCGCTCCACGCAACATTCTGTGGGAGCCACCCATCGGCGTTTTGGGCTGCGTGTGGCTTTTTATGCTGGGCTTTGTAGGTTTAAGCGGTCATGGCGTCTTATTATTCCTTTTCTATTTCGCGGTGGTCCCGTCTATCGCTGTGGGAGCAAGCTACCTCGGCATGAGGGTCGGGAGGAAGGACCTTCCAAGGTGGCGTACCCGTGCCAAAGAATCCGACGGCCACGATAAACCCAAGCAAGAAGGTCTGTGAGGACCTGCACATTCCCTTCGTGACGCAATCATTAAATGACATGCTGCAAGAGGGAGGTTCCGACCTGGTATTACCGGCCTTTTCGTTGGCCGTAGTGACGCCGTGACGGCAGGGTCAGCCGCGGTGCAAGAATTTAGGAAATGCCCACTTTCCCACTTGACCTTTTTGGAATTGTGGTATATCAAGGGGACAGGAGGAATCCCACCATGATTAGAACTGCAGATTCAAAGGGTAGAATCAGCCTTGGCCAGCGCTTTGCCAACAAGCCCGTGATCATTGAGAGCATCAGCGACACTGAAGTGAAGGTCTCGCTTGCCCGTGTGATCCCGGAACGGGAAATGTGGCTGTTTCAAAATCCGGAAGCGAGGGAATTGGTGTTCTCTGCGCTGGAACGACTAAGGAGGGGAGAGTTTGCCGAAAACCCACCAGATCTCGAAGCTGATGAAGAACTAGCGTCACGGCTTGAGGACTGATATGAAGTTCTCTCTCGTTTGGGACCGGAGAGCCAAAGACGTATATGCCGCTCTTAAGCGCAAAGCTGAGGCTTCACTAGCGGTCAGGGAAAAGTCTCGGCACAAGAAAGCAAGCAGGGACGAGGGGCTTTTCAAGCAGGTTCGCAAGTGTTTAGAGTTGCTACAGCAAAACCCGAGACATCCGGGATTGCAGACCCACGAGTTCTCCGCCATACCGAACCCCTACCAAAAAGGCCAAAAGGTTTTCGAGGCGTACGTCCAGCAGAAAACACCGGGCGCTTACCGAATCTTCTGGTGCTATGGTCCCCGACAAGAAGAAATAACCATAATTGCGATAACTCCGCATCCTTGAACCCAGGAGACGAACGAGGCTTCGCGACACCGTGTTGCTCTTCCCCGTTTGCAGGCCGGTTATAGCAAGTGTCACAAATAATGTCCTATTGCACAAAGAGGTTCCGGGAAAGTAGTAGGTGCCGGCCTCCGTGCCGGCACATTTTGCCAATATAAATCAACTAGTTCGGGCTGGCAGGGACCCCGGATCGCGGTCCGGGGCAGGCTCTGGCCTCCACCGGTTATCTCAGACCCAGGGCTGTGCAAAAGGTCAAGAATTGTGGCAATTGGTATAACGAAAACAGCGTCGTCCACGAGCCTCAGCTAGTGTCGCGCGAACGATGCGGTTCGCTTCGCTTACCACATCCTACGCGATCCGATCCCACCCATCGCTGTAGGAGCAGGTCACTTCGACATAACGGTCAGAGGGAAGGTTATTCCAACATGAGGGACTTGGGGAAGGACTTCAATTTCTGTGAAAAAAGAGCGATAATGGATTGAGTAACAAGGAGTTCAATATGGCTGATGAACATAGCTGCGACGCTTGTTCCCAAGGATGTGCGGCCAGGCACACCGAGGAGAAGGTGTCCGAGGAAATCCAGGCAGGCCCTTATCTGCTTTTTGCCGCTGTCATGATCGTGCTGGTGAGTCTGGCCGTCAAGTGGCTGTTATAGGCGTGATTTGATCGGGTTATTCATCCTCTTCGGACTTTAAGACCGCGAGGAATGCAGACTGCGGTATGACCACGCTGCCAACCTGTTTCATCCTCTTTTTGCCTTCCTTCTGCTTTTCCAGCAGCTTCTTCTTTCGAGTGATGTCCCCACCATAGCACTTCGCAGTAACATCTTTGCGAAGAGCGGAAACAGTCTCTCTGGAAATGATTTTCCCTCCTATGGCACCTTGGATGGGCACCTTGAACAACTGTCTGGGGATCTCGTTTTTCAGCCGTTCACACGCGCGGCGAGCCCTGGCGTAGGCCCTATCCCTGTGGACAAGCATAGAGAGCGCATCCACCTTTTCGCCCGCAACAAAGATGTCCACCTTTGACAGGTCTGTGGCTCGGTATTCAAGGAATTCGTAGTCGAACGAGGCATAACCCCTGGAGACTGACTTCAGCTTATCGTAAAAATCGAACAGAACTTCCGCCAATGGCAGATCGAAGACCAATTCGACGCGGTTTGAATCAAGATAATTGATGTCCTTTTGGACCCCGCGACGGTCTATGCACAGGCTTATAACCGTGCCGAGGTATTGTTCGGGCAGGATGATCGACGCGCGGATAAAAGGTTCCTTGGCGCCGGCTATTTGAACCGGGTCCGGGTATTTGGCAGGGTTGTCGATGATCGCTTCGGTCCCGTCCCTGGCTACTATGACATACTGAACAGACGGAGCGGTGAGAATCAGTGAAAGGTCAAACTCTCGCTCCAATCGCTCTTGCACCACTTCGAGGTGCAGCAAGCCCAGGAATCCGCACCTGAAGCCGTGCCCGAGGGCTTCGGAGTGATCTTTTTCCCAGGTGAGTGAAGCATCATTGAGTTTCAGCTTTTCCAGCGCCTCGGCCAATTCCTCGTAGTCATCCGACGAAATCGGATAAAAGGACGAAAAAACCACGGGCTTAACGACCTTGAACCCCTTCAAAGGCTGCGGACAAGGGCGATTGTCCAGGGTCACGGTGTCGCCTATTCGCGTGTCGCTCACGGTTTTTATGCCCGCTACAATGTAGCCGACTTCGCCTGCTCGAAGCACTTTGCGCGGCTCTCTTTCGATGAGGAAAATTCCGGCTTCTTCAACTCTGTAGCTCGCTCCATTGGACCAGAACCGAATCGTATCTCCAGGCTTCAATTCCCCGTCGAAGAGTCTCAGGTGCACGATTGCCCCGCGGTAGGGGTCCCAATGAGAATCAAAGATCAAGGCTTTCAAAGGCGCGGCCGGATCGCCTTTTGGCGGAGGGACCCGTAGCACTATTGCCTCCAGGACTTCGTCAATCCCTGTGCCTTCCTTGGCGGAGATGGATACGGCGGTCTCGGAGTCCAGTCCGAGGTCTTTCTCTATCTGGTGCTTTACTGTATCAACATCCGCGGCAGGGAGATCGATCTTGTTTATTACCGGGATGATTTCCAGGTCCTGCTCCACAGCCATATAGAAATTGGCAAGGGTCTGAGCCTGAACACCCTGGCTCGCGTCAATCACCAGCAGAGCGCCTTCACAAGAGACCAGCGCGCGAGAAACCTCGTATGAAAAATCCGCGTGTCCGGGCGTATCAATGAGGTTCAAGACGTAGTCCTTCCCGTCGGAAGCCCGGTACGGCAGTGCCACAGTCTGACTTTTGATGGTGATGCCGCGTTCTCGTTCAATATCCATAGTGTCGAGCATCTGGTCATGGAATTCATGGTCCCCCACGACTCCGGTTATCTGGAGCAAACGATCGGCCAGCGTGGATTTTCCGTGGTCTATATGGGCTATTATGCAGAAGTTTCTTATATGATCCATTCAAGTTTCCTGAGTTACTTTCAAAATTGCTTTTGGGGGTGTCCAACAGGGGGCCGACGCGGAATGGAACTGAGCCCCTCGGTTATTGTTTTCCCCCGGCAGGCGGATTTGGAAGAAAAGAAGCAAACGGCAGCCGGAAAACCTGGCCTTGCTGGGACAGCATGATCAGATCGTCCCCTAATTTCACAGGTCCTAGTGCTTCGAGTCGGGGTGGCTCAAAGGAAATCCGCCCCGCGTCCAGAAGATCGGATCCGGTAATCATCTTCTTCAGGGATGCTACATAGATCATAGCCTTGAAAGGTGATCTGTTCAATTCCATGACCGTGTCTTCGTGTACGGTGATGCCGGCAGGAAACGCGCCATTGGTGTACGACCCTATGACTCCCGCCAGGATGGATCCCTTTTTGAGGGCCATTTTTGGGTCAATCACGTACGTTTTGCGTGTGTAGAGATAGTTGGCGGCAAGCCACACCTTTTTTCCGTTCCATGTTGCCACGGCCATGGCGGTCAAGCGCAGATAGCCCAACGGCAGGGTCAATACCGTGACGGTTCTCTTTGAGGCGAAAGATGCATCCAGATCGATGCCCATCAACAAGCGCGTCGAGCCATCCGCCAATAGGAGCACGTTCCCATCAACCGGAAGGCTGCTGAATGCCGGTGCCACATAATCAGGCACAGCAAAATAGTCCTGAGTGTCGTTTCCTTCGGAAGTAAATCGTTTGATTTTCTTGGTTCCCTCTTCCTCTCCCGCTAATATCAGAAAATCCTGGTCTCGTACCGCGACTCCCAGAATATTTCCCGCAGCATTTGGCACCGCTATCGCCGGTCCCTGCTTCCAAGCCGCATGAAATCTCGGGCTGTCCACGACGGAGCGGATCGGGATCAGGTTCGCTCCAATCACGATGACAGTCAAAACCGCCAGGGGAACCGCCACGTTGAGGGCGTAATTGAGTTTTCCCGAGTACTGGTCTCCTTCGGCAAACCGGACCTGGGTGTCAAATTTTCTCCTAATTCCCCTCTTGAGCCTCAGATATCCAATAACTACCTCTACAGCCATTACTGCGGAAAAGAACGACATCATGGGGGAGAAAAAATTCATTCCCCATCCGGCCCAGACCGCGTAGACCACGTACAGGAAATACTTGCTTGTAATAGTGATCCGTGTTCCGAGGCCCATAACGTTTATGATGACCCCGAAAACGACCACGATCAGATATAGCGACACGTACACAGTTCCCACCAAGGGAGTCACCAAATGGTGGAAAATCGCTGCTATTGACACCACCACCATGCCGAGCTGATCACAGACCAAGTCCGTAAAGGCTCCGGATTGGGATGCCTTTCCCGTGTGGCGGGCATAGGCCCCGTCGAAGCCGTCACAAAGGAGGTGACCGGCCAGGAACAGCACCGCTATCACCGGGTCCCTGACAAAATATAAGATCACTCCCGCGAGCAAGGAAATGCCCACGTACGAAATGGTATCCGGCACGACTCCCAATCGCACAAATGGAGGGAAAATCGCGGCTCCGAGCTTGGTCCTTTTCTCAGCGAGCCACGCGTGGACATATTTGTCCTTCCCGAAGTAGTTCAGCGAGCCGGAATAAGGGCTTGACTTGAATCCTGAAGAGCTTTCTTCGGGCATCTTTTTAGCGTTTCCTGACATGAATTTTAAAAAAGCCGACGAACCTTGGACCTATTGGGGCACCGGGCTTCCACGTCTCGGGATGGCGCGGCCGGCGAACATGACGGGGAGAGTGTCTCCCCGCGGGGACATCCCTCAGTTCAATTCCAGGCGCCTGGCTTTGTCCGGTGAACGGTTTATTGGATCTTGCCTGAAAGTCTCGCTGTCAAGCCAGGGGACCTCGCGGCTAATACCACGGTATGGATTCCTGGTCACCGATAATCGTACTTTGCCATTTTTCCATGGGGAATATTATAGCATTTCTCTCAAGTTATTTCCGAATGGTTGCTGCATGGCCTTAATCGGCGGGCACGGCCTGCCCTTCGAGAAAGATGTCGCTTTGAAGGACGGTCCGCGGCAGCGATATTACGGCTGTTCTCAAAAGTCCCGCCCCAAAGGAATATCACCGGTGGATGAGCCAACAGCGTCTCCCACCAGCCAATCGGACATGACTTTCGTAAATCGCCATAGCATCAGCGCGCACTGAGTAGGGAAAAGGGATGAGGCAAGCCACTCCTAAGTTGCTCTGACTTAGCGTTTCAAAGGCACGGACACACAATCCCCGATATAACCCTTCAGCCGGACAGCTTCGATTTAATGATCTCCCCTGTTGCAGAGATCTCTGCAATGTCGCCCATGACCGGTTCCCAAGCAGCTATTGTGAGCCCGTCACCCATCCACCTCGGCACTATATGTATGTGAAGATGTGGCACCACCTGGTTTCCGGCCTTTCCGTTGAGTTGCAGGACGTTCATTCCATCAGGAGCTACCGCTGACTTCACGGCCTTGGCTATTCGGCAGATGACGGACATCAGGTGGCCGTACAGGTCCGGATCGATCTCGAAGATATTCTCTACGTGTTCTTTTGGTATTACCAGCAGATGTCCCTTGTTAAGGGGGCTGATATCCATGAACGCGAAAGTCTTGTCATCCTCATAAATTTTGGAACTCGGTATGCTACCGGAGACTATTTTGCAGAAAATGCAGTCGTCCCTCGTCTTCATCAGGTCTTACCTCCAGCAACCCTCTCTGAAAATGGGGAGAAAGAGGCTCCCTCATCTCTCTCAACAAAAGGGGGATTTTCCTCGCGCAACCGAATGGCCGGTCGCGGACTACTATTATTCCGTAATTCCCTCGAAAAGCACAGAGCTTAGATATCTCTCGCCCGCGCTGGGAAGCACCGTGACGATGACCTTGTTCCTGAACTCCCTCCTTTGGGCGATCCGGATCGCGGCTACAACCGCGGCTCCGGAAGATATCCCACACAAAAGGCCTTCTTTGCGAGCCAACAATCGTGCAAATGAAACCGCCTCTTCACTCGAAACAAGTTGGACTTCATCTACCAAACTCATATCCAAGATCTCGGGAAGGAATCCGGCTCCGATACCCTGAATCTTATGGGGCCCCGGGATGGGGTCCTGTCCCGCAAGGCTTTGAGTAATGACCGGGCTTTCCGCCGGTTCAACCGCCACTGAATGGATCTTCTTGCCTTTAGTTTTCTTGATAAATTGCGAAACCCCTGTGATCGTGCCTCCAGTCCCCACCCCGGATACCAGCACGTCTATCTCCCCCCGAGTGTCCTCCCAGATCTCCGGTCCGGTGGTCTCTTCGTGGGCCCTCACGTTGGCGGGGTTGCTAAACTGTTGAGGCATGAAATACCTTTCCGGGTCCGCGGCCGCAATCTCCACGGCTTTCTCCACCGCGCCCCGCATACCTTTGGTTCCAGGAGTGAGAACGACTTTGGCGTCGAACATTTTGAGGACTTTTCGCCTTTCAATGCTCATTGTGTCCGGCATGGTGAGTGTGAGCGGATACCCTTTCAACGCACAGACATATGCCAGAGCAATACCGGTGTTGCCGCTGGTAGGCTCTATGATCTCCACTCCCTGGCGGATGAGGCCCCGTTCTTCTCCATCTCTTATCATGTAAACGCCGATTCGATCCTTCACGGAAAAAGCCGGATTGCGGCCCTCCACCTTGCCGAGGATCACGGCTTCAGCGGTTCCTGAAATTCTGTTAAGTTTTACCAAGGGGGTATGTCCGACAGCGTCAGCATTGTCTTTGAAGTATTTTTTCATTGCGAAGCCTTTCCTGTACCCCGGTGTTCTCACGTCAATCTCTTGCCGCTACGGCTGCGGCGTCCAGCCTGGCGGGGTCTTGCCGAACGTATTCCGCGGCCCGCGAAGAAACGGGAAAACTTCCTTGACTATTTCAGAGCGAATGCTGCGAATCGAGACCCTTCAGCGCCGGTTTCCCTTCCTCTTGCTGCAAACTGTCGCTCTCGGACGCCTTAGCCCAAGCCACGGCAAAGCGAGCCCCAAAACCCGCAGGCCTACCAAAGATCTCTTTGTAAGTCGAAGTCGGTCGCGTGATCCCGAATATGGCGTCCCAGGAAAATCCGCCTCAAGACAACTCGGCTCCCTTCGCGCACATTTGCGGCAGAAGACGATTCATTTCTTTGCGCTTCAGACAAGAAGTGGTCAAGGTCCTGAGCTTTTGTCCAAGAACTGTGGATATGACTTCCTTAACTAGACCGGTGGTCTTCTGGAATCCCAATTTTCGTGCAAAAGTGTCTCATATAAGTTCGGTCCCGTAAAGTCAAAAAACCTTCTGCTATCCACGGAAATGTCTTTGATCAATGTCCGCGACTACGCTGCAAATACAGGCATGTGTGTGCTACCTGACCGGCCGGTCCAAAATCCGGCTAGTTTTGTCTGTCCTGGTTACGGTGGAATATGTTATGATAACTTAGTGTCCTGTGGGAAGAGCCTCAAGATATTTCCAGGGATGGTTTGAACCCAAGGCCCTTCGCGCAGATTATGTGCTTACCTGCTGTCACTTCGAGAGGCGCTGGAAACAATTTCAGTAACTGGGGATATGGAAAAGCAAGGTCGGAACCGTGCGTAGTATTTGAGGCCCATGCCTCGCCCGGGCAAGATGGATTTGTTGCAGGGCAGGAAATGTAGCCGCTTAGGTCAATCAGGAATGACCAGGACGCCATCCCGGTTGAACCAGACCTTTGAAGGTGAGATGGTTTTCCTTGTATGAAACCGCCTAGAGATCCACACGAAGATTTCTCGGGATTCACTGCCGAAGAGATGGAGTCCTCCGCCAAAACAATTAGTGCGGAGGAGATCCTGGAAGACCTGCGCGCGGGGCTCCGGACCAGGGGTTTCCTGACCAAGTACGGACTGACTCTCGGCCAATTCGAGGGATTGCTTAAGGGGCTAATCCGCAAAGGACTGTTGACCAAAGATGAGTTCAAGGTCTGGAAGGCTCACCGCGTTGCACAGACAGCCTCGGAACCGGAAGCGGCCGGCCAAGGGGTAGCTCCCTCTCCTGTGCCTGAAAGACTTCACCACAACGTCAAGACCTTCGTCATAACCGAGCCCGAAATGAACAATTCATGGGCTCTGCAACTCTTTTCCACTCAAAGAGAAAGAATGAAGGGAGCCCAGTTCAAGGTTAACCTGCATGGGAAGAAGTATGCGTTCATAGTGGAACAGATGCTTTTTCGCGGTCAGGTAGAGATGCTGGCTACGGCCGATTCCGGCCAAGCCAATGACAAGTCGAAACGGGAACAGGCGCTGGAATTCATATCGCGTCACGGATGGGCCGCGTATCTCGAGAGCAGGGCAGTTGAGGCGAACCTCGGAGAGCCTGGCCCTCAGCCTCGGAAAAAAGCCCGCCTTGTGCTCCTGCACTGCAGAAACCACACTTTCCTGGCGGCACTGCACACGCCCGCGCCGGCAATAAACCTTTATGTAGGTTCTTCGCTGGAAAAGATCCGCGGCCGTCTTGCCAAAAGCGTGGACACCAGCCTACTTGACTTCTAACGAAATTCCTGAAGTCCATACTACTTTGTATAAATCGTGGGGTCGGCGATCCCCGCTTCTGAAAAGCCTTTCCTTCGAAGAATGCAACTGTCGCACAAGCCACATGCCCTCCCGCGAGGATCAGGATCGTAGCAAGAATGCGTGAGGCTGTAGTCCGCTCCCAGTTCTGCGCCTCTTGTTATTATTTGGGCTTTTGTCAATTCGATCAGAGGAGTGTGTATTCGGATTCTCAGCGTCCCTTCTACGGTCTTTTTGGTCGCGAGATTGGCCATCTGCTCAAAGGCCTCAATGTATTCCGGACGGCAATCGGGATATCCGGAATAATCCAAAGCATTTACACCTATAAAGATGTGCTCTGTTCCCAAAACCTCCGCCCAGGCCAGTGCAAAAGATAGGAAAATGGTATTCCGGGCCGGAACATAGGTTATGGGAATCTCTTTGGTCATTTCTTCGATGCGTCTGTTCTTCGGAACCTCCAGGTCGGAAGTCAGCGCGGATCCCCCAATTTCGCTAAAGGGCAGGTCCAAGATCAAATGACGTGTCACGCCCATGGCCCGCGCGACTCGGCGAGCCGCTTCGATCTCTACGCTGTGCCTTTGCTGGTACCGGAAGGTCAATGCGTAGGGCTCGTAGCTTTGATTTCGGGCAATGGCCAGGCATGTGGTGGAATCAATTCCACCGGACACCAAAACCACAGCTCCAGTTGATCCATGCTTTTCGTCCATCGACAACCGGTCCCTAGAATCCATCGGTCGCTGCAACATTGTCAGCGAAGTCTTCGCCTGGCCTCAGGCGAGGATCGCTCCGCCTCAAGTAAACCCTGCGCCGGCAGTGCATGCGTAACAGTGGTCGGAAACCGCAATAGGGGTCCCGGGCATCGGCGGGCCTTCCATGGCAGAAACATGGTTCCTCGCTCCTCCCAACGGTATTCCCGCGGCCAGATTGAAATCGCAGTCGTATAGATAACCGTCCCAGGAGACCGAAACGAGTTTCTGACACATCAGTCCCTCAAGGGTGCAGGGATTGAAACTCGACGCAAGTTTTTCCATGTATTTGTCAATATTGCCTGACGCAGACAGCCACTGCCGAAATCTGCCCAACGGGACATTGGCAAAAGTGTACAAATTGCTAAAGACAATCCCCCATTTCTTTTGAAGATCGAAACGGAATTTTCTTTCAGTCCCATGCTGAGAAGAGGGAAGAAACGCTCCTGTCGGGTTGCACACCAGATCCAACTGAAGGCCGGTACCCGGTTGGCCGTACCCGATCGAGTTGAGTCTTTTTAACGCCGTAAGGATCTTTTCCAGGACCCCCGAGCCTCGCTGAGCTTCCAGTTGGTTCACGTTCAAACTGGGCAAGGAGCCCACAATGGCTACTCGATGTCTACAACAGGATTCCAGGAGTTCGCGTCGCTTTTCGTCCGTCAAAATCGTGAGATTGGAGCGGAACATCACGGTCTTTTGGCCGGCGGCCAATAACTCTATGAACGCTACTATGTTCGAGTTAAGTTCCGGCGCACCTCCAGTTACGTCCACAACCTCAAAAGATCCCCGTTCCGCAAACGCAGCCACCTTCTCCATGGTCCCCAGATTCATGACCTCTTCGCTGCGCTGCGGCCCTGCCTCCAGATGGCAATGCTTGCACGTGAGGTTGCAGAGCAGTGCCACGTTCACTTGGAGGATGGTGGTTCGCGCGCGCTTCAATTCAAGATTGTGGCGGTGCAGGGTAAGCGCAAAAGGATCGACAGATCGCGGTAATTCCTTTAATGCGTCGTCCAGATCAGTCATAAGGGTTCCCGTACTCATTTTGGGCGCCTCCCGATATCATCAGGCGCAAGGTATTTCAAAGCCCTGTCTGTTGCAGCAACATTTCCTTGGTCAGACCATGGCCGTCACATGGAAATCTTCGCCGCGACGTTACGCATTTGAAGGCCGTGAACCAGCGAAGCCCCGCCTCGAATGGCCACCGCAACATGAAGTGCCTCGGTCATTTCGGCCAGGTTGGAGCCCTTTTCAAAGCAGGCCTGAGTGTACGCGTCGATGCAGTACGGACACTGAATGGTGTGGGCCACCGCCAGCGCAATGAGGGCCTTCTCCCTCTCAGTCAAATCACCTTCTGAAAAAACAGAGGCATAATAATCAAAGAATTTCTTGCCAAGCTCCGGAGCTTCTTTGGCAATTTCATCGAACTTGGGCAGATCCTTGCGATCGTAGTACGATTCCATACTCACAACCTCCGTGTTCATTCCCCGAAAAAAGAGAGATCAAATCCCTGTGGGCCTCGTGCCCCGACTGTGTCGGCAAAGGTCAGTGCAGCAATTTCATTACACCAACCCTTGACTCCGGCTCTATTTCTTGAGTTCCCGGATCATCTCTTCCACTTCCTCAACCCCTTCGTCGTAGTTTGTCTGCTCGTCGGGCTGTAATTCCTTCAGCAGCCTTAGGAACTCGCCCGCATGCACGACCTCTTCCTTGGCTATGTCCAGGAGCACTTTCCGAGCCAATTCGTTGTCAGTGGATTCGGCTAGTTGCTCGTAAAGCTGAACCGCCTCATATTCTGCCGCAATCATAAATCGGATTGCCCTTACCAGCTCAGAGTGCGTGACTTTGCGATCGTTGGCCAATCCTGAGAACGCATTGCCAAAATCAGGCATGATCTACCTCCCTCGGTGACAGTATTTTGGGACTGTGATCGGCTATGCCTGCCAAATTTTCTGCTGTGCCACTGCCTATCAGCGCATATCACGCAGACACGGGTTCAGAGCAGATTGGGAAAGATCCCAGCACCTTGACCAGGGCGCTTCGGTTCGACAGCTCCTGCAAGCATTCTGCAATCTTGGGATCATCTAGGTGGCCCTCCAAATCAACCAGGAAGGCATATTTCCACGGCATAGCCCCTCTGTCCGGCCTCGATTCGATTCGGGTCAAATTAACTTCATATTTTGCGAATTTCTCCAAAAGCCTGTACAGCGAACCCGGCCTGTCTTCCGTCCAACACACTATCGAGGTCTTGTCATTTCCGGTTCGCATCGGCTTCAAATCGCCCAGTATGAGGAAACGCGTTATGTTCTCGACCTTGTCCTGGATACCCCTCCTTATCACCTTTAGCCCCAGTCGTGCGGCGAGACTTTCATTGGCTATGGCTGCTACGCCGCCGTCTTCGACCGCTTTCTCAGCCGCATGCGCGGTGCTGGAACTCTCCTGCAGCAACGCCCCGGGGAACCTCCCTTTTAACCATTGGCGACACTGAGCCAGCGCCTGGGGATGCGACACTATTGCTCGGATGTCCTCCGTGAGCCCTGAACGGTTCATCAGAGCGTGGCTTATCCTGAGACAGATCTCACCGCAAACCCCGGCTGACGAGGTCATCAGCAGATCGAGAGTCTCCCTAACAGAGCCCTCAATGCTGTTCTCACCAGGCACCACACCGAAGGAAACGCCGCCCCGATTCACCTCGGCGAATACTTCCGCAACGGTGGCACACGGGATGAACGAAGCCGAATGACCGAACTTTTCCACCGCGGCGTCGTAGCAGTAGGTGCCCGCGGGCCCCAGAAACGCCACAGTCAAAGGCATCTGCAAGGCCCTCGACCCGGAAAAGATTTCTCGGTAGATCGCCCGAAGGGTCTTCTCGGGAAGAAGCCCTGAATTCAGAGAAACTAAATCCCGAAGAATCGCTTCCTCTCGATCCGAATCCACCACTTCTTGGCCCTGAGCGGCCTTCAGGCGTCCAATCGCTTCTGAAAGGGCCATACGCCTGTTGAGAAGTTCCAACACCTCTCTGTCGAGTTGGTCGATTTGTGCACGGAGATTTTCCAGGTCGTGAATACTCATGGTCTTCGCAGCAATCCGGCCGACGGCCTACAAAAAAATCACCCCCAAAATCGTTCGCCAAAAACCTGCCAGGTCGGCCTTTCTGGGAATACGGCACATTTTTTTGAATTATTCATAGATCGGTGGGGAAAATCAAGTCTGACCGGACAGGCCTTCCTAATCATTCCCCGACTCTCGGGACCGTAGCCCGCCGGCCCTACTGTGGAGGCTTTTGATTTCCCTCGCGTAAACGAACGATTCTTCCTCATCGCAGCGTGCAGTTGTCAAAGGCGCTCTCAGCGATTTTAATTAAGTATTAGTTTATATATTTGTCAGAACAAACTGGCATTATTGAAAAATATTCTTGCATTAGTTTCTCGGTGTGATATGAATACCCCCCACGGAACGAGACTCAAGTCTCAA
Source organism: Desulfomonile tiedjei (assembly GCA_016212925.1). Lineage (NCBI taxonomy): Bacteria > Pseudomonadati > Thermodesulfobacteriota > Desulfomonilia > Desulfomonilales > Desulfomonilaceae > Desulfomonile > Desulfomonile tiedjei. The sequence continues at coordinate 37,890 of JACRDF010000025.1, forward strand.
ATCTTTGAAAGAGGAGTTGAGTGATGAAAAAGACCGCCATCCTGACGATGATCTTTTCGATCCTCATCGTTGCCTATTCCTTGAACAGCTTTGCGCAAGATTTCACGAGCCAGATAACAACTCTGGAGCAGAAGGCGGACCGCATCCAGAATCAAATCAATCAAGCGAAACAACAGGCTCAGACCGGACTGGACCAACAGGTAAAAGCCATCCAGGCTACCATTGACAGCCTGGTAAATCAGAGAGTCCAACTTGACGCGCACATTGGCAAGCTGGAATCGCAGATGGCGGATATGAAGAAGAGCGCTCAGTCCAGCCTGGAGAAACAGGTTCAGCAGTACAAGGTTGAACTCACGACGGTCAAACAGCAAATTTCCGGAATGGTCGCTCAGAAGAGCGCAGACGTGTCCAAGCAAACGGCTGCACAGGCGGCTCCACAGGCGGCTCCACCGGTGGCTCCTCAGGCTACCGCGGTGCCTGCGCCTGAACGGAACTAACTTATTGTCGGTGAACGATCCCACCTCAAGGTACAGGTCTGGGATGTGGTCAGGAATGAAGCGACCGCTAATTGGTATTAACCCCCAGGCCTTTTACCCTCTTGTAGCTTAGTTGTCGGCTTGGGGCGGGATCTGTTCAGCCGTTGGTCCTTCCATCCAGTTCAGGATGAGGGAACCCGCCGGTTCCGGAACCAGCACAGTGTCAGGTGAGGGGATGGAGAGTCTTTTTCGGCACCGGCCGGAGAAAATGGGACGATTGCGTCGAACGCACATGTTAATGTAAAATCTAGAATATCAGTATTATAATCATTTATTATTGACTTTTTCTGGAATACTGATATAAAATGGCGCTTCAATGGATTCAATCTCTGAACTGGAGAAGGTATGGATCATAAGTGCAAATGGTTGATGGCCTTGCTCCTGCCATTGGTCGCCTCCTGTTCGTCTCCACTAGGAATAGTCAAGAAAAATCCAGAGTTGAAGCAAGAATCTCAACAAGCTGCCAGCTCGACGGACAAGGCCCCGGCAATTGCAACCAAAGAAGATGGGGCTTTTCATATCGTCGGGCCGGGAGAAACCCTTCGCCACATCTGCGACGTTTACGGTCTTGACCTGGACAAGGTAGCTAAAATCAACAAGATTCTTCCTCCCCATAGCTTGAAGGAGGGTGAGACAGTTTTTTTGCCCGCCCAAGCTCTTTTGTGCGCGGACTCGGATTCCTGGAACCAATCTGCAGGCTCCCGTGGAAAGCGTACTGAAGAGAAAGTGACGAAAAAGCAAGCCTGCTCGATCTTAGCAGACGTGATGCGAGGCCAACGTGACCCCATCGTGCCTTCGCTGAAGTTCCCGGTACCGAGCGGGATCCTCAGTTCTCCATTCGGTCACCGTTGGGGCCGGTTCCACCAGGGATTGGACATTGCCGCTCCTGTGGGGAGGCCGGTTCTGGCGTGTGCGGACGGCCGAGTGGTCTTCACGGGGACGCGCAAACGGTTCAGGCGATACGGCAATACTGTGCTAATTGATCATGGGAAAGGCGTTTACACGTACTACGCGCACCTGAGCGACATTTTGGTCAAGAAGAATCAAAAAGTGCGTCAGGGTCACAAGATCGCCTTGGTCGGAGAAACAGGCCGAGCCACCGGGCCTCACCTGCATTTGGAGGTTCGGGTGGCCAACAAGATGTACAACCCACTTGCCTATTTTGCACCTGCCGAACTTTCTCGAACGCGTTTCGCCAAGAATTTTTCCGGTTCCCCAATGGGGCCGGTGCGTGCCCGATGGCGTATTCCGGACTTGCTGACGGCCAAACGCTGACTTAGCACTGCCTGCTGTTTTATAGACTGTAAAGAATTCTGACAGGTCCAGTCTCGGCATCGAAGAGCAAGATTCTGGTAAGATGGACGAAAGCGTCCTGGTGTCGGCACCTTGACCACAGCCCGAACTGCCCGTTACCTTTGGCATGGTGATTGCTCCGGAATTTGGAATCGGCCAAGGGCACCGGGCCTCAGTGATTGGCACACGAAACATTCTGGTGACAGTTAAGGGGCTTCCACAAACGGTTTGCGGTTTGGGCTATCCTCGACCGACCGCTCGGTGTTTTTTCGCGGTGGAGGGGTTTTGTTCTTGACAAAAGGCACGAATTTCATTAAAAAAAGATGCTTTTGGGACTACCGTTTCTATCTTACGCGTAACAGAATACTGCACTGGTAGGAATGAACTTCGGAGGAGAATGCCGAGGTTTATTGCCGGTGGGGTCTATGCGAAGTCAAATGACTTCTTCCTAAAGTCGAGTAACGGCTTTAAGGTGGAGAAAGGAGAAAGAATATGGCGGAAATAGGACACGGCAAGAAAGAAATTGTCGAGCGGATTATGGGGCCTGCTGAGGCCAAAGAGGCGATTAAGGGTCTCGTGGAAATTCCGATCCGGAGCCAGATCGCGAATGAGGTAATCGGAATAACCTATGGTTTCTTCACACCGCTTGAAGGATTCATGGGCAAGGCCGACGTGGACGGCGTGTGCAAGAACATGAAGCTGGCCAATGGGGTTGTGTGGAGCATTCCCATTGTGTTCGACTTGTCAGCCGATGAAGTCGCCAAGTACGGCGTAAAGGCGGGTAGCAAGGTGCTGCTTACCTACAACAACAACCCAATGGCCATCATGGAAGTCCAGGAAGTTTACGACTACGACAAGAAGGCCATGTGCCAGGCAGTTTACGGCACGGACGACCCGAAGCACCCAGGATGTTCCCGTACTTACAGTTACAAGGACAAATTCGTCGCGGGCAAGGTAACCCTTGTCAATCGACCGAAGATCAACCCGCCTTACGATCCTTATTTCATTCCCCCTCTGGAGATGAGAAAGAAGTTTAAGGAAAAGGGCTGGGAGCGAATTGTGGCGCACCAGACCAGGAATGTGCCGCACACAGGCCACGAGTGGCTCATGAAAGGGGCTTGGTTCCAGGCGTATGCCGAGCTACCGATTGAAAAGCCGCTGGTTGGTGTCCTGGTAAACGCAATAATAGGCGAGAAACGCAAAGGCGACTACATTGACGAAGCCATTATTCTGACCCAGGACGAGTTGAGGAAGTCCGGCTATTTCGGTGATCACAACCACCTGACGTCCCTTACCTTCTGGGATATGCGTTACGCAGGGCCGAGAGAGGCCGTATTCCATGCGGCTTTGAGGACCAACCTGGGACTGACTCACCACATGTACGGCAGGGACCACGCGGGTGTGGGAACATACTACGGCGCGTACGATGCCCACCACCTTCTGGCTACAATCCAAGACGAACTGGACATCGTCCCCGTTTATTCCATGAACTGGCTTTTCTGCCCCCATTGCGGTGAAATCACATCGGAGGGGCTCTGCAACCACAAAAAGGAATGGCAGAAGTTCAGCGGGACAGTTATCAGAAGTATAGTCCAGGACGGTGTCAAGCCGCCGCGCCTCATTTACAGACCTGAGGTCTTTGACGTCATGATGGAATGCGGAGAGAAATACGGCTTTGGCTCACCGTTTGTGGGGGACGATTACCTCGCGAAAAGAATCCCCGTCTTCGAAATTCCGCCGATGAAGTAGGAGGTGAAAACTATGGCCGAGGAGAAATTCCCGATAAATATTTGGATCAATGAAGACAGACTTGAGAAGCTGCGCCAGGCCGGCTTGGGCGAACTGCCCGAGGAGATGCTGGCAGGCCTTAAAGTGCTCAGGGTTTACGCGAATGCGGTTGAAAGGGACAAAATACTCAAGGTTTTTCCCACCGCCAAGTATGACAGTGCGACAACCAAGAGCATCGAGCTGCTTCCCCGGGAAGTCAAAGACAAGATGTTCGATAAGGTCGTCCAGAAAAAGTCAATCGACATCATGAGCGATTTCCTCGCGGCGTACTAATAGAAGCAGACTCTAGACGTCGGCATTTGAAAGCAAAAAAGAGGGCTCTACCGGCCCTCTTTTCCTTTTCTGCCAAAATCTGGCATAGCGTTTTTTCTGCAGCATTTTCCCAGAGTTCTGTCGGAATGGCACACTGGCGTCGTACCGGCGGAAGCCGGGACCCAGCTCGTCTGGATTCCGGCTTCCTCCGGAATGACCTTATTACTCAATCCGAAGGTATTTTCGAGAGTCTCCGTAATAACTCATTGGTTGGGCGGACATGTTCTAAGCCATGAGAAGCCTAAGGATTTTCTGTGAAACAGCCCGCCTGCCCGATCCGCGCCTTCGTTCAGAGGCTTGACGAAATGCTTTTCATTGGGCATAACGGAAGGTGGTCTGCACCTGTGGGCTGTTTCAGGAGGCAGGGTCTTTAAGAAAAGGACGCGATCGAAGGATCTTGTTCCGGCACTGTGGTGACCCGCCGGAGAAGCAGCGACGGTTTTCAATAAAACGATGAACAGGGCCATTTGCTGATGGTGGATCTTTTCGAAAAGTGTTTTTCCTACAATCGTGACACAGAGGCTATGGCTATTTCTCTGGGAATCTACCCGTTCTTCAAAGCCATATCCGGATTAAACGGCACCCACGTCATCGTGGACGGGCGTGACACGATAATGGCAGGATCGAATAACTACTTGGGACTAACCACCCATCCTAAGGTGAAAGCGGCTGCGTTGAAGGCGCTTGAAGAATACGGGACCAGTTGTTCCGGATCCCGTTTCGCCAATGGTACACTCGATCTTCACGAAAAGCTGGAGGCTTCCCTGGCCCGCTTCATGGGAAAGGAGGCGGCACAGGTATTTTCCACCGGCTTCATTACCAATCAGGGAGCTATCGCCCCACTCGTCGGTCGCAGTGACACAGTCATAATCGATCGGCTCGTTCACGCGAGCATCGTCGATGGGGTCCGATTGGGCTTCGGCAAAGTCGGTAGATTCCGGCACAGTGACATTGAATCTCTTCGGAGAAACTTGGAAGCCTGTCCGGAAAATCATGGGAAACTGGTTATTGTTGACGGTGTTTACAGCATGGACGGGGATATCGCTCCACTCCCCGAGATTGTGGCAGTCACGAAGGAATTTGGGGCGCGGCTGATGGTGGACGACGCCCATGGGATAGGTGTCCTGGGAAGTAATGGCAGGGGAACGCTGGAACATTTCGGGGTGACGGACGAGGTGGATCTAGTGATGGGAACATTCAGCAAATCGTTCGCCTCCCTGGGGGGATTCATAGCCGGAGACGCACGCGTTATTCATTATATCAAACATCATTCCCGCGCCTTGATCTTTTCTGCCGCCATGCCGCCATCGGCAATCGCTGCGGTGCAGGCCGCGTTGGAGGTCATTGAGACGGAACCTGAAATTCGCGAACGCCTTTGGGAGAACACTCGTTTCTTTGCAGACAGCATAGCGTCTCTCGGCTTCGAAACAGGCCACACTCAGACGCCAATAATTCCCATAATCATAGGCGACGACATTCGAACCGCCTTTTTCTGGAAACGTCTTCTAGACTACGGCGTCTTCACGAACTGCGTGGTGGCTCCTGGAGTTCCCGAGGGGCAGCAAAGGATAAGAATGTGTTGCATGGCTACTCACACGCGTGACGAGCTGGAGAAGGTAGCTGAGGCTTGTGCGCGTGTCGGAAAGGAAATGGGCATAATCCATTGACGGAGTTCCGAACATGACCCTGAAAAAGCTAATCAACCGTGGACGGACAGGTCTTCTGCTTCGTGCGGCATCTCTGAGCATGATGCTTGTAGCAGCGCTCTGTTTATTCCCTTTTGTGTTGGATTCGACGGGAAACACCGTCGCCTTCGCCGCGGACCAGACGACTTCCAGCCCCGCCCGAGTCGGCCAACGTACCGATGAAGCTGTTGCCTCGCCGGTGGACTTGACCGCGGAACAGCGAATAGAAGAGATCGAAAAGACTCTTCAATCAATCAAGAACACTGACGGACCAAAAGATGACAGATCGTACGACATTAAGATGATGTCCAGAGAACTCATCCGTTATGTCCGGCTGGTGGTTGTGGCCCTTGTCGTAATCGCTGTGGTGTTCCCACTCACCATTTGGATAATGAGCAAGAAAAGGATCCTGGGTCTTTCCGGCCTCTCGCCGGAACTGGCTACCACTCTCTTGCTGGTCGAAGAGCGCCAGGCAAAGTTGGCGCATATTCTGAAAGAAATACAGGGAGAGATTGATTACCTGCACACGATGTCGGTTCCGGACCTGAAAAACCTGATCCAACAAGCCGAGAATTATTTGAAACAGAACGAAGCCGACCTGGAAAAGACCGGTCGCCGCGGGAGTAAGGCCGAAAAAGACCAGACCTGACATGCGTGAAAGAAGCGCGACCGGCGGGGCCAGTCTGGCCTCAAGGGCGGATGGAAACCGGGGTTCCGACTGAAACGCGCGAATACAGCTCATCTATTTCAAAGTTCCACATTGCTATACAGCCGTCCGTCCAATTATGCGGTTTGGGGTACAGCAGCGAGATCCATCTGCGCTGATTACCATTTGTCGGGTACCCGTGAATGCCCACCCATCCCCCGAGTTTTGAATCCCAGGGAGGGGCCTTTTCATCTCGAATGGTGTTGATCAAAGAATGCAATTCATCGAGTGATATCAGGCCGTTTTCAAAGGATGCCTGAGCATCTCCCGCGCTCGGATAACTGAGCCCCAGAAAACGATGAAAGCGGCTGGATTCGCTCTTGTAACAAATCACGTACTCGCCTTCGGGGGTTTTTTGGTCACCCATCACCCTCTTGGGACCCGATGGATTGATACCGAGGCAGACCCTGTACGATTTGACCGGGTTGCCGTTGATGTAGAGTTGAAGCAGCTGCTCTTCCTTAAGAATTACGATCTTAGCGCCGTTTGTTGTCCGTGAATTGGTCTCGGCCCACGCGGCCTGGAGAAAACAGAGAAAGAGAACCGGAAATAGCCAGGTTAAGGGCCGAAGAAACGAGGAGCCACTACCTGGCCGCTCTGGTGCGGGTCCCTTTGAGAGGGTGAAAAGCCTGATGTTCAATTTCATATGAGCCATGTCCATGACCGAAGCCATAACATAGCGTAATTTATAACAAATGTCAATTCCCATTGAACACGGGGAACCAATAACTCAATTACGGGCAGGGAAGGGGCCGGTTCTTCTTGCGGCACCTTACCTTCGACCATCACTTAGTCGCGTTGTCAAGTGTCCGGACCAGGACTCGGGCATTATCGGACAGCGCGCCCTTTCCCTCGTAGAGAACGTCCTGAACCGTGACGCCCTTGCCATGGTACGCCCAATTGGCCTGGAGGTCCGGTTCCAGGGACGCACCCGTCAAAGCAAGCCCCACAAACAGACCCTTGGCCCTGGAATAGGAGAGTATTCCGGCATCAAACCTAAGATTCGTCTCAGCCGAAGCGTCACGGCCAATCGGTCCCGCTGCGACGGACACATCCGCTCCGAGAGTGATCTTGTCTTCCAGCAGGTTTTCGAGGCCTTTGTCGCTCATGATAAGAAGAATCAGATCTACCGTCTGAACTCCTGCCTGAAATCCAAAACTGCCCCCGCGAATTGTGACGAACGCGGGCCGGCTCCATTCGGCAGTATTTTCATCTCGTCGCACGATCAAGCCGTTTCCCAAGGTTACTCCGACAACCACGCCCACCTTGAGGACACCCGGAAAAACTGCCAGGCCCCTGCAACGCTGTAGCAGATCCTTGGGTATCCCCCGATCGGGCATTTCCAAAACGTTTTGTATCACAGCGTTGCAGTCAAGGATTCTTCGGTCCAGCTCCTCCATCGATTGTCCGGAACACAAAATCGGCTGAAAAAGTATGGCTGCAAGACTCACACAAAAGGTTGGAACGATTCGCATCACCGTGCTCTTCCCGTAGTGTTTGCCGGAATGGATGGACCAAAGGTCAATGCTTGAAAGCCCTCTGGCCGGTGAACATCATAGCCACCTTCGGGTCAGCTTCGTTGCAGGCCTCTATAGATTCGAAATCCCGATCCGACCCTCCGGGCTGGACTATAGCGGAGACGCCTTCTCTGATGCCTACTTCCACGCCGTCTCGAAATGGGAAAAACGCGTCAGAGACCATGACGGAGCCTATCAAGCCTGCCTTATGTTCCCGCACCTCGTTATCCAGCTCTTGCGCAATCCGGGCATCCTGCATCAAGTTGAAGGGGACCTGGAAACGTTCAAAACAAAGCCGGTCTCTATACTTCACGTAAGCCTTAATCACTGCCAGCTCCGCCACTCCAACTCTGTCCTGTTCGCCGGTACCTATCCCAACGGTGCATCCGTCCTTGACGTAAATGACCGAATTAGATGTCACGCCCTGTTCAACCGCCCAACCGAAGACCATGTCCTCAAGCTCCCGCCTCGTAGGGGAACGTTCCACGATGTACTCACGGCCTTGATAGATTGCCTTGGCAGGCATGAGGTCTTCCGGCGATCGGATCGCATTGATCGGAGACTGTTGCACTACGATTCCGCCGTCCATGAGCGACTTGAACTCCACGAAGCGGACTGCAAGGTAATCCTCGAGGCGGTCCATGCGTGGAATCGCCAGAATACGGAGGTTCTTACGGCTCTTGAGGACCTCGACCGCCCCCGCTTCGTAATCCGGCGCTGCCACCACTTCCAGATAATTTTCCGCGATCGATTCCGCGCTAGCCTTATCAACCGGACGATTAAAGACCGCGGCTCCACCAAAAGCCGCAATACGGTCCGCCATGTTAGCTCGCCGATATGCTTCGGTGATGCTGTCACTAATTGCCACACCCGAAGGATTATTGTGTTTCATTATGGCACAGGCAGGGGACTTATGAATAAATTTAAGTATATTCAAGGCGTTGTCTACGTCGGTGAAATTGGTCTTGCTCGGATGCTTTCCGGACTGGATCATTTCGGCTTCCGTAAGCGAACTTACAAGCCCGCGGCCCGGTGAAATGAATTTGCATCCGCCCAGAGTGAGGTTGCCGTCCACGAGTTGGTACAGGGCCGCTTCTTGCCCGGGGTTCTCGCCGTACCGGAGGCCTTTTTCTACCAGATTTCCCGATTCATCAGGGATTTTCCAGGCTCTCTTTTTGTACACAAGTGTCTGCTCATCGAAACTGATTTTGATGGTGTCAGGGAAGTGATCATCCATGATGGTCTTGTATTTCTTCTTTATGTCTTCCATGTGCCCTTCCTATGGCCAGGTCAGCCCTACCCGCGTCCCGTCTGAAAACCCCTGTGATTGGCCACCATCTCTACAACCATCGCCAAAATTCGTGTCCGATTTGCCCGTCATTATCCTGTCATTCCAGCGAAGGCCTTCGGTTGCTGTAAGCGCCTCAGTCTATTCTCTACAAGTGGTTGCAAGACCTCTCTGGCTGGTATTGTTACAGTAGGGGCGCTTCGAGAAGCGCCCTGATCTCGGGCGGTTCCCGAACCGCACCGTACAAAGCCCTGAAACCGCTTCATGTGTTATCGAGGTTTTGCAACCAGTTCTAGTGAAACGGCCATTCTGTTGGCAACGGGTATAAACATTACCACAGGTCTTATTCCAAGGGGAAGTTCCTTTGTAGCGCTTGTCGGGTTCAGAGCCGGGACCATTCCATGATCGTGTCACCTATGATAGGCTACAGGAAAACTCGTTGGAGCGAATTTCGTGAAGAAGCCTCGATCGTTGATACCCTTTGTGGCCATATTTGTTGCAGGGTTTCTGGCGGGGGTGGTTTTCTCTGCGTGGAAACTCGAATCCTTCGGCGATCGCACAGTGTCCCCAGTGTCTGATCGTGGCCCCCAACAGAGCGGCCAGAGTGATTTGCAGGCCAGAATTGAAGCCATAGAGCGGATGCTGGCGGTCAACCCGAAGCAAGTTGATGCGCTCATTCAACTGGGAAACGACTATTTTGACCTGGGGAATCATGACAAGGCCATCGTGGCCTATCAGAAGGCCCTGCTGATAAACCCCATGAATGCCGATGTACTAACAGACCTGGGGATCAGCTATCGCCGCAGCGGCAAGGCCCAGCACGCGGCCAAAGCCTTCCGAAAGGCGCACGAAGTAGACCCTAACCACACAGTGAGCCTGTTCAACCTGGGCATAGTCCTGAGAGACGATCTTAAAGATCCGGCTGAAGCCCTCAAGGCCTGGGAGGAATTCCTGAAACAAGCCCCGGATTCACCCCATGCAGTCATGGTCCGACCTTGGGTCAAACAACTCCAGGAAAAACTCGGCCAAGCAAGCGAAACAACCGGCAGCGGCAGCAAACAGTAGAAGTGGTTGCAAAGCCTCGGAAGTATTTGAAGGCATGCAGGAGGAACCTTTTTGCAAAAAGTTTCCCCCTGCACCCCCTTCAAAAACTCCCCATTCCTGCAAACACTTTTAGCTGCCTGTCGGTCTTCCGTGCAACCGAATGGGAGATCGCTGGCCCGTCATGCCAATGCGGTAACTGCAAGGTAAGACGAATCTGCGATTCTCGTTCTCAGGCCGAGACTGGGAAGCAGACAGCCTGGCCTCAGAGCTATCTGCGGACCTAAGGCAATAATCCATTCTGTGAAAAAGTTTCCCCCGGCGTCCTTCAAAAAACTCCATATCCTGCCCGCTGGGCAGCCTCCGCCGATGGCGGAAGGCACCCAGCGGACAGGATATGGAAGTTTTTGGAGAGGGGTCTGGGGAGGCCCTTTTTACAAAAAGGGCCTCCCCAGATATTTTCCTACGGTTCGGCGAGTTTGTGCAGGAGGAAGTCGGTCAAGGCGGCCAGTCCGTGGGTCGGCATGTAGTTGCTGGCGGACACGTCGTACAGGATCTTACTGTACGCGGGAAACTCGTCATCGCCCTCCCAATGGATCAAGGCCACGGGTAATCTAGGAAAGAACTTGAAGATATAGCCGTAGTCACCTAACTCTATTGGTTTACCACCCCACTGTAGCACTTTGGCAATGCGCTGATCCTCGCCCCGAGCGAAAAACTGTCCCAGGATCTCGGTGGTGGTTTTCAGGAAATGCGCGCCCATCACAGCGCCGTAGCGCAGGGAACGACAGTCGATCCACTGGCCCATGACTCTCACTGCGGTACCTTGGTTTTCTGCGGCTGCAATGAAGTGCTGCAAGACCAGCACCTTCATTGCCAAGGTATCCACTTCAGGGTGGCCTGCTCGGATGCGGTACGGGAGCAGATCCAGAACGAACCAACTGTGCAGAAAGGAGACCATTACCCGTGGAGTCCCGTCTCCCTTGTAGATAGCGTCGGTCATTTCGACAATGGTGAGTGGGTCTATTCTCTTAACGCGCTCCAGAAGTTCCTTGTGGTGTTTTTCCAGTTCTTCCAGGTTCTTGCCTTGTCTTTCGCGTTCCACCCACATTGTGTATTCATCGGGAGGCAGATCGGTCATTCCCATCACCAGTCCATCACAGGGATATTCATTGAAAAATGGCGGTTCATCGGAGGGCCTATCTTCGCGCCGTGTTTGTCGCGATTTCAATGCCTCTCACTATGCCCTACCAACTCTGGCGCGTGCAGCGTTCCGTGAGCGCGATCCAGTCTGCACCAATAAAAAAGCCCTCTGTTCAGAGGGCTTCATTCAATCTATTGCCAAGCGTACATTGATTAAAGGAGGGTCCCCACGCGTTTAGCTGCGGGGCCCAGGATTACTCTTAAGGTCACGGGCCGAACTCATCCCACGTTTTGTCGTGTCAAATACGGCTTCCCGCGTAAATTGAATTGATTGCCCGCGGACCCAATGCTTATGCGCTCCGAAGCCTACATAGGCAGACTAAAGTCAAGCCGCAAGCTCCCGCCGACGGTCCAGTTTTGCCGGTCCAGAAACAAATTGGTGGAAGCCGTCGGTGGAATGATACCGGCGAGCGCTCCTTCAAAATCGGTGGTGCTCTGGCTGTGAATCGCTGTGTATCGTCCAAACGCTCCGATTTGCCCTGTACCGAAGACAGCGCGAGAGTACTCCAGAAAAGCTTCGAAGAAATAACCGTTCTTGTACGTGCCTGTGCCTTCGATTCTGCTGAAAATCGCCGGGTTCGCAAATGCCAGATTTGTTTCCCCATATCTGGCAGTCCCGAACAAGGCAGGGAATCCAATGACACGAGCGGTCAAGTTGGCACACGAGTATTGAATGCCAAAGAATGGGATGAAGTTCTCGAAAGTAAAGTCCGCTTCCGGAGTGTCACTCTGGTTGAGGCTAACAATATTGAATGGGTCTTTAAAACTGGCCGTGTTGTAGTCGTACCGGAAACCGCCCACAACAGATCCCATTCCTACATCAACATTCAAAGCCGCTTCAAGCCAGTACCATCTGTTCTTAGTTTCCCAAGTCTTTCGCACAAATCCGGAGGAAGTAACTTGCTCTTCTCCATTTCGGTTTGAAGGGATGAGGTACCAACCGCTAACCAGGACACCGATCCTCTCGGTAAATTGCAGTTGATCCGCAAGGCCAAGCCACAGTCCCCGATTGGGATGTCGCCAGTTGCGGGGGTCGGAAGTGCCACCCAGCGGCAAGTCGGCAGCCGACTCACCGAAACGGTTTCCAATCCGATCGTCCCCCCATCCAACATAGAATTTTAATGACGAAAAGGCCGTCTTTTCCTGCCCACAGCCTAAACGTTCGCCAAGTAATCCTGAAAATGAAGGAAATCCGGGCAGGCCCATTCCAAATGTGCCCTGCGCAGACACTAGAGTAGGAGCCAGCCCCAAAACCAAAATTCCAACAAAAAGAACAGCGACACGTCTTATAGCCATATCCTCATCCTCCTAAAAAGAAGAAAACAACACCCTCTCTCACTTCAGAGAGCGAATAACCCCCACTTGCACCAAAATTTTCGTATGCTAAACTTCTAGGATAATAGCTTCTTTTTGTCAAGCAATAATAAGTCCCAGGCTGGCTTTTGTTGCATGGTGAACCATTATTAAGGCCTTTGTGTAACACTATAATGTAATTAATTAACAAATTGCTATAATATATGGAAATATCATAGTATTCTTTACAGGCAGTCAGAATAGGCGTGCGCCCGTCCCCCTGGCAGCTCTGGTGGGATGGCTCCGCTCGGAACGCTTCTGACTGCGAAATGGGTTTTCGTTGTCGCCTTGCCGGAGTTTCGCACAATGTTACATAGTAAAAACTGGATGTTATGTACAAATGCCAATGTCGATAGATAGTAATACATAATGATAAATCAAAGTTGACAGCGCATCATGTTTATGTTATTGTATATTTAAAGCAAGCAATAAGATGAAGGGTGACCCTGAAATCGGTCCTGTCCCAAGAGACCCAAATAGGTGTCACCCGCGACCAAAGAGGAACCGGCTCGTCGATTTCGGCCCTTGGAGTGGCTGAAGCGAGGCTTACGCGTAGCGCCGGTAATCTCACTTAAACGTTTTAGTGATCTGCCGGATGCTTCCGGCTGTTTTTCAGAGGAATGGGTATGGTTCGACGCCTGGCGGTGTGGGTCGCCATTTGTGTCATGTCGTGTCTAGGGGTAGCTGAAAGATCCGAATCATATATTCGCGGCTTGCAGCTTCCCTTAGCTCCAAACTGGGCCCCGGACGATGCCGGAAGAGCATACGGACATTATTGCTCTCTCGGCATAAAAAAGTATCTTAACAGTTTCACTTCCTATCAGTTTCCCAACCCTTTTGCCACACAGCAAGACCCTCTAAGCAGGTTGGAATTTCCCATTGATCAATGGTTCATGGGAATTGAAACCAGCTACACCAGCCGGTGGTGGTCGCTCCAGTTTCAGGGATGGATGAATGTGAGCCGTGATGGATCATTGAAGATGCAGGACAGCGATTGGGACGATGAAGCCGCTCCTGATCAAAAAACGATTTTCAGTGAATCCAAATGCCGATTGAATCGCGGTTTGCTTTTCGACGTCAGGTTATCGGCGGCCACACCTTTGGAGCAGTTGATCAACCTTCGCCCGGTATTCGGTTATCGAAACGAGTATTTCTTCTTTACCACCCATGATGGGTTCCAGGCGGTCCTTGGGGGCGGGGTCGCAGATCTTCACGGAGATGGAATTGAATTTGCGCAATCTTTTTCCCATTATTACGTAGGATGTATGTTGAACACGCATCTTAACGGGTCGGGCGGCGCGGTATCACTCCCGGAGATTGATCTGCTCTTTCAGGCGGATTATGCTTTCATCACCGCTCGAAATGAGGACCTACACCTTCTGCGGAGCGGTGAGCGTATCACGCGTGAGAGAACAAGCGGGCATTGTTGGCACATTTCCCTGCGAGCTACCTGCATGGTGAAGCAAACCGTCTGGGTCGGCCTGGACGGAGATTTCAAGAGACTGTTGACCAACGGCTCACATCAATTGACCAATAGCTTGTTCAACATTGATTTTTCCTTCGGGGGATCAAAAGTGTGGTCCGATCAGGCCACAATTTCCGCGTTCGCAGAGGTGAAATTTTAGCCGGATTGGCGGCCGCCCCTGCTGAAACTGTCTCAGAATTCCAAGTAACCCTCGGACTCCAACCTTGAAGCCATCTAACCTCACAATTTAGCGGTACAGGCTCGTGCGTTTGCGCCAAGAAGGCATTGTTACCGGCGAGACGCCGGCGCTACAGGAATAATACCAATGCGCTTTCGTCCTAGCGAGAGGGATGCGGTTCGCTCACTCACCGCATCCTACTCGTACCTAGCGACACATCAAAAATTCAAACACTGTAAAATATGTGCCATGCAATCAAGAATTTTGGAGTTGGCGCATGTCATCCAACTAACGACATGATTCCTGTCAACAGCGTGGTCGTACCGAGGAATAGGATGGTTTTGTCAGGGCAGGGCGGCCGTGCGAGCGCTAACTGGAAGAGATGTTTGGCAGTTGTCGGACCATTCTAAAAATAAATGGCAACATCCACGGTGAACAGGTTCCACTCCATATCGATTTCCCACTTTTGATCCGGGAACAAAAGAACTGGAAACTGCGTGCGCGGTTCAGCGGAAAACTTGAGGTGTTCCCTTTCCAGGGCCAATTTGGCGGCAACGTCGAAACGGTATATTTGCGGCCTGAAGACCAATGCCGCACCATAGGCGGTGAATTTCGATCCCCCCAAGGGGGCTTTGTACCAGGCTTCCAGGTGCAATGGATAGCCAAGGATTTCCGGGGGAATATAGCGCAAGTACGCTCCGATTGTCGAAGGTTTGCGCCCAACTATCTGTAAGGTCTCAGTGCTGTTGTCCGGATTAAAAATCGGTCCTTGAAAACTCGGGTCGTACAGGTAGAAGTCCACACACGCGCCCGCCGAGAGCCACGGGAACTGCACTACGTCCACGTCACCACCGAGGGTCAACCCGGTGAAGTCAACTCTCCCGAGATTCACGTGTTTTGCTCTCGTCTCGAAATTGGTGTAAGCGGCTCGAAAACCAAAACGCCAAAGACGAAGGTTCGTCAACACCTCAAGGCGGAGCGGAGCCTCGTCCAGCAGGGACCTCCTGAGGCTTATTTCTCCTATACTGGAGCCTGTGAGTTTGGCCCCCCTGACGTCACCGACGCCCATTCCCGCGGAAACTTCACTGCGGAATGTGCTCCCGATGCCGCATGCAGGGATTATCGGCCCGATGAAACGCTCCAAGCCCGCAATTGGCAGGTAAGACCCTAACGCGGCCGCGTGAGACTGGGCGCTGCAAGGAGCCACCCCCACTGCACATATCAGCACTAAAGTGAGAAGACTCTTTACTAGAGCCTTCACCATGGCGTTGCGGTCGATTAATTTCATGCAGCCCTTCATGGAATACCAAATAAATTCCAGCGTTCGTATTTAATCACAATTTCCGGGGCCTCGTCAAGCTCTTTAAGCTTCCTGATGTAATCGCTCAGTTGTCCGGGGGCAAGTGAACGCCGCAATGCCGACCGGTCAAAGACAATCCCACCAGTCCTACCATGGGCGTGATCGTCACCCCGGCGAAAGCCGGGGTCCAGTGTTTTTCTGGAATCCGGCTTTCGTCGGAATGACGGTGAGAGCTTCCGCAAAAAGCGCAGGCGGCTTAGGTCAACCGCTGTGCGTGCTCACCCCGCGTGACGGAATGATTTTTCCCGACCTCGTTTGAATCCGGCACAAGCCTATCACAGCTAACCTTTCTCTGCCGCAAGTATTGGTGTAAACTTCGTCAACCCGGGGCGTCATAGCCCGGCATATTTTGCAGGCTTTCGGGCCGGTCGGGATACATTTTATCCATATTCAAGCAGGGGTCGCACCTTGGCGGTTGGTCCTCGCATAATCAATCGGTACGTGTTCCGTGAGATCACGGTATCTTTTTTATTTTGCCTGGCGATCTTTTTAATGGCCGGTCTTATTGCCGGTTTCTTGCCTGTTCTTCAAAAGGTCATTGGGCGCGACATGGGATTGACCGTGATTATGTTTCAGGTATTGATTAACGTCTTGCCGGGAACTTTGGTCACTGTGCTGCCGCTGTCAATGACCATCGGCATCTTGCTGGGCTTGGGAAGGCTCGCCGCGGATAATGAAATTGCAGCCATCAAGTCATCGGGGATTTCGGTAATCCGGCTGTTGCCGCCTGTTCTTACACTAGGAACCATCGGTTTGGCTCTAAGCCTGTTTTGTACGCTGGTTCTTATTCCCAAAGGAATTTCCGAAGGCCGCCGATTGATGCACGAAGCCCTTACGAAGAGAGTCGATGCCGGGATAGAAGAGCGGACCTTCTTCGACAAGCTCAAGAATTTGATCCTCTTTGTGGAGGAGATCGATCCCGCCACGGGGATCATGAGTCGAGTGTTTATACAGGAGTCTTCACAACCGAACGAGGTGACAACAATATTGGCTCACGAGGGGAAGGCCGCTCCTGATCCTGAAGGAAAGGCTTTTGTGCTGCACCTCCGCAACGGCACCATGTTGACGGAGGATCGGCACGGTGATTCCACGGGCAGCCTCGCGTTTGAAACCTATACATTCCGATATCCTCTGGACCAGGCGGACACAGGGACCCAAATGTCGCTCGAGGAAATGTCGGTGCGGGAAATCGTGAAACACGTAGAGCGTGTCACGCAGGTGAAGCCAACCGACACTCCGGAGGTGCTGGCATTTTACCAGCGCGTTCGCACCTTCGCGAGGATGCTGATCGTCCAGAGATTCACCTATCCTCTGGCATGTCTAGCTCTAGCCGTGGTCGCATTCCCGCTGGGCGTGCTAAACATGGGACGGAGTCGGCTGAACAATGTCTCGGTGGGGTTGGTGGTCGTCTTCGCGTACTACGCGTTCACGCTGGCCACGGAACGATTGGCTCGGTCGGGCCTGGCCGCTCCGGAATTGGTGATCCCGCTGCCTCCGCTGGTTTTCATTTTCGCGGGCGCATATTTTATGCATTGCGTGGCGCAGGAACGCGTCCCGGGAATCATTCGCCTGGCTCAACGGCTAATACTGCGAATCCGGAGAGATTCGCCATAGCCTTGGTTGCAGAATACCGTTTTGCCGCGGAGATCGCGTAGGTGCAGGGTCACAGCCTGGGCAGAGACTCCACGCCCTGCCCATACTCCGCACCGGCGCTACTTCTTCTCCACAATCTCCTTCAATGCCAGCAAAGCAAGATAGTAGGAGTCGGCTCCGAACCCCGCGATCTGTCCCGCACAGACACCGGCCGTCAAAGATCGGCGGCGGAATTGTTCCCGAGCGTGGATATTGGTTAAATGAACTTCAACGGCAGGTAGGCCGGTTGCCGCAATAGCATCTCGCAGCGCCACACTTGTATGCGTTAGGGCCGCGGGATTTATGATAATGCCGTCAGCCCACTTTACCGCCTCATGAAGGGCGTCTATGAGGGCGCCTTCGTGGTTGGATTGGAGGCATTGTATTTCCATCCCCAGACCGCTTGCCTTCTTAATCAGCCGCTTGTTTATATCATCGAGAGTGGCTTTGCCGTAGACTTCAGGTTCTCTCTTGCCGAGCGCGTTGAGATTCGGGCCGTGCAATATCAGGATTTTCATATTCGAGTCCTCTCGTGGTCAAAGACCCCATCAGAAGGGTTCGGGAAAGGGCTATCCTTTGAGACTCTCCAAGATCCCTTTCAATTGTTCAGGTTCGACTTTCCAACCAGGTTCGACTTTTCCGATGTCTCTTATCAGCACGAAACGGACGCGTCCTGCAACCACTTTCTTGTCGGAAGCCATAACTTGAACAACTTCTTCCGGAGAGGCATTGTGTCGAACAGGCAAGCCCACTTTAATCAGTAGCGCTTCGAGTCTATCGGCCAACTCGCCGCCGCACAATCCCATTTGTTCCGAAATGCGCGCGACGGCAAGCAAACCCACGGCTACAGCGTCCCCGTGACCCAAAGTGTATCGGCTACATTTTTCCAGCGCGTGGCCGACAGTGTGCCCGAGGTTCAGGACTTCGCGGAGCCCTCCTTCAAACGGATCGGCTTCTACCACACTAATCTTCACTCCCACGCCCCGTGCAATCATATCCGAGTCCAGAAGTATGGCGCTCCCGGAGGCTTCCAGCAATTCAAACAGGTCCGGGTCCCCGATAACACCGTGCTTGATCACCTCTGCCATGCCCATGCGTATTTCGGAATCTGGAAGCGTCTTGAGCGTCTCAACGTCGGAGATCACTATCAATGGTTGCTTGAACGCGCCGACCAGGTTCTTACCCTGCGGCAGGTCAATGCCGGTTTTGCCTCCCACGCTGGAATCTACCATGGCCAAAAGAGTTGTGGGGCATTGAATGAGCGTGACCCCGCGCATATAGGTCGCGGCGGCATATCCCGCCAGATCACCCGTAACGCCTCCACCCAGTGCGACCACGGCCCCTCGCCTATCCAATCTATTGTCGAGGAAGCAGTTGTACAGGGCTTCCAGTTGTATAGGGTTCTTGCTCTGTTCCCCGGCAGGGATGGTGCACGCAAACGGCTGGAAGCCGGCCCCCTCAAGGCTGGTCATCACGGACCCCAGGTGAAGTCGCGCGACGTTCTCATCGGCCACCACCGCAACTCTGGCGGTGAGGCCCCGGTCACTGATCATGTCGCCCAGAAAATCCAGTGCCCCGGGCCCGATGGCTAATGTATAGCCCCCACCTTCGGCAAGGCTTACGGGAACGAACCTTATTTCGTCGGTCCCTCGGGCCATGACTCGCAGTATGCGCGTCGAGACGGTATCCGCATTCAGTCCCGTGGCGTCAATTTGAAAGGGGAGAGACGCGTAAACGGGCTCCCTTTCCTGCATGAGCCGCGAAACCTGCTCCACGGGATCTCTTTCAATCAGGGGACGCTTCGTACTGGAACCAACCCTCTGGAGGATTTCAGGGGCCGGGCAGCTCAGACGAAAAACGACCCCCGATGAGTACAGAAGGCGGCGATTCTCGGGGTCAAGCAGCATCCCACCGCCGGTAGCGACAACGGTATTTCTCAATAGGGCTATTTCACGGCAGATCATTCTCTCCGACAACCTGAAATGTTCTTCGCCGCGGGTCTTGAAGATCTGCGAAACATTTTGTCCTTCTCGTTCTTCAATTGTCGCGTCTGTGTCGAGGAATTCCCACCCGAGCGTCTGGGCCAAGCGTCGGCCTATCGTGGTCTTTCCTGTGCCCATGAAGCCGGCGAGAATTATGTTTCCGTTGTAGTTTGTCATAAGGGATCTCAGTGCAGTTGCTTTCATGGCCGGTATTCCCGAGTTCTCTACTTTTTGGGTCACGCCCATGAGCTGAGGAGCTTGCCTTCTTGTTGATCTGGGTGCCACTGCCGGCTTGTCCAGCAGTGTTCCTATAGCATGTGTCAAAAACAGTGTCCGATCACGAAATTCGCCTCTTGAAAATTGGTAGGTGCCGGCCTCCGTGCCGGCACATTTTTCGGATACAAATCAACTCGTTCGGGCCGGCAGGGACGCCGGCCCTACGGGTACACTTAGAGCGCGAGCTGTGCAAAAGGTCAAAATTTATGGCAACTGCTATAAGCATGCACTGCTGGACAAGCCAGCAGTGGCACCCAATTCTCAGGCTAAGCTTGCAAGAGGGTTTCCTCCCTATACGCCACGTCTGAGAGACCGAGGGTATTATTTGCTATCGGGTGTTTTGTATCCGAATCTCCACGAAGTGCTGTCCATGGGGAGGTCTCCCACTGTGCTGCGCCTGAGATTCTTGTATCGCGCGGCCATTTCATCCAGGCTGTCGCCGCCAAGCTTTTCCATCAGGGCGTCCGCCAGCACAAAAGAGACCATAGCCTCGGCCACAATACAGGCCCTTGGGACCGCACAGATGTCGCTACGTTCATAAACGGTCCTGGCCGGCTGGCCTGTGGCAAGGTCAACCGACCCCAGTCCCTTCATAGTAGTGCTTATGGGCTTCATTGCGGCTCTAACAATCAGAGGCTGCCCGGTGGTAATTCCTCCTTCGAGCCCTCCAGCTCGATTTGAAGCGCGACTGAGGGTTCCTTGACTATCGCACAATATCTCATCGTGGACATCGGTGCCCGCGCTGGCCGCGTCGCCGAAAGCGTTTCCAAATTGGACTCCTTTGATGGCAGGAATAGAACCCACAGCCGCCATGAGCCTGGTAGTCAGTCTCCGATCCCAGTGTATGTGGCTCCCCAGGCCGGGAGGAAGGTTCAAGGCTACGCAGTCGAGAACACCGCCGAGGGTGTCTCCCGCGGCTCGCGCTCCGGCTATTTCTTCGAGCATTTTCCTGCCGGCTTCCTCATCCGGACAGCGCACTGGGCTTGCTTCCGCACGTGAAAGAAGCGTAGCAAAATCGGAGTCTGCCGGCACAACAGCCTGAACAGACCCAATGGAAAGAACGTACGACCCTATGACAATCTCGAAATTCTGGAGGAGCATTCGGCAAACCGCACCCATGGCAACCCGAGCCGCGGTCTCTCTCGCTGAAGCTCTTTCCAGGCCGAGCCGCAGGTCACGGTATCCATACTTCAGGGCCGCGGTAAGGTCAGCGTGCCCTGGACGAGGAATCGTCATGGGTGCAATATCTCGCTCAACCCAGGCCGCGAAGTCCTTGTTAGAGATTACCATGGAAATTGGCGCGCCTGTGGTGCAGCCTGCCATAACCCCGCCCGTAATGCGGACGCGGTCTTGCTCTATCGCCATGCGACCGCCCGAGCCTTCACCTTTCTGGCGGCGCGCGAGTTGAAAGTCTATGTCGTCGGTGGTCAAAGGAATGCCCGCAGGAAGACCTTCCAAGATAACTGTAAGCTCCGGCCCGTGGGATTCACCCGCAGTGAGAAACCGCAACATTCTCATCACCATAGGAGATTGCTTTTCGCATGACATCAATCGGTGCAGATCTGCCCGTCCAGATGCTGAACGACAGAGCCGCCTGATGGACAAGCATACTCAATCCGTTTGCACATTTCATCCCGCGGCTGGATGCCTGCTCCATAAGGCGTGTTCTAGAAGGGTTGTAAACTGTGTCGTAAACGAAGGAGCACTGAGGCAGGGGGACTTCATCGGGCCACGGGGAGAATTCCCCGCGGGGGCTCATGCCCACGGGGGTGGCGTTTACCAGCAAATCGCAACGAATACTCATGCCGCGCAGTGCCTGGTTGTGGGCCCATGTAATCGAGGCACGTGGAAAGGCCCTTCGAACCTGTTTGGCTACATCGTCGCCGGCCGCCCTGTTTCTGGACGACATCAGGATCCGCGCACTGCAAGAAGCCAAGGCGTAAGCAATGGCCCGAGCGGCCCCGCCCGATCCCAAAATGAGAGCATTACAGCCCGCAGGATCGAAGTTCAATTCCTCCAGTGCGGCCAGAAAGCCCGACCAATCAGTATTCTCTCCCGAGAGCTTTCCGTCCTTGAGAGTAACAGTGTTAACCGCGCCTATCCGTGTGACCTCCGGCGAAACCTTGTCCAACAAAGGGATCACGTTCTCTTTATGTGGAATCGTTACATTTATTCCACGAAACGCTTTCGATTCGAGGCCCAACACGATGTCCCGCAATCTTTCCGGTCTCACGCGGATAGGCACGTAACGCCAGTTCATACCCAAAGAGTCGAACGCCGCGTTGTGCATGGCCGGACTGAGACTGTGGGCCACCGGGTACCCGATGACACCGGCTCGTATGGTATCCTTGGCTACCATTCTACACTCGCCCCCATCTGCCTGAGAACATGCGGGAAATTCGGGAAGGATTCACGCATGACCTCCCATCCGTGTATCAAGGTTTCCCCGCGTGCTACCAATCCGGCCACAGTGAGGCTCATTGCCAGTCTGTGATCCCCTCGGGCGTTTACCACGGCCCCCTGGAGGCGCGCGGATCCGGGTACGACAAAGCCGTCGGTCAAGGTCT
Source organism: Desulfomonile tiedjei (assembly GCA_016212925.1). Taxonomy (NCBI): domain Bacteria; kingdom Pseudomonadati; phylum Thermodesulfobacteriota; class Desulfomonilia; order Desulfomonilales; family Desulfomonilaceae; genus Desulfomonile; species Desulfomonile tiedjei. Next base: position 60,072 of record JACRDF010000025.1, read on the forward strand.
GAATGCCGGCGCCCATTTTGTTAAGCTCTTCCGCTAAGGCCTGAATCCTGTCGCTCTCCTTCAGCTTCAACTCCTGGGCGTCGCTCACCACGGTGGCCCCGGATGCCTGAGTTGCCGCCACCGCAAGTATGGGAAACTCATCAATCATCCTGGTGACCACAGGTCCCTTAATCTCAACACCATGGAGTTTGCTGGCCCGGACATCCACGGTTCCAACGGGCTCACCGGTTGAATCCGACTCGACCACCATGTCCAAATCTGCTTCCATGGACTGAAGGACCTCGAACAGCCCTGCACGCCCAGGGTTCAGGCAAAGATTCGGAATCTGCACGGAGGAGCCTGGTACCAGCAGGCCTGCCACTGTCAGGAAGGCCGCGGACGACGGATCGGATGCAAGAGTAAGATCCATCGCGGGCAATCGCGGAATCCCTCCGGACATCGTGACGACGTGGCGTCCCTGGCCATCCTCTGATTGGGTAACTCCTATGCCCAGGTTCCGCAACATTCGTTCCGTGTGGTCTCGGCTGACATGAGGCTCGACCACGGTCGTCGGGCCCTCGCAAAAAAGCCCGGCAAGAAGCAAAGCTGATTTCACCTGCGCGCTGGCGACGCTTAAGACATGCTCAGAGGACTTCAGGACCGAAGGCAGAAAGGTCAGAGGTGCGTTGCCGTTTTTCGTCTCAATGCGTGCGCCTTTTTCTCGAAGCGGCTCGATCACTCTATCCATCGGGCGCAATCGGAGCCGGTCATTTCCATCAAGCGTGGATTGAAAAGGCTGACCCGCAAGCACACCGGCCAGAAGACGCATGGTGGTCGCCGACCCTCTGCAGTTCAGCTCTTTGGCCGGGCGAGCGAATCCTCGCAGGCCGCAACCGTGCACAGAGACCTCAGCGGTTTCAAAATCGCCGACCGACCGATCTGTTTCAATCTTTATTTTGACTCCAAGGCCTTCGAGACAGTCTATCATTGCCTCTGTGACCCCGGCTACCAGACAGTTGCCTATTCTAGAGACCCCGTCGGACAGCGAAGAAAGGATGAGTGCTCGATGAGAGAGCGATTTGTCGCCGGGAAGCCATACTTTGCCGGTCAGCGCTCCGGCAGGCTGGATTCGCAGAACCGAGACATCATGCATGGGAGACCTTCCCCGCACCGACGCCATCGTGATCTTTGAACAGTTGGAGCCTTCTGTCCCGTGCATCGGAGCACAGATCGCGCAAGATCTTTTCGTCTCCACTCACCAGTGATTGCCTTACCACTTCCAGATGCCGCAAAGCCTTCTCCACCGAACGGGTTATGTTGGCCCGGTTGGCTGCCATAATATCCATCATCATTGAGAGGTCGCCCGCTGCGACGCGCGAAGTGTCTCGAAACCCGCTTGATGCCAGATTCCATATGGACGGCTGGTCTTTGGAGGTTTCCTCGGCCACTGAGACTAACGTAGTGGCAAGAAGATATGGAAGATGACTTATGCACGCCACCACTTCATCGTGCTCCGGCGCGTTCATTTTCACGGAACGCGCGCCCACAACGCTTACCAATTCATTGATCAGTTTCATGGCTCCAGTATTGCTGTTTTTCAGGGGGACCAGTACCCATACTTTGCCTGCAAACAGGTCCGGATCTGCCTCAGCAAGTCCCGAGCTTTCCTTTCCGCACATGGGATGCCCTCCCACGGCAAAAATGCCGTCGGGCAGGTCTTCCATGACACTTGCTACCCCCTTCTTAACACTGCCAAGATCCGTGACTACCGCTCCCGGTTTCAGGAACCCCTTGAGTGAGCCGATCTGCTTTTCGATAGTCCTCACGGGGGTCGCGAAGACCACAATATGTGCATCGGCCAGTATCTGCTGCGGATCTGTCCCGGCGATATGAGCGGCTCCGGACGCAACGGCCTGGCGGGCGGCCATGGGACGGCGTACCAACGCGCGAACTTCTCTACAGGCTCTGTGTTTGACCAGGGCTTTGCCTAAGCTGCCTCCCATCAGCCCCATGCCAACGATCGCGATGCTAGTTTTTGACAGTGTCAACTCAAGTCCTTTCATCAAGACCCCCCGCGTCATTAGTTACAATACGATAATTCCTGGGACTGCTCGCTCGCTGCGTGTTCAGGCCTCTTCAGAATTACATCGTTCTCCCAACCGCCTCGGCGACGGGTTTCAATTCGCTCATCAAGGACTCGAATTCGTCCGGTGTAAGGCTCTGCGCTCCATCAGACAAAGCGTTTTCCGGGTTGGGATGAACCTCAACGATCAAACCGTCGGCTCCCGCGGCGACGGCCGCGCGACTGACCGCGGCTACATATTCGCGTTTACCGGTTCCGTGACTCGGATCTACCACAACAGGAAGGTGGCTGAGCGATTTCAGGACGGGAATGGCATTAATGTCAAGGGTATTCCGGGTGTAAGTCTCAAAAGTGCGTATTCCACGTTCGCAGAGAATGACGCGGGGGTTGTTGTGGCTCAGGATGTACTCCGCTGCGTTGAGAAATTCCTCAATCGTGCTGGACATGCCTCGTTTGAGGAGGACCGGCTTGTGAGCCTCACCGACGGCGTGCAGTAGGGCAAAGTTCTGCATGTTTCTCGCTCCAACCTGCAGGACGTCCGCGTATTGTGCTACGAGAGGCACCTGCTCCGGAGTGGTGACCTCAGTCACGACTGCCAATCCGGCCATGTCCCGGGCCACTGCCAACAACTTCAATCCCTCTTCGCCAAGCCCCTGGAAGCTGTACGGCGAAGTCCTTGGTTTGAAAGCACCTCCTCGGAGGGCCACAGCTCCCGCTTTCTTGACCGCCAGCGCGGACTGAATGATCTGCTCCTTGCTCTCCACTGCGCAAGGACCGGCCATGACGATGATCTTCTTGCCCCCGATATGGGAACCGTCGATCGAGAATACCGTGTCCTCCTTCTTGAAATCCCGACTGGCAAGTTTGAAGGGACCGAGAAGAGGGACCACCCTTTCCACACCGCCGAGCGACTCGAACGCGGTGGACTCCACCCCGCTGTTGTCGCCTACCACCCCCACGATGGTACGGATTTTCCCTCTGGATACATGGGCCGTTAGCCCCAGGTCTTCTATTTTTGCCAAGACCCGGGATACCTGAGCTTCCTTCGCTTCCTTTTTCATGACGACTACCATCTTTTTTCCTCCAAAAAAAAAGATGCGGAGCGCTTGCTCCGCATCTTCTTTTTTATGGGGTTATTACCGGACAGTCGGAGCGCGCGTCAGCCGCCTAGGGAGGTAAAATAATACCACCCAAAAAACTGAGAAAATGCGCTAAACTGCCAGGAATTGATCATAGGTACAAAAACCTCAACGTTAAAGTATTGGATACCCCATTGGCTCAGCCTTGTCAATACTTTTTTCAGCCCGCTGTTTTCTGCGCCCGGTAGCGAGCGCTCGAGTTGGGACAGGCCTATGAATTGACCGGAATGAGCTTGACGGTCGTGTCGTAGAAACTCACACTCCCCCCTACAGGGTCGACCATACAAGTGTTCTTCAGCGCCGGGTCGATCCACATGGCAGCGTTAGCATGAATGCCGGCCGCTCTCCTGGGATCTCGTCTTATAACCTTGCCGTCAATGGTCACATCAGCAGCACCGGTGGCCCAATGCCCGAACCCGAGAGCAAAGCTGACGACACCGGGCCTCACCGTATGAGTGAGCACTACTTTGCCGATCATGGGTTTCTTGTTGCCCGCCCCCAAATCCCATTCTCCCGACGGATTTGAGGCACTGACGATTTTGACCGGTTGATCTTGTTTTAATCCCAGCCGTTTTGCGTCTTCGGGGTTCAGCAAGACACCGTTTTCCGGCATAATAGGCGTGAGCCACTGGTCTACCACCGTACGGCTTTTGCACTGGGAAATAGTGCGGTGGGTTATCAGAGCCAGGTCATGACCCTTGCGTAGTTCATTGGGCTCTCGGCCGAGGTAATCCCTGATCGGCACAAAGGTGGCATAACCGGCGTTCTTTTTACCGGTTCCTGCGTGTATTGTGGAAGCCGTTTTTTCCTGATACAGATTGAGCAAGGCCCCATACGGATGTGCAACTCTGTCGCCCTTGTACCCTTTCGCCCAATCCTCGAAGCGGCCGCCTCGATTAAGAACGTACACGACCTTGGGCCACAGTTTTTCCCCTGCGATTTTCTTCCATCTGGTTTCTTCAAATACTCCGGTGGGAAGATAGCGGCGGGCTTCTCGAAAGATCTTCATTTCATTCTCATCGGTATCAGGCACAGCTTCCGAACCGTCGGGCTTCTCCCCGAACGCGAGATTCGCCAACGCCCGAATGTAGAAATCGTCGGGATGCTTCAGGTCCAGACCTTTTCCAAACGCATCGGCCCCGAACCCGGGAAGCTCGAGTCTTTCAGCAATAGCAAGAATCATGGCCTCAAAGCTCATGGGCACACTCTGGCCGTACACGGTGCAATTTTCAGGTATGGGAGCCATAGCGGGTTGGCGCACAGGTTGAACCTTGTTTGGAACACAAGGGTGGCTTCCTTGAAATTCCCATCGCTCCAGGAACGATAAGTCCGGGAAAACATAATCCGCGTACATGGAAGTACTGCCGATCAGGATGTCGTTCGTCACAAAGAGCGGGACCTTCGCTGTGTCGCAGAGAATCTTTATGTTCGTATCGCCTGCGGGCAAAGAGTAGGTGGGTGCGCCCATGTAAAGGAAAAGTGCCTTTACCGGATAAGGGTAGGCATCACCAATGGACGGGATGATTTCTTCATAAATGTCGCTGCTCAGAGGGTACCAGTTTCGTTTAGCGGGATACCCCGAGAACAGAGTGGTTTTCTCATAATCCACGCCGTGTCGGATCGAGCTAATACCGAATGCCCCTGTTTTACCGGGTTGCGCAGCGAGATCGTACAGTTTTCCTTTTCCCATGTAATCGTACGTAGAAGCTTTTATCATCCCTCCCTTGGCGTCAAAGTTTCCCAGGAGCATATTGACGGTCATCCAAGAGAGGACGTTATAAAAGCCGTTGGTATGCTGTGCGGGTCCGCGGTGAATATCAACGGCCCCTTTTTTCCCGTAGCTCGTCAGTTCACGGGCCACTGCAATCACGTCCGTTTCTTTCACCCCTGCGATCTCAGCCCATTCTTTCAGGCTGCGCTGTTGGGAAGATTCGAGAAGCACTTGCAGACCACTCTTTACAACGGTGCCGTCCGGTAGCTTCGTGTCAACGAAGAGATCGCCATAAACAGGGCTCTTAGTGTCATTCGGATCGAATGCCACCGGCTTTCCCTGAACCGTGGCAAGGAGGAACTTCTCCTGGTAGTCCTTGCCGTCTTTTGTCTTCCGAGTCTCGGGTTGAGCTAAGGCCGCGTCCGTGGCTCTGACGAACTTCCCCGGCTTGCCGTCTTTGATCTCCACCAGCCATGTGGCGTTGCACCAACTGTTTTCTCCGGCCGCAAGAGCAGCGGCTTTGTTTGCACAGGAAAGGAATTTCGCGTCGTAGCGTTTGTTTTCGATTATCCATCGGATCATGCCTGCAGCGAGCGCGGCATCGGTTCCCGGTTTCAGTGGCAGCCACTTCCATGCTTTGGATGCGAGCTTGCTGAACCTCGGGTCTGCTACCGCGATCTTGGTGTAACCGCTGACGAGGTTGCCGGTGAGTCTTACCGCGCGGTTGGGAGGGCCGTAATTGGCTTCAAAAAGGTTAGCCCCCACAAAAAATATGAAGCGGCTGTTCTCAGTGTCTGCCTGCCAGTAAAATTTCTTTCCGTCAGTGAATTTTCCGTCCACATATTGTTCGCTGATGGCCTTGCAAGTGAAATACAGAGACCCTTGACAAACGGTGGTGTGACCGTGAGCGTTGGTGGTGCCTAGGCCTTCGGCCAAACGCTTGTACAATTCGGCTCGTCCTCCCTTGAGCCGGCCCCAGGCCAAGACAATCTGATTGTTGCGGGGCCCCAGGTCCGGATGGTTCGGATCGATGAGCTTGTCCAGATGTTCAGCGTGCTTGGCCTTAAATTCTTCAACCAGCGCTTTCTTTTTGTCCTTATCCTTTTCGTCCAAAATGGCCTTTACGTCAGTGGCCATTGCCTTTGAGACCTTGGGATCAGTGAGAGTTCGGAGCCTTGCCAGACCTTCAATCTCACGGCTTTCCTCGCCGGGTACCTTGGCAAATAGTTTTCCGCCTTCGCAAATCTCCTGGACCGCTTGCTCAAATGGTACGGCCACCCACTTGTTCTCCCCTCGTTTCCCTGCGCGTTTCAGCACTTTGCGAATTCGATAGGGATCATAAGCGCTCTGGAGACCTGACTGGCCCTTGGGACAGATGGACCCGTCCACCGGCGCGGCCTCTTCCGGATGGGTGCTGTAAGGCAAGTGAGGTAGCAGTGTCCATGGATTGTAAGGATTGCCGTCAATTTTTGTTATTACCCCATTCTGCTGCTTGCATGAGATTCCGCAGCCGGTGTTACATTGTAAGCACGCGGAATAGATCATGTTTGCGGGTTTAACCAGATCATAGGATGCGTCGGGCCGGCTGCTGTTCATTACCGCATTAGGCTTTTGTGCGGTTGGAGCTGCCAACACCTTCGGAGCGGAAATGAGGAGCCCGCTTCCCAAGAGTGCCCCGCCGGCCAGGAATCCCCTCCTGTTCGTTATCTTTGTGTTTTTATTGCTCATTATTCACCTCACGCCTTCTGTTCCGAGCTGGAAGCTAAAGTTTGGCTCAGTCTGATTCCCGCGTAAAAGATCGCCATGCCGACAGCCACCATGAAAAAGCCAACCAAGTACTCCATCAGTGTCGGGTGGTAGCTGTATTGGAGGCGCTGATCCTGAAATGCTTGTTGGAGACCGGGAATCTGCCCGCTGATCTGGCCGGGAACAAGAATGCACATTCGGGCTGCAGCAAAGCCTACAGTTGCGAGAAAAGCCCCAAGAGCCCACAGTCTCTTCTGTGTCGAGGCAAAAAGTGCCAAAGGAACGAGTACCCCAAACAGCAGGTGAAGTAGCCAAAAAACTTGCCAATAGCCACCAAAGAGCAAAAAGGCCACGTTCGGTGAGTGCTGTCCCGGATTCCAGAGCACGATGGAGAACTCAGCAAATTCAAATGCCAGATAAACCAGCATCGCAGTCACAGCAATGGTACGCAGCCACCGGAGAGCGTTTTCGTTACCGGTTTGATCGCCCGCAGCTTGTCCAAGCAGCACCCTGACGATCAAGAGTCCAGCCGCGCCTAGCGCAATGGCGGACGCCAGAAACAGTACCGATAGAATGGGACTGTGCCAAAACTCGTTTGTGCGCACCGCTTCGAAGAAAACGCCGCTTTGGCTCGGGAACAAGATGGACAACAATGCACCGACGACCAACAACGGCTTCAGCCACAGGGAGGCGCCCTTGAATGTGAGCAGCCAGCTAACCACCGCTATGATGATGAAAACATTGTACATCCAGGCATTGAAAGCCATCATACTAGTGAAAATAGGTGAAGTTAGGACCTTGAAAAGGCGTTCCGTGTGCCCGAGATCAAGCCCAACGCCGACAAAGGCTGGGATAATGGCTGAAACACTTAACACGATGGCGGTCCGCAATTCCGACAGCCTGCCAAATCCCGGCACGTCAAGGATATAGCCCACGGCTCCAATTATGAATGCGCCTCCTGAAATGCCTATTGCGAGAAAATAGAGTCCGATCCACAGGCCCCAGGGCACGTACGATCCGTAGCCCGCGGCCAAATGGCCGGAAGTAAATCGCTGGGCGACGCCTATAACGCCCCCGACTATTAGGATTGACCAGATGACCCAAAGAATTTTGGTCCACGGAGAGTTGGAAGCACCGTGTCCCGGATTTGGGGCTGAAAGTGTCACATTGGTCATGGCGCTGTACTCTCCTTTCATACGATGTAGTAGCACTGAGGATTATTCCCCAGGTGCGGGAGAAGTGTCTGAAAATTGTTTTTGGTCACCAATTCCACTACCAGGCTTTCGGGGTCGTTAGAATCTCCGAAATACGTGGCACGTCCGATACAGGTCGTCACACACATCGGAAGTTGCCCCACTTCCAGACGGTGCAGGCAGAAATGGCATTTTCGAGCATTACCTACCGGCGAACCATGATCCTTTCGATTCCAATTCTTCGCATATTCATTGCTCGGCTCGAATTCCCATGAAGCAGGTGATCCTTCCAGCGGCCGATCCTTCCCCGAGGAATCGCCCGCGGCCTCACCGGCTGAATAGTATCTGCCGAAATCGGAAGTCCTTGCGCCGTAAGGACAGGCATTGAGGCAGTACCTGCACCCTATACATTTGTCATAATCGATAGCCACAACCCCGTCGGGTCGTTTCCAGGTGGCGTTTACCGGACAAACCGGCACGCACGAAGGGTTCTCGCATTGCATACAGGGTCGTGGAAGAAAGCGAATCTGCACGTTGGGATATTCACCGAATTCCCGGATGACCACCGGCCGGTAGACCACGCCCGGCGGCAGTTTGTTTTCGGCGACACAGCCAATGGTGCAGGCGTGGCAGCCGATGCACTTGCGAACGTCAATAACCATTGTCCAGCGTCTCTTTTCGACCGGCTTAGCCATGGCTTTTACCAACTCACGCTGCATTCGCACGTGCACATCCTCGTAATCCTGGGGTTTCAGTTTTTTCAACACGGTCAGATTGCGCACGGTAGCCTCGCCGGTCGGATCTTGCGGAGGTGAAGGCAAACGGTCCTTCACCACCACTCCAACGCCGACGGCTGCTGCTCCACCGACTAGTCCTCCGGTAAGAAGGAATTCTCTTCGCTCCATGATTTTGTCCAATTTCTTCATCTGTGCATCTCCTAGTCTCCATCAAGGAATGGGTCTCCGAAACCTTGTTTCTGCGCATCGCCGGCAAGCGTTTGAAGCAGGCGGCAGATCGCGAACGATGCTTTTTAGCAGGTACATCAATTCTTCGGTGTCCACCGGCTTGGAAATGCAGGCGAAAAGGTATGAACTGATGGCCTCCCCTAATTCGGGATGAAAAGGCAAACTGGAAATCCCTATAATTTGCAGAGCAGGACGCTTCCTCTTGAGATTCCTGAGCACACGGTTGCTGACCGACGCTTTGTCAAGATCCAGGATTACCACCAACCGATCCTTTTCCTGGCCGAGCTTTTCCAGATCCGAAATCGAACGGTATCGCAGCACCTGGAAACCGTTCGCCTCAAGGGTCGTCGCCAGCTCAGAGGACTGCTTTTTGCTGGTGCCAACCAAAATGATCGGTTGGTTCAAAATTATTCTCCCCGCGCGATTCTGGAGCATGCCTTGCGAAAGGGATGCCAATTCTGGAAGATGCATTCAGAATCCCGAATCGTAGACAGCCCATGAGAACGGAGAGGGGCTATCATCCTGAAATAGCTAGCTAAGTTAATTGGGAAATGCGACGACGTGTAACGAGAATGGGCAATGGCCTCTCGCTGCGGGGAAATGAAAGGCGGGGAGGGATGTTCCGATTCGGAACACAAAAGAGACTTTATGTAGATAATATAGTGATATAAGTTAGATGCAGTGTCCCGAAAGTGTGCACAATCCCTGTGCGGTACAGAGAGATAGGATGCTACTGCAAGGTTGGCTTAACGATATGGTACTTTCTGAGCTTAGAGTACAGGGTTGTACGCCCAATGCCGAGGCGGCGAGCGGCCTTCTTTTTGTCCCAATTGGTCTCTTCCAGTGTCCGCTCAATCAGTGCGCGTTCGCTTTCCACCATGAGCGGCAGATCGTTCGAGGGACTAGGCCTTGAGTGGCCCCGAAGTGCTGCGGGGAGGTCTGAGGTTTCAATACGGCGCCCTTTGGCAAGGACCACTGAGTGCTCTACCGTGTTTTCCAGTTCTCTGACGTTTCCCGGCCAGCCGTGATCGAGCAGAATACGCATGGATTCGGGGCTGAACTCCTCGATGCTCTTGCCCTGGTCCGTAGCGAACTTCTTCAGAAAACCGTTTGCAAGCAAAGGAATGTCATTGGGGCGATTTCTAAGTGGAGGCAAACTGATCGGGATGACGTTCAACCTGTAGTAGAGATCCTCTCGAAAGCTTCCCTTTTGCACTTCCTTGACCAGGTCCTTGTTGGTGGCCGCTAGAATTCTGACGTTGACCTTTAGTGTGCGCTCACCGCCTACGCGTTCAAAACTTTGCGTTTGGAGGACTCTCAGAAGCTTTATTTGGCTGGAGGGGGGGACCTCTCCGATTTCATCCAAAAAGACCGTGCCGCCGTCAGCCTGCTCGAAACGTCCCGCACGCTGTCGGATGGCTCCGGTAAAGGCCCCTTTCTCGTGGCCGAACAACTCACTTTCGAGAAGACTGTCCGGATACGCGGAACAGTTGATCACCACAAAACTATTGTGCCTTCTCTCACTCTGTTGATGTATGGCCCTTGCAACAAGTTCTTTACCTGTACCGCTCTCACCCTGAATGAGAACAGTGGCGTCAGTCGGAGCGATATCTTGAATCAGCCTGTAGACCACCTGCATCTTGGGGTCCTTGCCGATTATCCCGCAGAATTCAGCGGTATTTTCTATCCTTGCCCGGAATTCGCTTATGGACTGCTCGTGCAGGACGGCCCGCCTGATAACCCCAGACGCCTGGGTAAGGATCAGACCCACTAGTTCAATGTCCTTTGGTTCGCACTCGCAGTCTCCGGGGCAAGCGATCACAAGGCCTCCGAGGATTTGAGTCTCTCCCGTCAAAGGAGCAAGCACCTGTTGGGGGGAGAACCGGAAAGATTCCGGAACCAAGGGGGGTCGAAAAATGGACCGACCAAAGACAGTGCAGCCACTGGCGCTTTGGAGGGGCTCCGCAGCAGAGTCTATTATTTTGGGGTCGTTGACCATTTTGACATGATCCTCCGACACGGAAAAAAGCGCCGTCCGGTCTTCGTTTAGCAGGATCAGAACCATTTGCTTGCATATCAGTATCTTTTGAAATCTTTTTATAAGCGCCGGACCGATTTCATTAACGGTGGGTAGGGCGCCAATTTCTCGAACAATTTCACAGAAGGTCCTGGTCTGGTTGTGACTGCGCTCCAGTTCTTTGGCTTTCCGTTCGAGGCGGCGAGTGTAGTCCTTCAACCGTGTGACCATTTGATTGAAAGAAGAAGCCAGCGTTCCGACTTCATCCTGACCCTTTATATCCACCGTAATGTCAAGCTCGCCCCTGTCTATTTTCTGCGTGGCCCGCGCGAGTTTGGACAGGGGCAATGTGATTCGCCGCACGAAAACAAGACTACCAATCACGGCCAGCAATAGAATCCCAAGAGTAACCAGGCTCATCTGGATCCAAAGCCGAGTGACTTGCTCTCTGAAAGGTTTTTCTGAGAAACCCAGACGGAGCACACCGGCCCGGCCCGAAAAGATCGGCCAGGCAATATCCAGGTAGTGGTCACCTACCGTGGAGACGAGGCTCCGCAATTCTCCTTGATCCTGGGAAATCGCCCGGTTTGCGTCTATCAGCTCGGCAGGAACGCCCTTGGTGAACGTGTGGGCCAGGACTCTGCCGTCTCTGTAAACGAAAAGGTATGCCAAAGATGGATTGCTCCGCATCTGGTGGTCCAACATCTTTTGCAGTGACACCAGGTCGTTGATCAAGATCTTTTCCGTTGCTTCAAGCGCCACCGCATGCGCGAGGCTTTCCGCCTGCCCCGTGATTGCTGTACGGAGACTGTCTCCATAACGCTGGGTGACCAACAAAGAGATGAGGAGGCCACTGCCGGTTACAAGAGCAAAGACTGCTATGAGCAATCTGCCACCAAGGCTTTTCATTCCCATGGGAGCCTCTTCAACGTGGTGCAGTTTTGCGCGACATTTCTCTGATGCCTTCGTACCAATCATCGCTGGGTTCGATGAATCGGTCAATCATGAGCTGATCGAGGATTCTTCTGCCTTTGACATCCTGGTGCATCGAAAACAGCAGTTTGCGGATTTGCCCCTTGGCTTCGGCGGGCAGGTTCTTTGATGCAACCAGCGGAGGGGTGCCATACGGGGCGGACTTGCGTATCACCCGAGTCGAGTTCGTTATCGCCGGGTTTCTCCGGTTATAGAAATCCCAGATCAGACCGTCGACAGACGCCCCATCCACCATGCCCTTTGCTACTGCCATAATGGAATTATCGTGACTGTAAGTGTAAATGGTCTGCCCAAAAAATGTCTCCGGGCGTTCTCCCAGTTCCTCGAGCCAATTGGTGGGGACCAATCTGCCCGTGTTGGAATCCGGGTCGGTGAAGGCAAAAGTCTTTCCTCGAAGATCCTCCAGATCCTTGAACGAACTCCTCTCATTAACCATCAAGTAAGCATGATAGAAATGACTTCCATTGATTTCCGGTGTTGCCAAAAGCTCTAAACCGTATTTGTCCTTCTCCAAGGCATACGGGCCCGAGCAAAGAAAAGCGAAGTCGATCTCGCCTTTCCCCAGGAGTTCATTAATTTCACCGTAAGTCTTTCGTTGAACGAGCAGGACTTCTCGATTCAGTTTCTCTCCTATATACTCCAGCATCTCCCTATAATGAACGAACGTCTCTTTGGGAGATATCATTGCCGCTACCGCTACCCTCAGGTGTTTTGAGTCGGTTGAAGGCGTTTCAGGCCGAGCCACATCTATGGTTTTTCCAAAGTCAACGAGCCGAGAGTCACCATCGCTTGTACAACCAGCCAGGAAGAGGAAAGAAATGATTATCAGGGGAATTTGCATTTGTCGCCTGTGAGCCTGAACCAGAGCTGTCGACCGAAGCCGAGAGAAACCCATAGTCAAAACCTCATAAACAACTAACATGGCGACATCTGAAAACAGTTTACGGCTCATGCTTCAACTGGTCAAGGACCGGTGCGGGCCGATGCCTTACTATCGTCGCATCGCGATCGTAGCCGGATTGCCTTGAGTTGCTGCGATATGGCTTGTCCATCAGTCTTGCTCGTGATATTCTCTAGTTAGCATAATTGAACTGACGTTAATCAAAGTGATAGAGATTAATTAAGAAACCTTACAGTTATTTGCGATTCAACAGCCATTTTGGTTTCGGGAAACATAGTAACAGCAAGATTCCTTTCCAGACAAACCGGACCCCACGATTGGAGTAATTGCTATGGGCGCAGTCTTGGCAGCACTCTATGTTTTGGTGGCTCTCAGTCCTCTTTTGGTTGTGGCCGCTCTATGGATGAAGGGCGAAATGTCCCTCATGCACGAGACCGGCACGAGCGCCGCGCTTGCCGCGTACGCGATCATCGCGCTGCAACCGGTCCTTGTCGCTCGATGGAAGTGCCTGGAGCGGCCTTTCGGCATGGACATCATGTCCCGGTTCCACAAATATATGGGGGTCTTTGCTCTTGCGCTGCTTTTGACTCACCCGCCGCTGATGGCTTATGGCGGGGCAGGATTGGGATTGCTCTATAGCTTGGAACAGCCCTGGTATGTGCTGCTGGGCAAAGCGCTACTGCTAATATTGATCGTTCACGTGTTATTGAGCGTCTTTTCAAAAAATCTCGGGTTGACCTTCGAGAAATGGCGACGGGTCCACAATGTCCTGGGAGTCGCAGTTCTTTCAGTGGCATTCGTTCACAGCTTGGGAGCCGGATACGACCTGGGCCCGCCCGCTTTGCGAATCCTCTGGGTTGCTCTCCTCGGGCTGACCGCCTGCGCGTACATAGACCACAAGATACTGAAGCCAAAACGTTTACGCCAACGTCCCTATCAGGTGGTAAGTGTGGATCGGGAAACCCACAACGTGTGGACAGTTAGGCTTACACCTCCGGAAGGGGAACGGATCCATGACTATCATCCCGGCCAGTTCCACTTCCTGACCTTTCAACGATCGGGTGGGCTGCCAGTCGAGGAGCACCACTGGACCATTTCCTCGACTCCTACAAACAAAGACTTCATAAGCTCGACAATAAAGGAATCCGGTGACTTTACCGCCACCATAGGCAAGACGCGAATAGGCGATAGCGCCTTGGTTGAGGGGCCGTTCGGGCGGTTCTGCTATACCCTTTATCCGGAAGACAAGGAGTTCGTTTTCATCGCAGGCGGGATCGGAATTACACCTCTCATGAGCATGATTCGCCACATGCGAGACACGAGAAAAGAGGTTGACGTTCTGCTGCTGTACGCGAATAGAACGGAAAAGGACATCGCATTTAGGGCTGAACTGGCCGAAATCGAAATCGGCTCATGGCCTCGACTGAGGGTAATCCATATTTTGAGCCAACCGGAAGCTGACTGGACAGGCGAATCCGGCCGCGTTGGCAGCGACAAACTTACCCGTTTGTTGGGAGGCACTGGAGAACAGACAGCGTACTACATTTGCGCGCCGCCACCGATGGCCAAAATTGTCATCCAGGATCTCCTTTCCATGGGAGTGCCTTATTCACGCATGCGCACCGAGGAGTTCTCGCTTTAAGCTGCAAAACGGAAACTGGAAATCAGGAGACCGCCGTGAGAATCAGAAAGCTGAAAATTTTTACCGTGTTCTTTGTAATCCTTGTAGTCATCGCCGTTTACGGATTAGCACTTCTAAGGACTTACGTGTTCAAGCCTCCACCATCGAGTTCAGCCGCACCCCCTGCTACTGTGGCGACCGCCACCCTCGGTTGTTCGCCTGAGGTCTTTCGCGACGAAGGCATGGCATGCTCGGGCAACAAGACGACGTAGGCTGAGGCAGAACGGTAAGACAACTAATTAGCTTGGTTTCCCGTGCATGTACCATTTCAGGTGATCATAGGTCTGGTACCCGAGCCGCACATAAATCGGCTCCCCGTAAGAACTGGCCTGCAAGGTGACTGCCGAGGCGCCACGATCAAAACCCGCATTTGTGGCAAGGCGAGTGCTAATTGTCGCTAATCCGGTCCGTTCGGCATCAGGGACCGTTCCGACCCAATAAATGCCCGCTCCCTTACCGCTGAAAATTGTTAAAGCTGTTGAAACAGGCCTGTTTTCCCGATAAAGAACATATCCCGTTACGTTGGGCGATGACAAAAGCTTGGAAGGGTTTCCGTACGTTGCGGTAATCGCTTTCGGCGGGGCGCCGAACACCCGATACGCCTCGGAGTTGATGGATATAGCATCTCGGACATGTTGTTCTGCTGTGATACTCTCTATGCGGATACTGTCAGGTGAATCCACTGACTGGAATGGTTTGGTAATCAGCATGCAAGGAGTGTCGGACAGAAGCCTCAAACCGCTTGTTTGGCAAAGCAAATCCAAATCTTCATCCTGACCGGTGCGTACGAACAGGATGAATCCCCGACCACGTGAGCCAAAGAATTCTCGCGCTCGATCCAGAACTTGTTGGGCCGATAATGCCCCATCAGTGCGGACCAAGCAATTTTGATACGGAAACGGAAGCGAGGTGGCTCCGGCCAATAATAGCAGTCCGTGTTCCTCTATGCACTCGCACCGGTCCTGCCAACGGGCGTGTTCACGGATTGATTCAATGAAATTATCGTCGGCCAACGATTGGAGATTTCTGTCCATCCAAATCCTCCCCATTGTGTCAACGGGAACCTGTTGATATTGGCAAAAATGACACAACGAGGCGGTCAATTCAAGTTGGCAATCGCAGGGTCCTGGAAGGTTCCGCAACTTCTCCGGGACATCCGGCAGTTTGTACCAGTTCGCTATTATTTTTGTAAAATACGTTTGTGAGCTGTCATTGCGAGAAGCGAAGCGACGAAGCAATCTCTCACCGCTGAGATTGCTTCGGGCTTGACGCCCTCGCAATGACAACAGTCGGGAATGTTGTATTTTTTATAGCGAATCGGTATTAGCACCAAGGGGTTCTTCTTCAATCGCCCAACGACCGGGATTTATGGCTTAGAGGCTTTTGCGGCTTCTTCAACACCGCTATGCCCCTCCTCGACCTTTCCGTGACCTTTCATCATCATTTCTTGGCCCGATTCAGCCTTGCTCTTGTCCTTCATCATCATCATTCCCTGGTGCATTATTTTGGAGCCTTCCATCATCTTCATGCAGGACTCCATCATCTTTTTCATGTTGCCCATCATTTCAGGCTTCTTTGCCATCATGTCTTGGGCACCGGACATGGTCTTGTCCGCTTCCTCCATCATCTTGGAGCCATCCGCGATCATTTGCTCGGCTTTTGGAACGTCCTTATTCTCTTTCATCATTTTCATAGCTTCGCGCATCATGGCGGCCCCTTTCATCATTTTTCTGGAGCTGTCCATAATCATGTTTTGGGGATTGGCCACCTGTTCTGTTGGCGCGCCTTTGGATTCACTCTGGGCCACTGCCGGGACATGGGTTCCCAAGACAATTGCCACACAGAAAAAGAGAACCCCCAGAATCGACACAGCGCTTTTCAATCGAGCCTTCATCGGAATTACCTTCCCTTCTGATACTATTTGTCCTCTAGGACAAATCTGATATGGACACGTTCCATCATGTGGGAACGCGGCCGCTATTGAGGCCCCAGGGATTTCGTGCTAGGAAGGGTCGGACGAATTCATAATTTACCGGAGGTTAACAAAATGTATCGGCTCGCGGTTTTTACAATTTTTTTGATCCTTTGGCCGGCCTCCAGCATGGTACTAGCGGAACAATGGCTCTTGGTGAAGGACAAGGCCGGTGTGTGCAAAATCATGAAAACAAAACGCGGCACCCCCACCATCATCGGCGGACCGTACTCCAGCGAAGAAGATGCACGCAAGGCTATGAAGGCGGCGGATTGCAAAGAGATTGAGAAAAAATCCGGCGAGAAGTGACCGATAGGCTGACCAGGAACCGATATGCTTTTAGCGGACCTTTTAAGGACATCATTGGCGCAGGTTGTGAGAAATCAACGCCGATACAGGGGGGTGTCGCTGAATATAGCGCTTGGGGTTGCCGGGCTCATAACGGTCATGACCATGGGTGACGCCATTGAGAAGAAAGTCGCCACCAATCTGGAACTACTCGGAAGAGCCACCATCATAAAAGCGAACTGGGATTTTGATAAGAAGACCCGATGGCACCACGGTCAGTTCAGGCCTCAGGACCTCGAAGATTTAAGGAAGCTGAGCCGGGCGTCGGAGACGACGGGGTTTGTGCAAAAGTGTGACCAGACGCTGACGTTCAAGCAGGCCAAAATGCAGGGACAGCTAATGGGGGTCGAATCCGGCTTTTTTGCTGCCCTTCACATGGCCTTTTCCGAGGGTCGTGAGATCACCGAAGAAGAGGTCTCCACGCGCAAGAATGTCTGTGTGATAGGAACTCGAATTAGGGATGACTTGCTGAACGGCCTGGACAAGGCGCTGGATCAAGCCATATGGCTTGAAGGAAAGCTTTTTCGGGTAGTCGGAGTGCTTGGAGGAGTTGAAGACACCGAGCACAGCCGAACATTGTTTGTGCCCATTACGGTCGCCTGGGGTCATTTCTCCGCGGAGCCCTCTATCAATGGGATCTACGTGAAGGCAGTGAACTGGCACGAGGTTTCTAGGCTGAGCGACGATGTTTTTAATACCTTGGCGCGGAATCATGCCGGTTACGTTGACGGCCTAGAAGTAACCTATTACCCCGAAAAACTAAAAACTATCCGGGCCATCGAATTTCTCGTCAAATTCCTGTTGTACGGGGGCCTGCTACTCGTGGTGTTTCTGGGTGGTTTGGGGATTAGCAACCTAATGTATCTATCGGTTCAGGAGCGTACCGGGGAAATTGGGCTGCGTAAGGCGGTTGGCGCTACGGATAAGGTGATCCTCAGGCAGTTTTTGACAGAAGCCGTGGCGACCGGGTTGGCAGGCACAGTGGCAGGGATCGTCCTCGCGGTCGGAGTGACCGCATTGCTAAGACTTTTGTTCGACATGATCCCCGATTATGAAATGGCAGTTCTCGGTGTGATAGGCGGAGTCCTCCTCGGGACCTGTTTGGGCGCTGTCTCCGGCCTCGAGCCGGCGAGAAGGGCCAAAGATCTCGATCCGATTCAGGCAGTAAGATTCGAATGACGGTCAGTCGTCAAGCGCTCCTGCACGGTTCCTGCTCCCTATAAAACGGACGCCGATGGAATGGACCCTATTTCCTGCGCCGAAGGCACGTCGGACTCCTGGACCGTCTCGAATAAGTCGCCACGGGATGTCCAGTTACTCGAAACGCATGGCTTCCGTGGGGCTCATGCGACTAGCCTTGAGCGCTGGACTTGCTCCACAGAAAACGCCGATAACAACGGTAGCAAAAAGCCCTCCCACAGAGCTGAGGAACAGCAGACCTCCGTCGATCTCGAATCCCATAACTGCTTTAGTAACAACGCATCCGATCCAAGCAAACAGCGCGCCTGCGACCCCTGCGGCAAGGCACAAAATGAGCGCTTCCATGATGAACTGGACCATTACCATTGTGTCGCTTCCACCCAAAGCCTTCTTGAGTCCGATCTCTCGCGTTCGCTCATTTACCGACGCGAGCATCAGATATGCGGCGCTGAATCCCCCGAGTCCCGTCACCGCTGTACAGATCAAGTAGATTAGGGTCTTGACGAGGTTTACCGTGTCCTGAACCCTTTTGATACGTTCAGGATAATGGGTAACTTTCAAGCCGCTTTCATAGCCCGGATGCGAGGCTTTCAGCATAGTGCGAATCGTCTCACTGACGGTCGCCACTTCCTTCCAATGATCGGTTCGGATTCGCAAATGCCTGATGGGATACATGTCGCGAAAGCGTCTCCTAGCTGCGGTCAGGGGGACAAAAATGGTACGGAGGGTGTCCGGACCTTGGATGCCTCCCAGAACTCCGATCACCGTGACGCTCATATTGTCAATCTGGATGGCTTTTCCCAAAGGATCGGTTCCCCCGAAGAGATCCACGGCCACGTGCTCTCCCAAAACCCCGTACATGGTGCCGGTAGCCACATCCTCATTTTCAATCAGTCGTCCTTCGCGGCAGTGAGCCATAATCGTCCTCCAGAACGAGGCCTCAACCCCTGCCAGTCGGACCATAATTCTCGTTGGGCCTACAGCGGCCTCGATGTTGCCCATTGACACAACTGGGGCAACTTCGACCACATGAGGGATTTTTTTCATGCGCTCTACGTCGCTTGCGAAGAATTCCCCCTGGTGAGGGCTGTCAAAATCGGAACGCTCAACATCAATGATCGTTGCGCCCCCCAAAATGACGAGGTGCTCGCCTATCCTGTGATCAACCGAATCGCTTACATTGATAAGAATAATAACACCCGATACGCCCACTCCTATTGCCACCAACACAAATTTGTACCGTCTACGGTTTCGAAAAACCATTCTCCAAGATAGTTTTAGCACATCGTGAAAGCTCGATTTTGTCATACCGCTTCGCTTCAAAACTGCAAATATTTGCTCCGCTTGATGAGGCTGATCCGACGGGTTCCCCTGCCACGAAAGGCCCAACTCCCGACCTTGCAACGGAGACTCGTGGGAACCACCAATAAGCCTCGTTACTGGCTCAAAGGCGAATGGACGTTATGGTCCGCCAACGGCTTGAGATGCGGTTACCGCATCCCTTTTTAGGAAGCGCTCCAAAAAATCTACAAGGACTTGCAAGCTGGAGGTTAGGACAGGTTTGTCATCGTCTCCCGGCTGGTCAAGTTGGTAATACACATTGAACATGTGTCGCTCCCCAGGATAGATGCAACATTCGAAGTTCCTCTTGGCTGCTTCGAGCTGCGCGGCCAGCTCGCGTGCATACCGCACATCGTATACCCCATCGGCTTCTCCATGGAATATCAATACCGGAGGCAACTCCGCCGGCTCATAAGGGAGAATCCAGGGCCATCCACCGTTGTTCCAAACGACACACCTTATTCTTGAGTTTTTGTTGGCATAAGCCAGCGCAGCGTTTGCCGACTGGGAAAATCCCGAAACCGCTATTTTTGCCGAGTTCACTCTGGGCTGACTGGCCAGGTAACTCACCGCGCTATCGATGTTCCGAATATACCATTGATGGCCCATCGCGAGCCGGGCAACCACAGACAAATGGTTTATCCATGCCCAAATATGATGTGGCATCTTCCTCCAACTATCCGGTCCTGGTGTCAGGCATGGCGGATAACCCGAAGCGTCCAACAGGAGCACTGCATAACCGTTCTTCGCCAGCTTCCTACAATACGCGTGGAATTGGATTAATTTCGCTCCCCCGGCGTTCGCGGCCACCACCACTCCTGGCCACGGGTTGTCAACCGATGTGTCCGGCAAAAAGTAATAACCTGGAAGCGTCTCCCGCCCCGTCAGAGGGATTTCAACATCTGTTCTCTCCGCGTGGGAAACAAAGCAGAGGGCGAATACAAGGAAAATAGTCAAAATCGTGGGCGATGCCTTTTCCAATGGACGGCGGTTCATTGTGGAACCTCGAAGGGCAAGAGGATCTTAGTATGACAGTTTGCTCCGGCTCTCCTCCCCAGCTGTTGTGTCCTCTTCAGCCAAAGGTTTCGGCGCAAACTACCTGCGGGAAAAACTCTCGCGGAAGAAACCATGTGGGGCCTCAACCGGAATCATGCCGCGGGCCTTCGGTTTGCTCGGTTCATAGATCGGATGGCCGGCATTTCTTGCGCTGTCCGGCCTATTACTGTGCGCCAGGAGTTTTCTAAGGAACGCGCCAAACTCCTCCCACTACTAACGACCCCATCCGGCCTCGCTGCACAGGTGTGCACTCTTTCGGGCCAAAGTCCGTTCTTTTGTCGCGAACGAGTATGAAAAGCCCATTTCCCATGGGTTTCTAGACATACTGTTCATCAAGGCCAAGTGTCAAGATTAACCTTGACGGCTACCCCGAGGAATGGGCCGGCGCGGAGGCTCGCTTCGATTCTCAGCCGAACGGTTTTCCTTTTTCCGGAACTGTGAGCCGCTGGTGGGTCGGTATATCGGAGGTCAAAGTATCGCGGTGCCAAGGCCGTTGTTGTGCGCTGCCTTTCCGGCGGGTTTCACACGGATCGAACCAGCAGACCGGGCATTCCGGATCGGTGCACGGGTCCAAATGTATCAGAATGTCAGCCAGACCCCGAAAATGCCGATTGAAAATATCCTCAAGCTCTTTGACCTCGCGATGACCTTCTTCAAGCGCCAGTTCTCTGGGCAGAATCAGATGGAAATCCACATGCACATGCCTTCCGGAACGCCAGGCTCGGAGTTTGTGCACATCTATCCAAATGTCTTTCCTGTTGCGGGCCAGTAAGGAGCTGATTTCGTCCAGCAGGTCGGGGTCGGAGGTGTCCATGAGACCTCCAAAGGCCTGACGAACCAGCTGTACGCCGGCAATGACTATGTTGATGCCGACCGCGCAGGCCACCACCCCGTCAAGGCTGTACCGGCCCGTGAAATAGACCAGAATGAGCCCGGCAAAAACGCCTCCCGACGTGTACACGTCCGTCAGAACATGTTTCCCGTCCGCAACCAGGGCAAGTGATCTCGTCCGTTTGCCGACTCGAACCAGAAACAATCCCAGTGCAAGATTAACCAAACTCACGCCGACGAGAATGATCAGTCCTTCTTGAAGTTGAGGAAGCTCTTGCGGATGCAAGATTTGACGCAAGCCTTGCTGGAAAATCCCCACTGCGGCCAGGATGATCAGCGCGCCCTCGAATCCCGCTGAAAAGAACTCTATCTTACCGTGCCCGTAAGGATGGGTCTCGTCAGGAGGCTTGTGCGCGAGTAAGACGCTCCAAAGCGCAAAAGCACTGGCCACCACATTGATTATGGACTCCAGAGCATCCGATAAGATCGCTGAGGAGCCGGTTATCCAGTAGGCGTAGAACTTCAAAGCCATCAGCACCGTGCCCACAACAAGCGCTGTGGCCATGGTGCTCCGGTTGAGCTTGAAACCCTCCGCGTCGCCTAAATTAGACATCTCTGAAGCATCCCCGCCGCCTTGGCGTGCGTTCGCGCACAAATCCCCGTCTCCCTTTCACCTTGTTGAGCCTTTTCTCAACGGCAATTAGGACCTATACAGATAAGTCACCCGGAGCAGTCGGAGGGATTCGCACCGGCTCGTAATTAATTCTCTTAAACAGGAGAGATGACGCCTGTCCGCCCGAAATCTTATCGTATTGGTTCACCGGGCTTCCACGCCGTGGCGTGGTACGCCCGGTGAGGATGGAGGGGGAGACCATCTCCCCCTCCAAGCCTCCCCCATCGTGATTCCGACCGGCTTAGCTTGTCCCGGTGAACTGTCACATCTTATCTTTCATCTCGAACCGGCACCATGAGTGCGCATCAGCCGGCAGTGGACCTGACAGTGAGGACTGGACAATTGGCCGTCCTAACCACATTTTCCGCGACACTCCCCACTATGAGATGCCGCACCCCGGTCCATCCGTGAGTCCCCATAATGATGAGATCCGCCGATTGTTCTTCGGCAAAACGCACTATTTCCTCGGCCGGGGCTCCTGTTCGGTAATGAGTGCTAACTTTTTCCACTTCGCGTCTGCAATCATTGGCGAGCAATTCCAGTTCTTCTTCAACACCTTCGCGAATGTTTTCCTGAATCAGCGCGGTTTCGGTGGGAACTCTGTTAGCCAGGGTGGGGTAGCCCAAGAGACGCGAGTTTACCACGTGCAAAATCAGAAGCTCAGCACGAAAAGCCTTTGCGTACTCTATGGCGGAAATTCGGGCGGGCACCGAATTCTCCGAGAAATCTGTGCAGGCCAGGACCTTCTTGGGGATCATGGTCGGATCTCCTTCATCGGCGCCTGGAGTGGGCCTGAAAGGAATCGCGTCGTCTCTTGGAGAGCGCCCTCAAAAAAAGAATTCGACGCCGGTTGTCGAAAACCGACATTGCCAAGATCATAGCCTAGAAACAACGCGACTCCCCGAGTGGCACTAGGAATCGCAGCGCCGGGTTCTTTGCCTTCTTTGACTAAGCGGCTTCCAGCCCTGAAATCAAATCCAGAAGCTTTTGCGCCATGTCTTTAAGATGCCTGCTAACCGACTGAGTAGATTCCAGCATGTCAAGGTAAAGCGAGGAGGACTTGGGCGCTGTAGCTCCGGCCAACAGCCGCTCTACGTGCGCCAATTCCCATTCCTGGCACTTCTCGTCAATGGCGGTGGCAGACTTGATCACATGCTCAAGCAAATTCTTATTGGGCGTTACAATGCAGTCCCGAAAGTCACCCAGAAGGCCTCGGGTGATCTTGAACATTTGCTGCACTTCATCATTGGCTCGGTCGTCAAACGTAATGTCTTCGTTGCACTTTATGCGACAACAAGTCAGAATGCTTTCCATAAAATCGCCGATTCGTTCCACATAACCCGGAAAAAGAATGAAGGTGCGACAAACCTCTTTGGGCACGTTGATGGAGCATGCAATGATGTTCGTCAGCATTTTTTCCTGCTGATGAACTTCTGACGCCAGTTTATCGCAGGCGTTGATCTCTTCCGGGCAATTCCTGATGAAGCCTTCGTTAACAAGGCGGGCCATTTCAATCAGCTTGCTTAACATGACCAATAGGCCCTCATCCAGGCCAAAAGACTCGGAAACCGGCCTCTTGTGCAGCTCTTCGATCTTCAAGGCCTCGGAGTCGAGCTTGGGGCTCATCATACGAAATGGGTTGACCACAATGCGCTTGTCTTTCATAGGTGGTAGCTTCCTCCCTCCTCAGTGGTGCCGTGGCAATGTATTTAACCCATCTTAATCCGGATGGATTTCTTTGCTGGTTATGGCCGGGGCAACTGCAAGGTCATATTAGACACTTTACCGTGCCCTCCTGAGCTATCTGAATAAAGTCGAAACAGTCCCTGGATTGCAGGGTTCCCAGGGCGTGCATTCATTTCTTGCTGACCGGAAAGAATTGAAAGCATTTGATACCACAATTTATCTCTTAACACAACTGCCCACATCGTAGTTTCGTCAACGGGGGAAAGCAAAGTAGGGGCACCCTATGGTGCCCCTACAACGGACGATGCGCTTGGCTTGGAAAACGCATCGAGGCGGAAAATAAAACGAGTGGGATCAACCGTACCTGCGCCTAATTCTAAGGGAGGCTGCACCATGAAAGAGCAACTTGTATGCCAATGGATGATGGCCAAATGAGTACTGATAAGATTGCGAAATCCGGAAGGTTGGCCGATGCGAATGTGGAGCACAATCCCCTTTGACCCGCGCGGTTCTGTCAGTTTCTTTTACGTCGTGTAAAAATGGCTGACAGGTTAACGTGGACTGATTGCCAAGGGTCTTGTCCACACCTCTTCCGAATTTTATAGTGATTCTCAAAAGTTTTCGCGGAATGAAGCCACAGTGGCGCCTGGGCGAACGGCGGCCAATAGGCCGCCCTACGGGAGATGACACCAAGCCTGGGACTACAAACGTAGGGCGGCCTATTGGCCGCCGCAAATTACGGGGCGAGTCAAGATGAAGCCGGCACAGGAATCCGCTAGCCAATCCGTGATTACTTTCGGGAGCCGCTATTACACCCTTTCGAAGTTGAAAATATTGGGTGCCACTGACCTGGGAACCAGGTCAGTGCCGGACACGATGCACATCCGAGTCACTTTTTCAGAGGCGAATCGGTATCACACCAGGGGAGATCTTACCAACAGAGACAAGGCCTCGCGCGAGGTGGCCGCTAGTTGCGGCTCTTCATCCTGAAGGGAAAGAAGTTGGCGGAGGTGATCCGCGGTCCGCAAGATCATCATGGACAGGTCGCCTTCATCCGCAGTCAAGTGGCGGCTCAATTCATCCCATTCGACGTCTTGAGCCCAAAGGTATACTGCGGCCGAGGGCCAGAACAAAATCGGCGGGACCTCAAAGCCTCGCATGACCATGAACTGGGCAACGGGCTTGAGTTTTTTCACCATGCTGCGGAACCTTTTCCACAGCGGCCTCGTGTTTTGCCACAATTCGCGGCTGAGCAGGACTTCCTTATCTTTGTCCACCACAAACGGCGCGATGAGCGCGGCAAGTTCCTCGGGAGTAAGTTTATTGAACTCGCCCTCCCGGATAAGTTCGGCTATGAGCAGCGGGTGGTCCAGTCGAAGGCGCGCGGCCCATCGCCCGTCATAAGTGGGCACACCCTTTTCATCAACATAGTCCAGTTCGCGGAGCAAGCTCAGGTGCTTCCTAAAGCCTTTTATCAGTCGCTTGTGAACCCTGTCCGCCTCTCGACGACTCTCGTGGAATCCGGCGAAAGAGAAACCCAGGAGCCTCTCCACACCCTGCGGATCATGCGAAAGCAGCAGATTGAGGGTCATGGAAAAGTTGACGGCTATCCTGGACTGTAACGGTTCAGGTTCCGACAGAAGCAGCTCCTGCACCAGAGGAATGTTCAGAAATTTTCCGGGGACCACCAAAATGAATCCGGCTTTGTCCATCCCGCGTCGGCCGGCGCGACCGGTCATTTGGTGTATGTCGGTGGCTGACATGTCCACAAAAGAGCGTCCGTTGAACCGATCGCTTTGCAACAAGACCACCGTTCGCGCCGGGAAATTGACGCCCGCTGCGACCGTCGAGGTGGAAAAGATTACCTCGAGGTGTCCCTGGACCATCATCTTCTCGACCAGCAATCGCCACGTAGGAAGCTGGCCCGCGTGGTGAGACCCTGCGCGGGATTCCAGCAGCCGATCGAGCTGGCGGTGGGTTTTCAACTCGGGGTAAGTCTCGACGAGGGCCTTCAGTTCTTTGGAAAAACCCCCGTGGCTGGGCCGTTGAGGAGAGGGCAAGAGCCTGTCCATGGCCTTGTCGCACTCAGATCGGGATTTCAGGAAAACTATCGCGGGCAGCAGATCGAACTCACGAAGGGTCTCCACTATTCCATTTACGTCCGGAAAGCCGGAATCACGGCCTCTTTTACGGCCCTTGTCAGCCTTGGCTTGGGCCGCCGCCGCAGGAAAGAGCCGCTGGCCGCGGAAGAACGGTGTCAGGTCTCCCTCCGGGGTCCTGAAAAGCACGTGCAGAGGCACGGGGCGCTCATCAGAAAAAACCACCGAACAATGAGAGCCTCGGATATGAGACAGCCAGCCCGCCAAAGTCTCCGCGTTGGAAATGGTCGCGGAAAGCAGCAGAATCCTGACGCGGGGAGGGAGATAGATAAGGACCTCTTCCCACACGACTCCTCTGTCGAGATCTCCCAAATAATGGGCCTCGTCGAGAATCACGAGACTTATGTCAAGATCCACCCCCGCCTGCATGGCGTCGTAGAGTTGATTGCGAAGGATCTCCGTTGTGCCGACAATCACCGCCGCGTCGGAATTCTCTTTGCGATCTCCCGTCAGAATCCCGACCCTGTCCCGGCCGAACAACTCCCCGAACTCTCCATATTTTGCGTTGGAAAGCGCCTTTAAAGGTGTGGCATACCAAATCCCCCCCGAGCCGCGGCTAAGGTACTTCTTGGTAGCCTCCAAGGCTATCCAGGTCTTTCCCGAACCGGTTGGCGCGCTGACTACCACATCCTCCATCTGAATTCTTTCCAGAGCCTCAACCTGGAAAGGGTCCGGGATGAACGGAGTCGGTTCGGGCTTCCCAATATCAGCCAACAATTGGGCCGCCTCCCGGTGAAGGGTAGGGGGCCTTTTGTCCTGGACAGGGGCCGGCTTTTCCTTGCGGGCCCCTCGAAAGGAAGCTCGTTTTCTAGGGAATGATTTTTTATTCTTCGTTTTGAATGTCCGTTTTACCTTTCAATAGAATTGACCGAGGATTCGGCCTTCACACCCCTGTGCGTTCCATCAAGTGAGACCCGAGGCATAACCCCTGGTCGAGGGCAGACTGGCTACTCCCAGTGGAGGAGGCGCGCCGTTGGGCACGGCAAAACTACACAGAATAGCAGTTGCCAAAATCCTGGACCTTATCCGATAGTCGTGCTGCAAAAAAATCGGTAGGGTCCAGCGTCCCTGTCACGCCAGGGGCGTGATTGATTTGCGTGGCTATAATCAGCCGGCACGGAGGCCGGCTGCTACCAACTGCCATTATTCGGCTCCGCAATCGAACATAAACTTTTGCAATTGCATTGTCTGCCCAATGCTGTCGGATCCTTCCGCCAAATCAAAAAACCGCAAAATCAATATGTAGCGAATGCTTATATCGATGATCGGTAGGCTTTCATTACGACGGGATTATTGCCAAACCACTCCACCATTTTTGAGAAACCTTGTTCAAATGAATACCGGGGCCTCCATTCTAACTTCTGTTTTATAAGTCCGCTATCGGACACCCATGTTCCGGTATCCCAGATTCGATTTGTCATGGAAGCCCATTTAGGCTCCGTTGTTATGTTGAGCTGTCTCCGCGCGATCGCGACGACCTCCCGGATGCTGGTCTGTACCCCTGTGCCGACGTTGTAAACTACGTCCCGGTCTTGATCCTGGACCATCGCTGCCAGGAGATAAGCCTGCACCACATCGTCCACGTAAACGAAATCGCGAGCGATGTCAGGATCTACAAGCGGCGGCAGTGCGTTTTGCAGACCCTTCAGGACAAGCGTGGGCATAAGGCGCGTGGGCTCTTCATACGGTCCGTAAACTGAATAAAGTCTCAGTGTGGGAATCCTTACTCCGCGGCTTCTCGCAATGTATCCGCAAAGCATGGTTGCAGAGGCCTTGCCCACCGCGTAATAGCTGTTAGGCTCCAGCATTTCGGTTTCCGTGGGAGCATGGTCCTTGAAGCCATATTCCGAGGATGACCCTGTGTTGACGAGAACCTCAAACTCGGTTTCCATACACGCATGAACGAGATTCACAGTCCCCATTAAATTGGTTTCCAGAATCTGCCTTGCATCGCTCTGAGACGAGTACGCGCCGTGTGCAGCCAGATGGAAAACCCATTCCGGCCGAATCCCCTTAATAACGCGGGTGAGCAGGTTCGAGTCCCGCAGGTCCGCCAAATGGACAATCACGTCGTTCAGGATGTCCCTGATTCGCCAATCCGCATGTCGCTCCCGGAGAATGAGATTGACTCTGTGGCCGAGCCCTAGAAGGTGGCGGGCAAGATTGGCCCCCACAAAGCCCGAGGCTCCTGTTATGACGACGTTGGCCATGGATAGAGGCTCCGACACTCGGTTAGAGAAAACTCCCGTAGTCAAAAGTCTCAATGTAGGGCTGAGCCCATGCTTTCACTGCTTCGATCTCTTCCTTGGACAACTCATGGGCCGTAGCCTTATTAGCCTCCGGCGAAGCTCTTCGGATAGTGCCCCAGGGATAGACCTCTTCCAAGGCTTCACCGTTCCATGTGGGCCGCTGCAAAGAGCTTTCAGCTCGAAGACCCAGCTTGGAACACACTTCTCCCAAGGCCCGCTGCGGATCGGCAACCACGTCCTCAAAGCGCACCAGGTGAACTCGGTCCGGGTTGAGCTTATGATTCATCAACGCGTGATACTGAGTGGTGACCCAGGCCGTCAAATATCGCTCCAAGGACATTGGGACGGGCCGTTTCTTGGTGTCGGCATAAGCTGACCACGGATTGCGGACTACGTGAAGTACATGTGCATGAGGCAAATCTTGCAGGATTTTGTCCGCGTCCACCGCGATAATAGGGCTGTACCCCACATAGAACTGTTCCTCGCCGGAACGTTTATAATCCTTCCACGCGTCGAAAGTAGCGCGGAAAAACGCGGCCACATTGCCGCCCCTGGACCGGCCGGTTTGATTCACGTATTTCACGAAGAGATCGCACCGTTCCTCGTCGCTCAAATCAAAGGGCATGTGCTGGAACTTGCTCACAAGCGGCGTGCGTGCGCGGACCTTGCACTCTTCGTCGATGATGGCTTTGTAGTCCTGAAAAGGCGTGGCAGCAAGATCAAAAACAGGCCAACGGTATTTCACAGGAAACATGGAAGTGAGATGGTCATGCACCAGATGGCTCCCCACCTGTGATTCAAAGGGATAAACGTACATCTGGGGATGGCCGTCCAAGAACCGGTGAACCGTGTTGCCACCGTTTTCGTACATAGCCGAAAGCATTAGAAACCGAAATTCCATCAATCCTCCTGTAAATCCTCGACCTGAAATGAATAGAAGAGCAATTTTTCTCTATGGTTCGCGGTATCGCTCCCTACACTAAATGGCAGGCCCTTGGCGAAACCCCGAGGCAGCCAGTCCACTGAAAAGATCTGGCTTCCAAAAGGCCAGAAGATGCTCCCCAACAGCCGTCCCGTGGCTGTATCAATCGCGTGAACGCCGCACCGGCTGGAATCCACATCCAGGCCCGGAGCGTACTGCCTGAAACGCGGCAGTACGCGGGACGTGCCGACGAACATCGTGTTTTTGCTGAAACAGAGTCCTCTCGTCCATCCGGGCAAGCCGGATACCGGGCGGAACTTTTCTCCCTCGATGAAACCGACCTCTCCGTAACCACTGTTGTCCACCCAGATCTCACCTTTGTAAAATCGCGCGGAGTGAGGTCGCGTAAGGTCGCGAGCTACGGGCTCCCTTGACTCTCCGGAGAAGATCACGCCTCTGCGGTCCACAGGGAAATCAGGATCTCCCGGCCGGAGGTCGGTGACCTCGTCTGTTGACGCGGAGAAGAACGAGGACTCCAAATTATCGCCCGCTGCAATGGAGTTCAGTTGGAGATGGTTTTGGCCAAACACCGGCCCGTCATCGGTTTCAATGCACCGGGGCCACCAAACCCGTTCGTGTCTGCCTGAGGCGTGCAGTCTGACTACAGCGTTCTGTCCGACCGAATTGGCATGGAGTTCCCCGCCCACCATGGCCAGATCGTGAATGTAAAGACACCCCGGCAGAATTCGTGTGCGGACAGGGACCAGCAGCTTGTCTTCCAATCGCGTTTCCGGCACGTCGAGACGAGACATCAATCCATTCAACGGCGCAAAGTCGAATATCTGATTCGGATTGCGCGTGCTCGCTACATGAACCACCCCATTTTCGCGATCAACCGCCAGTCCTGAAGGATGAGGTAGCCTCATTAGCGACGTGACCGGACCCGCGGATTCGTCCGTGCTCATGCCAAGCAGAAGATGTTCGTATTCCCGAGTTACAAGCAGGGTTATGTCAAGATCGTGTAGGGTTTCCCA
This sequence comes from Desulfomonile tiedjei, assembly GCA_016212925.1. Classification (NCBI taxonomy): domain Bacteria; kingdom Pseudomonadati; phylum Thermodesulfobacteriota; class Desulfomonilia; order Desulfomonilales; family Desulfomonilaceae; genus Desulfomonile; species Desulfomonile tiedjei. Next base: position 89,951 of record JACRDF010000025.1, read on the forward strand.
CCACTTCCCCTGTGTCTCGAATTCCAGAAGCCGCCGGTCGACACTCCGAGCCCCTTGCCAGTAAGCGACGATCTCCGCGGGATCACGAAATTCTTCGTTTTGGCGCTCCCACATGGCTTCCCGCTCGCCATCCCGGTCCGGCTTGCTCAATTTTCAGACCCTCGGTCAGGGTTCTGATCGCTCGCGGTCGAGCGCCACATTCGAAACGCCCCCCAATACATTCTAACGGCCGAGGCCCAGTTAGTGGTGGATTCTCCGCCGTGCCGCACGGTGGAGACTATGGGCACTTCGAGGATTTGAAGCCCGAGTTGCTTGCACCTGACAATGAATTCCAGGTCCACCAGATCGCCGTTTTCTTTCAGATCGAGACTATCCAATGTATCTCGGCTGAAAACCTTCGGGGTCCCGTTCACATCCCAAACAGGGAGATCGAATAGGTTTCTGCACTGAACATTGTAGAACACCGATCCCATTCTCCTCACGAACGGGTGGCGAAGCCTACGGTTAGCCTTGATCACCAGGCCCGGATTAGCCAATCCCAGCATGATGTGGAGAGCCAGGGCGTATGAACTGGTGCGCGCCGAGTTCGTGTAACACAGTATTTCTCCACTTGACGCGGCAAAGCCGGCCTTCAGCGCTCTCCCCCATCCGGGCAGATCGTTGTGTAGGACCTTTAGCAGCGGATACGAACCGGTTAGAGACTCGCAGCGTTCCAGAGAGCCGTCTCGGCTTGCATTGACCACAAGTATGATCTCGATCGACTGTTTCAAGTTGTCAAGAGCGGCCAAGTAGTTTTTGACAATGTGTTCGATGTGATCCGCCTGGTTATAGACCGGTAGGACAACTGAGACGTGCGGGGTTTCAATCATTCTCCAAACTCTTTGAGCGCATTTACCACGCTGTCTGATATACTCCGGGCCGAAAGACCGTTTACCTCCCGCAGGCAAGCCTCTCCGCCGCATGTTGCCGAGGGCGGCGTCCGGACACCGCATCTGAAGACCCGGCCGCAAGTTCCGTTTTCTGCCGCAATCTCAGCAACAAGGGAACCGAGACCTCCATCCACGTAGTGCTCCTCCACAGTCACCACCAGCGGAAAACGTTTCAGCATCCGGTGAATGTCCTCTACAGGCGCGGGCCTCAGAGAAGACACGACCGACACATTGGCCTGAATTCCTTTTCGGGAAAGAATGTCGGATGCTTTGATGGCTTCAGCGGCTATGCTGCCAAGCACAAGAATCAGAACATCGTCGCCGTCCCTGACCGTTTCGATTCTCCCCAGCCTGAATCGCCCGCCCAAGCCGGGAAGCACATAGTCGTCCCTCTTGCCAATACGGTAGTAAATAGGCCCCGGTAGATCGTACGTCGCTCGTATGGCAGCGGATGCCTGCTCGTGATCGGCAGGGGCTACCACGGTCAGGCCGGGCTGGACTCGGGCTATGGTCAGGTCCTCCAGAGCGTGATGCGTGATACCCGCGTGCCCATATTCAAAACCGCCTCCCACGCCGATAATGCGCACCGGAAGTTTGTGAAGTATCGGTCCGTTGCGTATCTGCTCGTAACCCCTCATGGAAGCGAAGGTAGCGATCGAATAGACGTAAGGAACGTAGCCCGACGCTGCAAGACCGGTCGCAAGGCCGATCATGTTCGCTTCGGCCACTCCAACATTGAAAAACCGGGTGGGATGCGCCTCTGAAAACTCCTCCAAAACCATGAAGCCCAGGTCTGCCGTCAAAAGCAAAATTCGTGGATCGGATCGGGCAATCTCGGTGAGCGCCCTCGTGCAGGCAAGTCTCATGACTCACTTGCCTCCAGTTCCTTTAGGGCCTGGGCATACAAATCATCGGAGAGCGGCAGGTAATGCCATTCCACTTTGCCCTCCATGAAGGAAACGCCTTTTCCGCTAATCGTATTGGCTATGAGGACATTTGGAGGCCCGTCCGCGGTTTCCAAACCTGCCAGTGTTTGCCTCAACTCAGCGGGGTTGTGCCCATCAATTTCATGGACCTTCCAGCCGAAAGCGCGCCATTTTTCGCCAAGGGGATGCAAGTCAATCACGTCTTTGGTTTTTCCCAGCGCCTGCTGCCCGTTGTTGTCCACGATGGCCACAAGATTGGCAAGCTTGTGGTGGGCTGCAAACATTACCGTTTCCCACAGGGAGCCCTCGTTGCACTCTGCATCGCTGACCAGGACGAAGGCCCTGTAGGGCCGGCCGCTAAGCCGCGAGGCCAGGGCCACCCCCGCGCCGAAGGCTAATCCGTGGCCCAGGGAGCCCGTGGAAAAATCAATGCCGTCCAACTGATGCTCGGGATGTACTCCCAGCAAGCTCCCGTCGCAACAATAAGTCTGCACCTGATCGGGCTGCAGGATGCCTTTGAGGTGAAGCGCCGCATAAAGCGCCAAGGCCGAATGGCCTTTGGAAAGTACAAACCGGTCGCGATCCGACGCGTCCGTTCCTGGAAGGCGCAACCCATGCTCGAAGAGTACCGCGATGATATCAGCCACGGACAGAGCGGAACCTATGTGCCCTACGTTTGCCCGTTTTGACTCTTCGATGATGATCTGCCGTATCTTTCGTGGAGTAACGGCCTGACTGCTTACTGTTATTTTCCGGGCGCTCTCTGGCACTGGCTGAAGATGCTCCTTCAGAGATTGGTGAAATTAGACAGGATCTTGAGCCCATGGTCCTGGCTCTTTTCGGGATGGAACTGAACGGCAAAAACATTTTCCTTGGCGATAGCACAAGTGAAGGTTATCCCGTATTCGGATTCCGCGGCCACATCTGAAGGATCTTCGGGCGCGACGTAATACGAGTGGACAAAATAGAAAAAAGAGCCGTTTTCAATATCTTTAAAAATGGGGGCCTCCTTGCGGAAGAAGACCTGGTTCCATCCCATATGCGGGATTTTGAGGCCCATGCTGTGGTCAAAGGCTTTCACTTTTCCGGGAACCAGCTTGAGCCCTTCGTGCCGTCCAAATTCCTCGGATTCATCGAACAAGAGCTGTAACCCGAGGCAGATGCCCAGGAATGGCCTTCCTGATTCCATGAACTCCAGGATCGGGTCCACGAGGTTCAAACGAGTCAAGTTCCTCATGCATTCCGGAAATGCACCGACGCCCGGCAGTACCAGTCGTCCGGCATTTTTTATCTCGTCCGGGTCCCGGGAGATGACAGCGCGGCCCCCGACTTTCTCGAAGCCTTTCTGCACGCTACGCAAATTGCCCATGCCGTAATCAACTACTACAATCATTAATACAAACTCTATTCCAGAATCCCCTTGGTCGAAGGGATGCCTTTCACTTTGGGGTCTATTTCCACAGCCTCTCTTAACGCTCTTCCCAGCGCCTTGAAAATAGCTTCAGCCGCGTGATGCGGATTCTCCGCGGTGTGAACCGAAGCATGCATGGTTATTCCCGCTCGATCCGACAGGGCCTGCAGGAACACGGGCACAAGATCCATGGCAAAATCGCCCGCGGAGCGATCTGCAAGCGGGTTGGAAAAGACCAGCAAGGCTCGGCCGGAAAGGTCAAGTGTCACGGAAGCCAATGCCTCGTCCATTGGTACAGTGGCAGCGCCGTACCGCCTAATTCCGCCTTTGTCAGCGAGGGCTTTTCGCAACGCATCGCCAAGACAGAGCCCCACGTCTTCCACGGTATGGTGATGATCAACATGGAGGTCGCCTTTGGCGGATATCTCGAGGTCAAAGATGCCGTGGCGGGCAACATGATCCAGCATATGATCGAAAAAACCGATGCCTGTGGAAATGGACCGTTTCCCCGTTCCATCAAGAGTCAGGTTGACTTTGACCCTGGTTTCGGATGTCTTGCGTGTTATTTCAGCAGTTCTCATGATAGTTCAACTTTGCGTATGGCAGTGGTGCGGAGGATCATTAAGAATGACAACGAAGAATGACCGCGGCGATAACGTGTCAGTGGCATTTCCGCTGACGATTCAGAGTATTTCGTCCTTCTCTCTGCGTATATCGGCCCCCAACATCGAAAGCTTCTCCTCGATTCGCTCATAGCCCCTGTCCAAATGGTACACCCGGTGGATTTCAGTCACCCCTTCAGCAGCCAAGCCGGCGAGAATCAACGATGCGCTGGCTCGCAGGTCCGTTGCCTGGACGTGGGCTCCGGAAAGCTTTTCCACACCGTCGACTTGGGCCGTTCTCCCCGATACCCTTATGCGAGCCCCCATCCGGACCAATTCCTGCACGTGCATAAAACGGTTCTCGAATACGTTTTCGGTAATTCGGCACCGAGAATCAGCCAATGACATCAAAGCCATGTACTGAGCTTGAAAATCGGTGGCGAATCCCGGGAACGGGTCGGTTTCCACGTCCCGGCTCTTGACCCTGCCGTTGGAAATCACGCGAATTTCGTCTTCGCCGACCTCCAATCGCAGCCCCGCCTCATCCAGAAGCTCCAAAAGCTTTCCAAGATGGGAAGGGACGCATCCTCGGACCAGAAGGTCCCCGCGCGTTATGGCCCCTGCCATGAGGTATGTCCCGGCCTCAATGCGGTCGGGCATTACCGGATGGACGATTCCGTGCAGTTCTTCTCTCCCGTCTATGATCAGGGTTTCCGTTCCTGCTCCATCCACACTGCCGCCCATTCGATTTATAAAATGGGCCAATTCCGTCACCTCGGGTTCCACCGCGCAATTCCGGAGGATCGTAGTTCCCTTTGCCAGCGCCGCGGCCATCATTAGGTTTTCGGTTCCCGTGACGGTCTTCATGTCGAAGGTGATATCAGCCCCTTTGAGCCTTCCCGCGCGAGCCAGGATGTAGCCGTTTTCCAAATCTATGGTGGCGCCCATCGCCTCAAGACCTTTAAGATGCTGATCAATCGGTCTGGCGCCGATCGCGCAACCGCCGGGAAGACTCACGTCGGCCCTGCCTTCCCGTGCCATGAGCGGCCCTAAGACCATGACCGAAGCCCGCATGGTCTTCACAAGCTCGTACGGAGCGATATGATCCGTGATGTTGCAGGCTTTTATCCTGACCGTGCCGGAGGTAAAGTCGTCAAGCTGAGCGCCGAGCTGCAAGAGAAGCTGTTTTGCGGTGAGAATATCCCTCAGCGCCGGCACTCTGTGCAAGGTCATCTCATCTCTGGTTAGCAGACAGGCGCACATGATCGGCAGCGCGGCATTCTTGGAACCGCTTATTTCCACCGTTCCTTTTAGAGGCGCCCCGCCTCGGATGACCATCTTCTCCATGGCGCTAATTCCTCACGGCTTTGACCGGTCTCGTTGGCTTGAGCAAGCCGTTGCACTCGAATAGCCAAATTCCCATTTGCTTGTGCCACAGCAGGTCAAGGCCTGTCCCGTCGCTGTATACCACCAACAAGGCGAAGGCGCAATAGGTTGAGATCGCTTAGGCTCGAAAGGGGATGTTGGGGCTCTGCGAAGGCTTTTGATGGGAAGCCGGACCAAACGGACCGTAAAGTTGGTGGACATTTGTGTCAAGCTAATTGGCAGACCATAAATAGGGCAACAATTGTGCCATTTTCAGCACAGACTCGGCAGCCTCTCTCCATACCGCTCATTGCGTGCCGGGACGAGCTTGGTGCATCTCTTGCATCGTCATATGGGCGATTTCAACAACGCAGGGTAACAGTATAACACGGATCATCCTGAGGCGTAACGCGCTGATATGGGTATTTTCTTTGCGGAGGGGCGTGGCAGGGTAGAGGTCTGCCAGCAGGCGCCCTGATGCGTTGAAGACTTTTTGTTTTGGGTTTTATTCGCTGCATTAAAAATGGAAAGGAGACGATTCGATGACAAAACCTGAAATAGTGTCCCTGATTTCGGAACGAGCGGACATCACGAAGAAGGCTGCCGCAACGGTACTGGACACCATCGTGCAGACGATTCACTCTTCACTGAAAACAAATAAAGGGAGGATCCGCATCTCGGATCTGGGGACTTTCAGAGTGATCGAGATGAATCCTCGCAAAGGGGTCAATCCTCGCACAGGGAAGAAGATGACTATTCCAGCCATGAGACTGCCTCGATTCACCGCGGCGAAGGCTCTCAAAGAGATTGTAAAGGGGAAAAAATAGTTGCCAGCGGCAACTCGATGTGGGATGCTGTGAAGTCGCAAAACCTCATTAAGACAAAGTGACGATTGTAAGCTTTCCTCGGGCTTCGGACCGATGGAGAACTTATGTGCGTGAGGGCATGGTTGGAGGAGGGGATGCTCACGTCTAGAGGACTTTTCGGCTCATGCGTTGTCTTGTTTCTTGTGCTGGGCCTCCTCGGCTCGTCCTGGTCCATGAGTCCGCGATATATGCTGTACGGTCGGGCCCGCCTTGTCGCGGTGGAAGCTCCTAACTTGCTGAGGCTTAAAATGCTCGAGCAAGACCGAGTCGTCACCGTGCGGCTGCTGGGGGTAGGCTCGCCACGCAACAGGGACAGAATCAAGGGCCTGGACCACCAGGTGCTGTCCTACATTAGAAGAAACGACATTTGGGAGACGGCCCGAGATTTTGTCCGGTCCCTGCTGGATGGCAAGTCCGCGGAGGTCTGGATAAGAAAATGGGATAGGCTCGACGACAAGAATAGACTGTTGGCTTACGTCCTGGTTCCCGGTATCTCGGGCGAGCCGATTGATGTAAACGCGGAAATAATCAAAAAGGGCCTGGGCTTTGTCACCAGGGATTACGTTCACGTCACCTTTGTGGACTACAAGGGCCTTGAAAACGAAGCCAGGAGCAACCGCCGAGGCCTGTGGGGCGCGCTTTCGGAGGGTCGTATAACGTCCCTGCCCCATCAGGACCACGGTTCTCAAATGGATAACAGATAGTTAACCGGTCGGCGCCGCGCAATGAAGGTGGCGCCACCGTTCCATCCCAAGGGCCTGTCCTTCAAAGTGTAGGGCAGGCCATTAAGCCCGGTTCTCGGAACCCAGGGCCCGCTTTGCTGCCTCAAGCAAGAAAGCCGACCTGGACATTTTGTGCCGCTTTGCATAGTCGTCAATAGCTTCCAAATCGTTCTCCGGAAGTGTGATATTGACTCGTTTGGTCTTGGTGTCCGGGACAGTAACAAGGAATGGCACAGCGTGATCATTGGCCGGATCAGCCATAATCTCGTCAAGGGAACTCGGTTCGGGGATGGGGTCTCCGTCCTCAAGCATTCCTTTGATATGGAATTTCAGAGCCTCTGATGCCCTCTTGTTAGCCTCGTCCAAAGTCTTTCCCGCAGTAATGCACCCTGGGAAGTCAGGAAAATCCACGCCAAAGTCGCTATCTTTTTCCTTCCGAAGCAATGCTATAGAGGTTCCCATCTCATTCCTTCCGTTTCAGAGTCTTGATATCCTCTATCAGAGTCAGCCCTGATTGCCTTTTGATGCCGGCCAAGGTCCCATCCGGGATGTCTTTGACCGGCCTTGGGTATCGTGTTATTGTTTTCATAAATGGAGGTGTGAAATCATGAGCCTCGAAGTTACCCCTGAAATTGAGGAAATAGTCCATACCTTATTTCGCACCGGCCAGTACGAGAGCGAATCTCAAATAATCCATGAGGCCTTGAATTTGCTCCGGAAGCGTGATCAACTCCGTCTGGACATCAAACAAGGGCTCTCGGAGATTGAAAGCGGCGAAAGCATCGAAGGGGATGAAGTCTTGCATGAACTCGAAGAAAGGGCCGGACAGATCTCCAAAGCCAAACAATGAGCAGACTTTACTTCTCTCCGTCAGCTCGGGGAGACCTTAACCGTATTCTTGATCATATCGCACAGGACGACCCATCTGCTGCAATAAACTTTGTGAAAAGGATCAAAGACGTCTGCATTCGAATTGCTCGTTTCCCGAAAATTGGGCCCGTTCGAGATGATCTTGCCCCCGAATTGCGATGCTTTCCTGTCAAGACTTACATCGTTTTCTATCGAGCGGGCAAAAAACGGGTGGACATTGTTCGAGTGTTGCACGGTTCCAGAGACTACTCCACTCTCTTGAAATAATAACTTTGTACACGGGGGAACCGCACGCCACCGCGTCCGTGTCGCGAAGCGACAGGTGGAATCGTTGCATCAGCGAAAGTGCAAGAAACACTGCTGGACAAGCCAGCAGTGCACTCCCGGGCCGGGAATTCAAATCGAGGTAATTTTCTGACCGATCAGACCGAAGCGAATGGTCTATTTTCTGCGTTCCTCTTTGACCTCTTCGTATTCCGCGTCGACCACGTCCTCATCGGGTTTGGCTGAGGCTTGAGGTCCACCCGGGCCTGCGCCTGCTCCGGCTGCTCCCGCCCCAGGCCCGGCTCCTTCTGCTCCGGCAGCCTGCTGGTACATGGCTTCCGCAAGCTTGTGCGAGGCCTGTTGCAGCTCTTCCAGGGTTCGTTTGATCTCTTCGGTATCGGAGCCTTCCATAGCCGTCTTGACCCGGCCCAGCGCGGCTTCGATCGCGCTTTTGGTAGCGGCATCCACCTTGTCGCCGTGCTCCTTAAGGGTCTTCTCGGTCATATAGACCATGGAATCGGCCTGGTTGCGCGCTTCCACCAGATCGCGCTTCTTCCTGTCTTCTTCAGCGTGAGATTCCGCGTCACGGACCATGTTCTGGATCTCTTCTTCGGATAGCCCGCTGGAGGCTGTGATCTTGATGGATTGCTCCCTGCCGGTTCCAAGGTCCTTGGCTGAGACATGGACGATTCCGTTGGCGTCGATGTCGAACGTGACCTCGATCTGCGGGACACCTCTAGGCGCGGGAGGAATACCCACAAGCTCGAAACGCCCCAGGGTCTTGTTATTTCCCGCCATCTGCCTTTCGCCTTGTAGCACGTGAATCGACACGGACGGTTGATTGTCCGAAGCGGTCGAGAATATCTGGCTCTTTCGAGTGGGAATTGTCGTGTTTTTCTCAATCAGACGAGTGAAGACACCGCCAAGAGTTTCGATTCCGAGCGACAGCGGGGTCACGTCCAGAAGGAGCACGTCCTTGACGTCGCCCTTGAGGACCGCGCCCTGGATGGCCGCACCGATGGCCACTACTTCGTCAGGGTTGACCCCCCTATGCGGCTCCTTGCCGAAAAGCTCTTTCACCTTTGCTTGAACCGCAGGCATGCGCGTCATGCCACCGACCAGAATCACCTCGTCGATCTGGTTGGTGCCCAGCCCCGCGTCTTTCAACGCGGTCCGGCAAGGGCCGACCGTTTTCTCGATCAGTTCGTTTACCAGGCCCTCGAGTTTGGAGCGATTAAGCTTCATGGTGAGATGTTTGGGCCCGGACGCGTCAGCCGTAATAAACGGAAGGTTGATGTCCGTCTCCATGGACGAACTCAGCTCTATCTTGGCCTTTTCCGCGGCTTCTTTGAGTCGCTGCAAGGCCATCTTGTCGTTTCGCAGGTCAATGCCCTGATCTTTTTTGAACTCCGCGGCCAGGTAATCCATTACCCGCAAATCGAAGTCTTCCCCTCCGAGATGGGTGTCACCATTGGTCGCTTTGACTTCAAAGACTCCCTCACCGATTTCCAGAATCGATATGTCAAAGGTGCCGCCCCCGAGGTCGAATACGGCTATCTTTTCGTCTTTCTTCTTGTCCAGGCCGTAAGCCAATGAAGCGGCAGTAGGCTCGTTGATGATCCGAAGAACATTCAAGCCCGCGATTCGACCTGCGTCCTTGGTAGCCTGTCGCTGGGAATCATTAAAGTAGGCAGGAACCGTGACCACAGCATCAGTCACGTCTTCACCTAGATAGTCGACCGCGGTCTGTTTCATTTTCTGGAGGATCATTGCGGATATCTCTGCGGGAGAGTATTCCTTTCCTCGAACTTTGACGTACGCATCACCTCCCTTTCCGTCGACGATCTGGTAGGGAAGAATTTTGATGTCTCCCTGGACTTCCGGGGCAGTGAATTTTCGCCCGATCAGCCGTTTGATCGCGAAAAGGGTGTTCTCCGGGTTAGTAATTGCCTGCCTTTTGGCAACCTGCCCCACGAGGCGTTCACCCGAATCCGCAAATGCAACCATGGAAGGCGTGGTTCGGCCACCTTCCGAATTGGGCATCACCACCGGGTCCCCGCCTTCCATAACAGCTACACAAGAGTTCGTGGTTCCCAAATCAATCCCGATTACTTTGCCGGCCATCTTTTCCTCCTACCCGTTATTTCTTAAGTTTATTCCTTTTTCGTGACATCACTGAGTCCCGGCGACCGAGACCACGACCTTGGCGGGCCTCAGCAGGCGGTCTTGATACATGTAACCTTTTTCCAGTTCCTGTACCACCACGTTCGGTGGCATGCCCTCGGCGGGGCTGCGCGCGATGGCTTCATGCAAATGCGGATCGAACGCTTCGCCCAAAGCCTTGATCTCCTTGACGCCGTATCTTTCCAGGACTTCGCGGAACATCCCTACTACCAGACAGACACCCTCTGTCAAAGAATCCGAACGCCCGCTCTCTTCACAATGGGCCAGAGCCCGCTCCATGTTGTCCAGAACCGGAAGAAAGTCTCTGAGGAGTTCTTCGTTACGATACTTGAGGAGGTTACTCCTTTCCTGCAAGGCTCGTTTCTTATAATTCTCAAGGTCGGCTACAGAGCGAATCCATCGATCACGGTTCTCCTCGGCCTCTCTTTTCGCCGCTTCCAGCGGGTCCGCTTCGGCTTCAGGCCCTTTCTCCCCGGGCTCTCGTGTCCCGGAAACTTTCATGGGTTCGGTCTTTTTATGCTCCTCGAGGGCCGTTTCCCTTTCCCGGCCCGATGGTCCGGTTTCAGATAAAGTAATGATCTTTACTTTGTTGACGTCTTGTTCTGTCACCTTCACCTCCCGGAAAGCCGGTTATCTTTTCGCGGGAATCGTCCGGAAGGGTCTTCCGGGTCGCAAGCGTAAATACACCTTGAAAATGCTCCAAAGGCCTTGTTTCAGACGGTTTCCGCATCCGATGAGGTCTGTTGAATCCGCGTGAGGCAAGCCTGTCTCAACCTAAATTATACCAATGATACTCGGGGCTTACCTGCTAACGCAGTCTACCAATACATTTGGACACAGCGGCCCCTCTTGTCAAGGGGACCTGCGCCGCCAGGAACCCAAGAAAGGTGGTCAACCACCTGCGTGTTGAGAAATGAGCGCGGGCTGGAGGAGAATATTGCGGAGACGAGAGTGCCAGGTGCGGCCCTCTTATCGTTTGGCGGCCCGAACGCAGCAGCGTGCAGGCCGCCTCGTGCTATTCTTTGCTGGTTTGGTTTCTGTCCTGATAGAAATCGAGTAGGCCTTTCTTGATTTGGTAGGACCGGTCAGACAGAGACACCTTGTAGATGTGAGGATTGGTGAAGCGCTTGTACTCAGGCTCCAGGCTGCCAATGTCCTTTGCAGCCCTCGCTTTGACCTCCTCTAGACTGGGAGGCTGATAGACCTGTCTGCCGTCAAGAAAGATCGGGACCATAAGCTCTGCCGCAGAGTAGGGCGGCCTGTAGGTCTTTTTCATGTAATCGTACATGGGATGATGAGCACGTACGAACTCGCCTGACGGGATCGGTTCATCCTCTTGAGCCAGAAGGTCGCCGATCATCCGATCATTGCCGTTGTAGAAACGGATGATTTTTTTCACTCCCGGATTGGTTACCTTTTGGGGATTTTGCGAGATCTTGATCTTGGGCAAAAGCTTTCCGTCACCTTTATCCGCGGCCATCAGCTTGTACACCACTCCAAGGGCCGGGGTCTGATAGGAAGTGATCAGGCGGGTACCTACGCACCAGATGTCTATTTGTGCTCCCTGGTCTCGGAGACTCTCTATCAGCCATTCATCGAGATCGCTGCTGGCCAGGATCTTCACGTCCGGGAAACCTGCGGCATTCAGTATTCGGCGAGCGGCTTTGGAGTAATAAGCCAGGTCCCCGCTGTCGATCCGAATCCCCATAAGACGCTTTCCTGCTTTTCTCATCTCTTCTGCTACTTCAGCGGCCTTGCGTACCCCTTCCAGCGTATCGTACGTGTCGACCAGGAATACCGAATTGTCAGGGAAAACCTCGGCAAACCCTCTAAAAGAATCAATCTCCTCGTCAAAGCTCTCCACCCAGCTATGAGCGTGCGTTCCTTTCGCAGGGATGCCGAAGAGCTTGCCTGCTTTCGTGTTGGACGTTCCTGCGCATCCTCCGATGTATGCGGCCCTCGCGCCGTAGAGCGCGGCCTGCACACCGTGAGCCCGGCGAGTACCGAAGTCGATAACGGGCGCGCCTTTCGTCGCGATGCACAGTCTGGCCGCTTTTGTAGCTATAAGAGTTTGATGGCCCACCAGCGCGAGCATGGTGGTTTCCAAAATCTGTGCTTGTGGAATAGGAGCGACCACTCGTATGAGCGGTTCGTTGGGAAACACCACGCTGCCCTCTGGCACGGCCCAGATATCACCGGTGAACTCTATGCCCGAAGCCAATTGATCGAGGGCTTCAGGAGAGAAGACGCCCGTGCGTGCCAAATACTCGATGTCGTCAGGATAGATGCCCAAGTTGTTGACATAATTGATGACGCTCTCCAGGCCTGCAAACACGCAAAACGCGCCGTCATCGGGATTCTGGCGGTAATACAGATCGAAACACGCACGCTGGTTTTTCTTGCCCAGGCTACGGTAACCGGCCACCATGGTCAGTTCGTAAAGGTCCGTGTCGAGCGTGTAGTTCCCGCACCTCAGGCCCTCCATAGCTCGTTCCGCGTCAATCATTCCCAGTTGCTGTCCGGATTCGGAATCAACCAGCTCGACCACGTTCAGCGTCTGTCCTGTGGAGGCGTCGCGAAGAATCGGCTTCATGACTTCGCCTCTCTTTTTTGCCTTTCGAAAAAACGCTTGAAGGCTTCTTCGTAAGGGTTAGAGGCAACTCCCCATTCAGTGACAATACCGTGAATAAGATCGTGTGGAGTGACATCAAAAGCTATGTTCCGGACATTTATCCCTTCGGGAGCTATCCTGACTCCGCACAGATGTGTAACTTCTTTTGGGTCGCGTTCCTCTATGGGGATAAGGCTGCCGGAAGAAAGCGACATGTCTATAGTGGAAAGAGGAGCGGCAACGTAGAATGGGATTTTGTGGTAATTCGCCAGAACGGCCACCGAGTAAGTCCCTATCTTGTTGGCTGCATCTCCGTTGGCCGCGATTCGGTCCGCGCCCACAATCGCCTTCTGGATTTCTCCCCTTTGCATGAGCGCTCCGGCCGTGTTATCAGGGATCAAGGTGACCGGGATACCCAACTTCTTCAGTTCCCAGGCCGTGATTCGTGAGCCCTGGTTTAAGGGCCTGGTTTCGTCCGACACTACCGTGATCCGCTTTCCCTGCTCAAAGGCAGCTCTGATCACTCCCAGGGCCGTCCCGTATCCTGCCGTGGCCAGCCCCCCGGCGTTACAATGGGTCAGAACGGTATCGCCGTCATTCAACAGATCGCTTCCGGCCGAGCCGATGCGCTCGCACAGCGCCCGATCCTCCTGCTCCATCAACACCGCAGTTTCTGCCAGGAGCCGTTTTAGTTCGGAAATGGGCAGGTCGGCGGAAACTCGGCGCAAGGCTTTGATTCGGTCCACGGCCCAAAACAAATTGACCGCGGTCGGTCGAGTGGCAGCTATCTGATCGCATACTTCGCCAAATAGCCTATCGAACGCCTCGCGGTCACTGTCAGGCCCTTCGAGCATGCCCAATGCTATGCCCATGGCCGCTGCGATACCGATGGCCGGCGCGCCTCTTACCGCAAGACGTCTGATCGCGTCACACATCTCGTCCACGGTCCGGATCTCTATGTATTTGTCTTCTTGAGGAAGAAGGGTTTGATCCAACAGCCTTATGTGATCGCCTTTCCACTCAATGGTCCTGAATGGGTCTGACAATGGTCCTCCTGTAATGCGAATGTGCCTTCAAGCAGGAAATCCTAAAAACCGACCTTTTGGAGTAATCCCGTTGACCGAGGGATTTCCTGCAAATCCTACGTTTGAAAACACATCGGTATCATGGAATAGGCCTGATTTCGCCGGTCTCCGGCGCAGACCTTCACCCTACCGATAGCCTTCGAAATAGTCAATCCCCCGGTTTTTGGCGGAGCGCGGGGTCGGCCGTCTTGAGGCTTTTAACTAAAAATAGTTTTAAAATTATAAATTTATACCAATTATCTAAAATAATACTTGAGAAATTATGGAGATCTTGGTATAGAATAAACAAAAAACGAGAGGGTCTCCATGAACCCCAGATCACTCATAATCCCCCTTGCAATTTGTTCCCTCGTGTTAATCTTGGCAGCCGGCCCCGCGTATCCGGACAGGACCCTGTACTTGAATGTGTGCCAGGAACTGGTAAACCAGGCGCGCAGTTACGAAGCCAGGGCCTCGTTCCACAATAGTGTTTCCAAGGGCTACCAAATGCAAATCGAGAACATGTCCAAACAGCCCAAAAACCAGGGCACCATAAGCGCGATGGACAGCCTGTTTTCGCAGTACGATCAGAACCGGCTCCTGGAGATAAAGTTCAGAGAGCTGTACCGACAGACTAGCGAAGAAGCCGAAAGATGCATGAAGCGGGTGGATTGAACCTGCTTCCGACATCCCAAAAAGGCCAAGCGCGGGCCGGTTCCTCCTGTCAGGACCGGCCTGTTTTTTTTTCGCGGGAGACAAGCTCCATGCCGTGCCATTGCACCCCTCATTCTCTCCGGCGAAAATGCACTCTACAATCTTCTCGACGTCTCCGCGCAGCTAAACAGACACCCTTGCACGCGATCCTCCTATGCTTTCGGGAATCCCTTTGATATATATGTCAGAAATGACTACCTCTGTACGAGAACAGCAATGGATGACCTTCGAGGTCGCCCTTGATCCCTGCATGGTGGATGGGGTTGCCAACTTCTTTCATGAGCATCAGGCCAGCGGCGTGGTCCTGGACGAGATAGACGCGGAAAGAAGCCTTGTGACAGCGTATCTGCCACAAGACAGGTGGCAGGCCGTGTTGGTAGAATTGAAGGCTTTTCTCCACCATCTGCGCGAGATCTTTCCCGATGCGAGGGAACCCGAAGCGAGAACGGCTCCCCTCAAGTCCGAGAACTGGGCCATAGCCTGGCAGGTTAATTTCAAGCCGCTCCCCATAGGACGCAAATTGCTTGTCACACCGCCGTGGATCAAGCCGGAGCCGTACGGGCGCGTTACCATTATCATTGAGCCCGCGGAAGCATTCGGCACGGGAACTCACGAGACCACCCAGGGGTGTCTGGAGTTATTGGAAGAAGCGACCGACGAGTATAACGAGGCCGGGGAGAGCTTCACCGTGCTTGACGTGGGCTGCGGTTCGGGAATTCTGGCAATTGCCGCGGCCAAACTGGGAGCCAAAGAAGTCAGGGCCGTGGATAATGATCCGGTGGCGGTAGAGGCTGCTCGGAAGAACGTCGCTCTTAATGATGTGGGTAAAAAAGTTCGACTTGACTGTCTTTCGGTTCAAGAACTGAAGGAACCCGCGGACATTGTGGCAGCCAACCTGGACCCCATGACTCTGAGAGGGAGCAAGGCTCAACTCTTCCACC
Source organism: Desulfomonile tiedjei (assembly GCA_016212925.1). Taxonomy (NCBI): domain Bacteria; kingdom Pseudomonadati; phylum Thermodesulfobacteriota; class Desulfomonilia; order Desulfomonilales; family Desulfomonilaceae; genus Desulfomonile; species Desulfomonile tiedjei. The sequence goes on from JACRDF010000025.1 coordinate 105,420, forward strand.
TGTTCACCCGTTATCTCATAATTTCCGGGGTCCCTGTCGAGGAGTGGGAAAACATTAAGGCAGAATTCCTTAACCGAGGCATATCCCTGAAGAAAGAGATCGTCCGATCCGAGTGGGGCAGCGGGTTGTTTGGGCGGTGATCGGGGAGCCCCTTTTTGTAGGCACGTTTGCTCAGCCTGTCACTCTGGTTCCCAGGCTCTGCCTGGGAACCCATGCCGTCCGGGCTCCGCCCGGACACTGCCGAGTTTGGTTAGGACAGTTGTCTCTGGAATCAAGGGCTCGCGACCACGCCGCTCTTGGAAGCAGAGCCTGGGAACGAGGAACAGACCCAATTTACGACTAAGCCAGTAGAAGTAGCCTCCCAATGGCAACCGCGAACAAAAGAGCGCTCGCAAGGACTGGAATCTTCCCCGCCCTTTGCATTTTTCTCTGGGCGACCTCCGCGTTCTTGGTCCATGAGTTGCCGGTGGCGAGATTCGCTGTGCCGTATCCGACCCCCTTCAGATTGTTTTGCCACTTGATTATTCCAGTCTCTGCGTCCAGACAGTATAGCCTACCTACGGTGTGAGCGAAGATACTCCCATTGTCCAAGGCGATAGTAACGAAAGAATCTCCGAACCAATTCCAACTGGGCAAACTTCTTCGCCAGACTACCTCCCCTGTTTCGCGATCAAGTGCAAGCACCTGAGCCTTGAGTCCCACGTACAGGAATTCATTCATTTCCGTGTCCCCCTCCATACCTCAGCGATTCGTAACGCCTCATCGAAATCCAAACGATTCCGGGATAGGCCTTTGGGACAGTCTTTCTTTTCCACGACTTCATCCCGAATGAATTTGGTAAAAAGAATTTCCCTTTTTCTTACGCAAGAAAGCGTGCCCCGCCACGAATCATCGTTTCAATAAGAGATGAAAGACGAATAGGACCGCGCCCACGCTGAGCGCGGAATCTGCCACGTTGAACGCAGGCCAGTGCAGGTCTCCCCAATGAACGTCGATGAAGTCGATAACCTCACCGAAACGTACCCGATCCACCAGATTTCCCAGCGCTCCGCCAAAAAACAACGAATATGCCAGCAGCAAGTAAGAATCCATGTCCTTGGAGAAGGCCACTACTAACGCAATTATTACCAGCACAACTACGGAAACGACGATAAAAAAAAGTGACCGGAACTCCCACGCGGAGCCCGCCATCATGCCGAAGGCCGCGCCGGGATTTCTCGCGTGAACCAAATCCAGTACCCCGGGGATCAGCTCAATTGCTCGGTTAAGTGGAATTCGAGAGAAGACCAGAAACTTGGTGACCTGATCGGCAATTAGAAGGAGACAGGCTATTGACCCCAGAAAGGTGAGTCTATTTATCCGACTAACTTGTAACTCTGCCATCCAAAACACCCTGATTGTCCAGTATGATGCATCCAAAATCGGCTTACATGTGCAGGGCAGTCCGTGCCCGCCCTGAGAAGTAAAATTGTTCCCGAAGGGCTGTGTGCGTCGTCCCGGCGAAAGCCGGGACCCAGTTTCCTCTAGATTCCGGCTTTCGCCGGAATGACGGGTCGTCGCCCATGCAAATCGGACAGCAATTTTGGCAAGTCACATATGGCGGAAACTTTTCTTGTGTAAGAAAGTTTCCGCGTGCCTCTTTCAAAGAAAGCAACGTCTTGTGCCGCTGGGTTCCCTCCGCTAACAGCGGGGGGAACCCAGCGGCCATGATGTGAAAGTTTTTGGCGAGGGGTTCGGGGAGGCCCTTTTTACAAAAAGGGCCTCCCCGAAATATTCTTATCCTTCCTCGACTTGGATGCCCGATTCTCTCAGCACTCCCGCGCATCTTTGGCAAACGTGCGGGTAGTCTTTGTCCGACCCCACGTCGGAAGTCCAAAGCCAGCAGCGGGGGCACTTGTCTCCTTCGACTCTGAATACCTGGACTCGTACGCCGGCCAGTCGGTCTTCTTCTTGAGCTTCCGCGGTTGCGGCAGCCACAGTGTCCACGTCGAGGTGCGACACGATGAAAAAACCTTCGGGATCTTCAAGCTTGCTCATGGCGTCAATGATCTTGGGCGGGGCTTCAATGAGCACACGTGCTTCCAAAGAGGACCCAATAAGCTTTGCCGCTCGCGCCTGTTCCAGCACTCGAGACACTTCCTGGCGGAGCGCCAACATCGTCTCCCATCGGTCGCTTTCTTCTTCCGTCAATTTGACTCCGGCAATAGGTTCCGGGAACCCGGTCAGATGGACGCTTTCGGGCTTGGTATCGGAGGCTTGAAAACTTGCCCAAACTTCTTCCGCGGTGAACGTTAGAATGGGGGCCATGAGCCTGACCAGACTGGACAGGATGTGATGGAGAGCTGTCTGCGCGGACCGCCTGAGCCTGCCGTCCGACCTTTCCACATAAAGCCTGTCCTTCAAGATGTCCAGGTAAAGGGAAGACAGATCAACCGTGCAATAGTTGTAGAGCGTGTGAAATACAATATGGAATTCAAATTCATCGTAAGCCTTGCAGACCCGTTCGATGACTCTATTCAATCTGTCCAGCGCGAACCGATCCAGGTCCCTCATCTGATCGACCGGGACCATGTGCTCGTCGGCATTGAAGTCCGCGAGGTTGCCCAACAAAAAGCGGCAAGTGTTCCGAATGCGTCGATATGCTTCGGACAGCCGTTCGAGAATCTCCGGTGAGATCCGGATATCGTCCCGATAGTCTTCCGCGGAGACCCACAGCCGCAAAATATCACCGCCATATTTGTTGATGATTTCCTGAGGCTGAATCACGTTACCCAAGGACTTGGACATCTTTTTGCCCTGGCCGTCTACCACAAATCCGTGGGTGAGCACGTTTCGGTACGGCGCTCCCCCACGCGTGCCGACGGAGGTGAGCAGAGCGCTGTGGAACCAGCCGCGATGCTGATCACTACCCTCAAGGTACATTTGAGTGGGATAATTCAGATTCGGGCGTTTTTCGCAAACAGCTGCCCAGCTGACTCCCGAGTCGAACCAGACATCCAGGATGTCCGTTTCCTTTATGAGGGACGAACTCTTGCACGAAGGGCAAGTCAGGCCCGCGGGCGCGAGGTCCTCGACATCGGACCCAAACCATACATCCGCGCCTTTTTCTTCAAAGAGCCGAGCGGCCTTTTCGAACAACTCCGGCGGGGCCACAATGTCGTCGCATTCAGCGCATCGCATGGCCGTAATGGGAACACCCCAGCTTCTCTGGCGTGAAATGCACCAGTCGGGCCGATGCTCGATCATGCCGTAAATCCTGTCCCGTCCCCATTTGGGTATCCATTTCACGGTGTCGATGGCGCTAAGCGCGTCTCGCCGCAGCCCGGTACGTTCCATGGAAATGAACCACTGATGGGTCGCTCTGAAGATCACGGGCTGCTTGCAGCGCCAGCAGTGCGGATAGCTGTGCTCCATTTTTTCTTCGGCCATGAGGGCTCCGAGTTCCTTGAGCTTGGCGCTGACATCCTTATTCGCGTCGAAAACGAACTTGCCCGTAAAGAATTCGGCCTCATCAGTGAAGCGCCCGTGATCGTCAACCGGCGCGTAAACTTCGATGCCGTACTTCAGCCCGACTTCGTAGTCTTCTTGCCCGTGGCCGGGCGCGATGTGAACCGCGCCTGTGCCGGTGTCCAGCGTCACGAACGGGGCCAGGATCAATTGTGATTCTCTGTCATAGATGGGGTGAGTGGCCTTGAGGCCTTCGAGCAAACTGCCCGGAAAGGTGGCCAGCACTCGATAATTATTGATGCCGAATGCATCCATGTTAATCGCGACGAGCCGTTCGGCGAGGATGTACACATCGTCGCCGGCTTCCACAGCCGCGTAGGATTCATCAGGATGCACAGCGATGGCCAGGTTCGCCGGAATGGTCCAAGGCGTGGTGGTCCAGATAAGCATGTAAACACGCTTGCCTTTGACTTCCGGAATTCGTGCGGAAAAGTCCTCCCTCGCGGGGAATCGCACGTAAATGGACGGTGAAGAAGAATCCATGTACTCCACTTCAGCTTCCGCAAGCGCTGTTACGCAGGACGCGCACCAGTACACGGGTTTCTTGCCGCGATAAACCGATCCCGCCGCGAAGAATTTCCCCAACTCCCGTACGATCGTAGCCTGATATGGATAGGCCATGGTCAGGTAAGGGTCTTCCCACTCGCCGAAAACTCCGAGGCGCTTGAACTCCTCTCTCTGGATATCGATGAACTTCTCCGCGTAAGCTCTGCACTGCTGCCTTATCTGCACGCTGGTCATTTGCGCCTTTTTGTCGCCAAGCTCCTTGTCCACCTGATGCTCAATCGGCAGGCCGTGACAATCCCATCCGGGCACGTAGTCCGAGTCATACCCTGCCATGAACTTGGATTTGACAATCATGTCCTTCAGGATCTTATTCAGAGCCGTCCCCAAATGTATGTGGCCATTGGCGTACGGAGGGCCGTCATGGAGAATGTATTTATCCCGACCTTTGCTGACCTCAAGGATCTTCCTGTAAATATTCTGTGATTCCCAGGCATTGAGCATATCGGGCTCGCGCTTGGGCAAGTTCGCTTTCATGGGAAACGAAGTTTTAGGTAAATTCAACGTATCCTTGTAATCCATAACAATGCCCTCCAAGGTGCCGGGGGTGTGGTAAGAAGAAGAATCGTTTCCGGGGGAAACTTTTTTGCAAATCCCGCGAAACGCGGGACCCCGGACCCCCTTCAAAAAACTCCCGTATCTTTTTTCACGAGTCGCCTTGCCTCTCTCGGGGTCTTACTGGCCCGGCGTGTGGTCCTTGATCGAAACATATTAAACTACCAGCGGAGGCCTGAAAGTCAACCCAAATGACGAAAAGGTAGTGACTGTTCAGTCTTATGGGGGTAGAAGGGATTCTGAGCCCTGGAGGGGCGTACCAATGGTAGCCACGGGTGTAACCCGTGGACCGGAAGCTCTGCCACAGCCCTGAATCACCAACCCTGGAGGGGTCGCCCAATCCCGAAGTCCAACTCACATTCTGGTCGACCCCTCCAGGGTCGGTGATCCAAATGATGGTATGGACCATTCTCCACGGGCTTACGAAACTGTCTCAAAACCCTGAAATGGACGGAATTTAGAGTAGGGGCGCTTCGAGAAGCGCCCTGATTTCGGGCGGTTCCCGAACCGCCCCTACCGACGATACGGTGAAATTGCCAGTTTTGAGACAGTTTCTTACGCCCGTGGCTACTGTTGGGCTACCCCTTCGGGGCATGGGAGACGCTCCCGCACGTAAGTGAATGATTACAAAAGGTGCGGCGGATTCACCAAACTCTGCTGTTGAAAAAGGCACTGTGATAAGATAAACGGTGTAACCACAGCCATAATTGGCATTGCATCGGATGAGTCATTGCTCACTTCGGTCTGATGCCTGCCAGGAGGTGGGGACAATGGACCCCTTTTCGTTAGATCATCTGACCCCAACTGAATTTGAAGAGTTCTGTTATGACTTGTTACATGAACTGGGTTTCGTGAATGTCGACTGGAGAAAAGGCACAGGATTGCCGGCGAGTCCGTCGGACAGAGGGCGCGACATCGAATGCGAACGGAGGGTCAAAGAGGTAGATGGAAAGGAGCACACTGAAAAGTGGTTCGTAGAATGCAAACATCACAAAAAGGGGGTATCTCCTGACAAGCTAGATGGTGCCTTAACGTGGGCCACGGCAAAACGGCCTGACTGGCTACTCATAATAGTCTCGAATTTCCTGTCCAATCCTGCGAAGGAATATCTACAGGAGTATTCGCAGTCCAATAGGCCCACTTTCAAAATCAGGTATTGGGAAAAACCGGATTTAGGGAGATTGGTTGCTGGGAAAGGCGAATTGATCCGCAAATACAGAATCCAACTTTCTGACCGGCCCTGTCCCGCCTCGAAAGAGGAAGCCATCGAGCGCCTGAAGAAACTTGCCCAGGACAAGAATCGCATTGGGATTCACGATTTCGTTCGTCAACGCACGGACGAGCTAGTAATTTCCCTTGCGGAAGAGTCGCTTCCACCCCTTGAGTCAACAGCGGATGCTGAAAAATTGGAAGCAAGATTGCAGGAATGTGAAGCCAAGACAGACACTTTGTCGGCCCTATTCGCGAACGGCATTTACTGGACCGGAACTGACTATGACTCTCTCTGGGTGCAGTCCCTGGAGCGAGCGGCGAACCTGGAGACACGAGGCAAAGGGGCTAGCTGGGCAGTAAACATACCGCTTTATCCAGCCCTGATTCTCCTCTACTCAGGTTGCATTGGGGCTATGGCGAAAAGCCATTATGACATGGTTGCCACGCTGCTGCTTAAACCGCGCATTCCAGAGGGAAGCTCGTGTGCATGCCCGGCACTTGCTCTGACTACATGCGAGATTATGGAAAAGCACAAGTACCCCCGAGGAGCAATCCATTGGCGCGTGCCACTCAGTCGCCGGCTCTATGGCTGCTTGGGAGAAAACTTGAAGCGTTTGTTTTCTCTGGAGACCGATTACCAGACCGCTTTTGACACATTCGAATGTCTGCTAGGCATGGTCAACGTTGATCTCGCGCTAAACTCCAAACCCCGCCGCCCCACAGAGGACTCGCCACTGGGTCTTTTTGCCGTTAGACACGACGATCCCTTTGCCCCTGATTATGGACAATCCCTCCTTCAGAAGATCGTCAATGAAGCTACCTCCACTCGTGACGCCTGGCCACCATTGAAAGCCGGGTTGTTTGAGGGAAGCATGGAAAGATTTCTCATGGCAGCTAGCCGCTATAAGCAAGAGTTCGAACTCTTTCAGGCCAGACGCAGGCATAGGGCGAGGCCTAACGACCTCTATTGAAGGTCGGACCGTCGATTGAAAGCTCCTACCAGCGGCATGGGCCGCTCTTCACGCCTCGATCCAGTTCCAGGCATCGACGCTTTTTTCGCACGGGAAGGTCCTGATATCGCCGTGGACGAAAAAGGACTGAAGTTTCATGCTGGCGTGGACCCATTTTGGACCGCACACCGCGGCCACTTTCTCGAATCGATCTTTATGCTTGAAACCGAACCTAGCATAGTGCCAGGCTGCTACAAGATCCCAGCCCTTGAAGTCGTCGTCCATTTGGAATAGGAAGCGCGCCTTGGGGTGCTCCTTGACCATGGCTTCCAAACGCGGGATCAGAACATCCTCGTAATCCTCTCGACTCAGCTTGCCCGTGCCCCTTACGGCCAGAATATTGTCGTGACTTTGCGGGAGAATCTCTAACATTGCTCGGTCTCCTTTGCTTCACGTCTTGTCATTAGTGTGGTAATCGTTGATCTTGCAGTCAAACTATCGAAGGGGCCGTTTGTCTCTTACTATTGGGAAGGGTGTGAAGCCCTCATCGAATTAGTCCAAGAATTCTCAATTGTGAAATTGGAGGACCGGGACATGAAGTTGTTAAAGACGGTTGTTCATGTAGCCTTGTCGGCATTTCTTATTGCAGCGGTTGCCGAGACATGCGCATTGGCCAAGAAAGATCCCATAAATAAAGACGTTCAGGGCAGGGCTATAAAAGGTTATGACCCTGTAGCCTATTTCATTCAGGGAAAGCCCACTTCAGGGACGAAAGAATTTGAGTTCAAATGGGATGGCGCTGTGTGGCAGTTTTCCAGTGCTGAGAATCTCAACCTGTTCAAGGCCGACCCGGAAAAATACGTGCCTCAGTACGGAGGTTACTGCGCCTGGGCCGTAGCGGAGGGGTACACCGCGGACATCGATCCAAACGCGTGGACCGTTTCCCAGGGCAAGCTTTACTTGAATTACAATCTCGATATCAGAACCAAGTGGCAAAAGGACATGGCCCCTAACATCGAGCGCGCGAACAAGAATTGGCCTGGCGTGCTGGAAAAGGCAAAATGAACCGCGGCTGACAGCGAGTCGAGATTCGTTGGCCTTGAGTGGAAGGTTTGATCCCCATGTTCAGGAACGTTAAATTCCTTTTCTTGCCCGTATTGGCCTTGACATTTTTCCTGTCCGGTCCTGTCACGGCCGCGGAAATGTCCGGCGACACGGAGCAGGTCAAGGATCGGGCCACCGCCGTTCTGGAAGGCATGATGCGGGCGATCGCGGAAGGGGACTACGCTCAATACACTCGGGATTTCTCCAAGCAGATGAAGGATTCGCAGAATCGGGAGAGCTTTCTGCAGTTGCAGTCCAATTTGCAGAGGGGATTGGGGAAATTCAAGTCTATGGAGTACCTCGGTTTCTACATTCAGTACGGCGGCACTGTCACTCTGTTTAAAGCGCGCTTCGGGAAAGAAAAAGAGGACGTGCTCATCAGGCTGGTTCTGGATCGAAAGAAATCGCCTCCGCAGGTCACCGGCTTCTGGTTCGACTCTCCGTCTCTGGAGAAGTAATCCATTCCGTGGATTATCCCCACGAAGTTGACCTGCCCACGCTGCGCATGTTACATAATTCTGATAATTTTTGTGCAGTGCCGCATTCCCCGATGCTGCGGCCAAATAGCCCCGAGACCTTAGCAGCTTTTCGCTCCTGGGCAACGCGGGCATGCCGCTGCATCTAACTTCATAAGTCCTTTTGTCAGAGGTCAAACCTAATGGCAGACGTAAAGCCCTTCAGAGCGGTTCATTACAGCAGAAATCTTGCGGGTGATTTGAACAAGCTGATCACGCCGCCTTACGACGTAATTTCTCCGGAGGAGCAGGAGGATTTCTACCAGACTCATCCTCTGAATGTCATAAGGCTGGTTTTGGGAAAGCGATTCGCGGAGGACGACGCCGCGAACAATCGTTACGCTCGCGCGGCTGCAACCCTTAAACAGTGGATGGAAAGCGGAATACTCGAACGCCGGGAGCGTGTGGGACTGACTGTTTACCGTATGGATTTTGCTGAACCCGGCGGCGGCCGCTCCAAGATAGACGGAATAGTAGCCCTGGTGAAGGTCGACGATTATGGCAAGGGCAAGGTGCTGCCTCACGAAAAGACCTACAAAGGCCCCAAGCAGGACCAGTTAAGCCTCATGCGAGCCTGTAAAGCCAACCTCACACCTATTCACGCACTTTTCGGCGACGACCGTAATGAGGTAGCCGCCGTTTACAAGAGCCTTTTGCAGTTTCCGCCTGATCAAGAGGCTACTGAAGCTGACGGCACCGTGCACCGGACCTGGACCATTGAGGATACCGAGGCAATTGCCAAGATTGTGGGAATGCTCTACGACAAAAGCTTGTTTATTGCAGACGGGCATCACCGGTACGAAACCGCGCTCGCTTTCAGGGACGAGATGCGCGCCGCTGGCCATACCGATCCTGGCGCGGCGCACGAATACGTGATGATGTATCTGACATCTATGAGTCACCCGGGCCTTACCATTCTGCCCGCGCACAGAATGATAAAGGGCTTGCCTAATGTGGACGTGCCTATAATGCTGCGCGTACTCGATCCGTACTTCGAGATCGAGGACCTGTGCTATTCCGAGGCCAACCGCCAGGAAGTGGCTCAAACCCTTATAGACAGGATTAGATCGTATTCCAACGTAGGTGGAAAGTTCGGGATGGTCGTCCAGGGGGACAACTGCTTTAGGCTGCTGAGGCTCAAGGATTTCCAGGCGATCGATTCCCTGATGGATGCTGAAATCCCATCATCCCTGCGCGGGCTGGACGTGACCATTCTTCGTGAGATCATACTGGGTCATGCGCTTGGCATGGATAAAGAGAACGCTGAAGGCCAAATCGAGTACACTCCTCTGGTGAGAGAGGCCCTAAACAAGGTCCTGAAAGGTGACATCCAGGTGAGTTTCATACTTAATCCCACTCGGGTCGATCAAATGCGGGCGGCTGCGGAATTGGGACATAAGTTGCCCCACAAGTCGACGTATTTCTATCCCAAGATTTCCTCAGGTCTTGTGCTGAACGTATTTTGAACTGTGGATGATTTTCAAGGAAATTCTCTGAAGGTTTCCCCCGTCAATTACCCGTTTGAACGCGTATCGGCATAATACGGCATCTAACAGCGTGGAATCACTGGACGTAAAGCAAGGCGAGTCTGTAAACGGCCTGTTCCGAAACAAGGTGCGGATTATACAGTCCTTGCGCGGATATCGCGTTTGCGAAGACGCTGTGATCCTGGCCTGGTTCACTAATCCGCGGCCCGGCGAGGTTATACTCGATGCGGGAACCGGCTCCGGGGCCATCGCCTTCGGCCTTGCGGTCAAAGAGCCGTCCGCGTTCGTTGTTGGGCTGGAGATCCAAGGAGATTTGGCGGATCGTGCGAGAAGGGGGGTCCGCTTGAACCATCTGGAATCGCGTGTCAGCATCGTTCGGGGTGATGTCCGGGACGCCGATTCCTTTCTAAAGGGCCACTCATTCGACGTGATTGTCTCCAACCCGCCCTATCATCAGGCGGGGACGGGCCGTATAAGCCTTCAGCACGAAAAGGCCCTGGCCAGGCATCAACTCATGATGCCCTTACGAGCCCTGTTTCAGGTGTCCGCGGAGTTGCTCAAGCCTAACGGCAGAGTCTCGCTGATCTATCCCGCATCAGGACTCGGCCAAATTGCGGAAGCCACGAAAGAGGCTGGATTAAAGCGCTCACGTGTGTTATGGATTCACCCTCAGAAGGGGCTGGATCCCTCCTTGGTATGTGTAGAGGCGTGCGTAGGTCTAAGTGACATACCATTGGCGGAGGAGTGTCTGGTTCTCTATGAACACCCCGGCCTGCGGACCCGAGAAGCCGAGGCGGTTCTGGCGGGAGAAAATGTCCCCAACCGGACGGAGACGCCGCCTGGCTCGCGGGATTGAACTTCCGCTCAGAATTGAATAAAAATGTTTACAAATGCTGAGACGCTCTCACCCGCAATATCCGGGTCGCCGAAGAAGGCTGACGAGCAGTAAATGAAAGCGTCCGGCAAAACCACGCTGTCGGTGCGAGTCCCGACGGGAGGTGAAGATGGAAGAGTTCAGAAGGATTAAGCGACTTCCCCCCTACGTTTTCCAGGTAGTCAACGAACTCAAGATGAGACTGCGAAGGGCAGGAGAAGATGTTATCGACCTCGGGATGGGCAATCCGGACATCCCAACGCCCGCGCATATTGTGAATAAGGTCGTAGAAGCGGTCCAGAATTCCAGGAATCATAGATACAGCGCGTCCATGGGGATCCCGAAACTGCGGGAAGCTTTCGCGTCATGGTGGAAACGACGCTATGGTGTGGAACTCGACCCGGACAAGGAAATCGTCGCCACGATGGGCGCCAAGGACGCCCTCGCTCACCTGGTATTGGCCACCATCACTCCGGGAGACGTGGTTTTCGTTCCTTCCCCGACATATCCTATTCACCCCTATTCGGTGGTGATTGCGGGTGGGGACTTGCAGCACATTCCGATAAGCACGGACCGGGACTTTTTCGAAGATCTCAAGGCCGCGGCGCGCACGAGATGGCCCTTGCCCAAGATGCTGATCATCTCTTTTCCGCATAATCCGACGACCATGGTTGTGGACGAGGAATTCTTCAAGCGCCTTGTAGAATTCGCGCATGAATACAAAATTATGATCGTTCACGACTTTGCATACGCGGACCTGACTTTCGACGGTTATCGTGCGCCGAGTTTTCTGGCTGTTCCGGGAGCAAAGGAAGTAGGCGTCGAGGTCTTCTCGATGTCCAAGAGCTACTCCATGGCCGGCTGGCGAGTAGGCTGTATGGCGGGCAATCCACAGATGATAGAGGCGCTGAGAAGGCTGAAGAGTTACATTGATTACGGAATATTTCAGCCCGTACAAATCGCTTCCATAATCGCGCTGAACGAGAGCCAGGAATGCGTCCAGCAAATTGTGGACGAATACAAGGACCGCCGTGATGCTCTGTGTGCCGGCCTGAATGATTGTGGCTGGACAGTGGAGCCTCCCAAAGGGACAATGTTTGTTTGGGCCAAGATCCCGGAACCGTATCGCTCGAAGGGATCGCTTGAATTTTCCAAAATACTGACCGAAGGGGCCAAGGTAGCGGTTAGCCCGGGGATTGGGTTCGGCCCGTTTGGCGACGAGTACGTGCGATTTGCTCTGGTCGAAAATAGGATGCGGATCAATCAGGCGATTCGAGGTATCAGGTCTTTCCTGTCCCACGGGGACGCTGTTTCAGCGCCGGCAGAGGATGAGGTTCGATCCGCCGCGGTGTGATTGCTGGCAAGAGCATTTCGCGGAACACCTTCTCCCCTTTATAAGGGAAGAAGGCCGTCAGGTTCCCGTTGCCCTTTTCCGCAAACTCCAGGGGCACGGCGTGCCGCCTACCATATCGTGGTGGGGCCGGCGTCCCTGCCGGCCATTGCTGGTATCATCCCATTTAAAGAGACTTAGTATCAGCCGTGCAACTTGGGTAAGCACGGACGTGACACGGTGATATCAAATGAAAGAGATTTCCATTGGTTTAATAGGATTTGGGACCGTCGGGTCGGGCGTCGTCAAGATTCTCCAGGAGAACCGCGACATTCTTGAGGCGCGGGTTGGCTTTCCTTTGCGCCTCAAGCGCATTGCAGACCTTGACATTACGTCGGACCGCGGGGTGGCTGTAGATCCTGCGATACTTACTACCGATGCCTATGAGGTCCTTCGAGACCCGGAGATATCCATAGTGGCGGAGCTTATGGGTGGGTACCAGCCCGCTCACAAGTTCATCCTCGAGGCTTTGCGCAACGGCAAGCAGGTTGTGACGGCCAACAAGGCGCTCTTGTCCGAGCAGGGGCCGGAGATTTTTCGCGCGGCCCATGACGCAGGCGTGGACATAGCCTTCGAAGCCGCGGTAGGCGGAGGCATACCAATACTCCGATCACTGCGGGAAGGACTTTTGGCCAACCGCTTCGAGAAGGTATTGGCGATATTGAACGGGACGTGCAATTTTATCCTCACGGCCATGGACCAAAATCCGGGCATATCTTTCGACGAGGTCCTCCGACAGGCCACTGAACTGGGCTATGCAGAAGCTGACCCAAGCCTGGACATAGATGGAATAGACACGGCTCATAAGCTCGTCCTGGTGCTGAGCCTCACCCACGGCATACGGGTGCCGGTCAAACAGATCTATGTGGAAGGTATCCGGGGCATCGATCCGTTTGACGTTGTCATGGCCAGGGAGTTTTCCTACAAGATAAAGTTGCTGGCGATTTTGATAAGTCATGGTGACATGGTCGAGGCTCGTATCCACCCGACAATGATCCCCGAACATCATCCGCTTGCCCAAGTGGACGGCGTTTTCAACGGCATTTATCTGCGCGGGGACATGGTGGGCGAACAACTGTTCTACGGCCGCGGCGCGGGCAAAGAGCCGACAGCTTCCGCAGTCGTCGGCGACATAGTTGAGGCGGCCCGCAATATAACCCGCGGTGAGGCAGGGGGGGTCCCGCCCCTAGGCTATCCTGAGGATTGGAAGGCGCGGGGCAGCATCCTAGCTATGGATGACATAGTCACGAACTATTACGTGCGAGTTCAGGCTCTCGATCGTCCCGGCGTGCTTTCCAAGGTCGCAGGGATAATGGCCGACTACGGAATCAGCATACATTCCGTGGTTCAGAAGCGAAGGCAGCGATCCGGGACGGTCCCGGTAGTTTTTCTCACTCATCTGGCCAAGGAAGCCGACATCCAGACCGCGAGCAAGAAAATCAGCGACCTCGACGTGGTGGAAGGTCCGCTGGTCATAATCAGGATCGACGACGAAACCCTGGATTAGTGGCTGGGCCGCCAACAAAAAATAGGGGCAGCTATGCACCAATGTGAGGAAATGTTGGCCCATTGTCATTGCGAGGAGTGAAACGACGAAGCAATCTCAACAGCTAGAGCAATTCTCGAAAGTAATCACGGGAATAACTTATGGGGTGCCACTGCTGGCTTGCCCAGCAGTGCGATTCGATTCGGAAAAACTTTTCAGAATCACTATGAAGGCTGAGATTGCTTCGCTCCGCTCGCAATGACAGTCTGCCCCGCCTCTGCGTGAATCACTGGAGTTTGACCAAAAAATCTTTTAAAAGAAAGCCTGTGCACCCCTAGAAATCATTTGATATATTATAAGGTCAATTTATTTGGGAGCGCTTGACAGGGTCTTTTTTTCACCACGAAAGGCCCGACTGCCCCAGGACAGGAGACTGACAATGTGGAATGGCATCATCAGGGGATATTCTGATTTCTTTCACTTCGCAAACGACAAACATATTGTTACATTGCTGGAAGGAAACACGCCGCTGATTCCAGCCCCGCGGTTGGCCGCGAGAATTCACACGGGGATCTCCCTATTTCTCAAGTACGAAGGCTTGAACCCAACTTGTTCGTTCAAGGACAGGGGTATGACCATGGCGGTTTCACGCGCGCTGGAAGCAGGCTCCAGTTCAGTAATATGCGCGTCTACCGGGAATACATCCGCTGCTGCCGCGGCTTATGCAGCTCGCGCCAACATGAGAGCTTTCGTTGTGATTCCCGAAGGGAAGATAGCCCTCGGGAAGCTGGCTCAAGCCATGATACACGGCGCCACTGTTGTGAAGGTCTTGGGCAATTTCGACGAAGCTTTGAAGGTGGTGCGACAAATTGCGGATAACTATCCTCTTACCCTGGTCAACTCTATCAATCCGCACAGGCTGGACGGCCAGAGATCAGCCGCGTTCGAGATCTGCGATGTCCTTGGTGACGCGCCCGAGTACCACTTTCTGCCGGTTGGCAACGCGGGGAACATAAGCGCGTACTGGCAGGGATACAAGGATTACAAAGACGCGGGTAAGTCTAAGACCCTCCCCAAAATGATGGGGTTTCAGGCTGAAGGGGCCGCGCCGATAGTAAGGGGCTATCCGATTGAAAACCCGGAGACCGTTGCCACAGCGATTCGTATTGGCAATCCCGCTTCCTGGAAGAAGGCCGAGGCTGCGCGTGACGAATCGACCGGGATCATAGACATGGTAAGTGACGACGAAATCCTGGAAGCCTATGCGATGGTAGCTTCCACTGAAGGTGTGTTTTGTGAACCGGCCTCCGCGGCCTCCATCGCTGGAGTGATAAAGAAGGCCAATCAAGGTCTGTTTGAAGGTGGTGAACGCGTTGTGTGCACGCTCACCGGCCACGGTCTGAAAGACCCCGACACCGCCATAAAAGTGGCAACTTCCGAACCGCTCACATGTGAGCCGGTTTCTTGCGTACCCGAAATGAAGAAGGTGCTTGATGTCCTCGGATTCTAAAACCAAATACCTGATCCTGGTTCCTGACGGCATGGCCGATTCGCCTGTTGCGGAACTGGATAACATTACTCCTCTCAAGGCCGCGAAAACCCCCTGGATGGATCGCATGGCCTCAGCCGGTCACATAGGCCTGACTCGGACTGTCCCCCAAGGAATGGACCCGGGCAGCGATATTGCCAACCTCTCGATCATGGGGTATCCGCCGTCGCAGGTCTATACGGGCAGGGCCCCTTTTGAAGCGGCTTCCATGGGGGTCAGGCTGCGAGAAAACGACCTAGCGTTCAGGCTCAATCTGGTAACCCTCGAACGAAACTACACCATGATGGCCGATCATAGCGCGGATCATATCTCCACGCAGGAAGCTCGGGAAATAATAGCCTATCTCGCGCCGGAGATTGAATCCATGGGCTTGTCGGTGCTGCCTGGGGTCTCGTACAGGAACCTCCTGGTTTGGCGCGACGGCCCTGAAGGCTGCATCACCCATGCTCCGCACGATTTCCCCGGCGAACCGGTGGCCGGCCGCTTCCCCACGGGAAACGGCGCGGACGTGCTGTTGCGGCTCATTATCAAGTCATGGAAGCTGCTTGAAGAGCATCCGGTGAACAAGCGACGCATAACCAGATGCCAGGGACCTGCCAATTCCATCTGGCCGTGGGGACAAGGCAGGCCTCCGCGCATTAAGACCGTCAAAGAGCGGTTCGGGATCACGGGATCGGTTGTGGCCGCTGTAGACCTGATACGCGGAATCGGCAAGTACGCGGGGCTGGATTTGCGGGAAATTGAAGGGGCCACCGGGTACCTGGACACCAACTATCAGGGAAAAGTCGATGCGGCCCTGAACGCGTTGAAAGAGCAGGATTTTGTCTTTCTCCACGTGGAAGCGCCGGACGAGGCCTCCCATTCAGGCCAATTGGACTTGAAGATGAAAGCCATCGAGGACTTCGACGAGAAGATCGTCGGCCCAATGCTCGCAGGCCTGGCAAAGTTCCCCCGGTGGAGAATTCTTCTCATGCCTGACCATCACACGCCAACCGCGACACGAGTCCATTCCGCGGACCCGGTGCCGTTCATTGTGCTGGATTCCAAGCAGTGGAAAAAAGCGCCTGAAAACAAGGCGGATGGTTTTTCAGAAGACGCTGCCACCGCGTCTGGAAAGATGATAGAAGACGCCACAAAGATGATTGAGATACTTCTTAATCGGGAGAAGATTTAGGCCGGTCGCCTGCTGAACGGGACGGCGCGGGCGCAGGAAAATTCCTCACCGCTGCCCAATATTGGTGAATCGGCGGCCACGGGCCGCCTACGCAGACCGGAATCCTTCTTGTAGGGCGGCCTGTGGCCGCCGTCTTGCGCAGCCGCGTGTTTACATGGCCTCCCTTGATATCATTGAGCGATTCCTAAGTTGAGGTAGGATGTGGTGGCCAAAGGGAACCGCATCATTCGAGGTCTTTTTCGCGACCGATGCGGTTCGCCTCGCTCCCCGCATCCTACGCGCTACGCAGACTTGCATTTGTGATGGTTGCCAAAGCCTTGGACCCTTTCGCAAAGACTGATTCCAAAGAATTGATAGGGTCCGGCGTCCCTGCCGGACCTCCCCTACCGCGTAGCTGATTTGCCTGCGGATTGTCCACCGGCACGGAGGCCGGTGGCTACCAAATACTACAGCGCTCTTCAGAATAGGACATTATTCTTGGCAATTGCTACGTTTCCAGAAGCCATGAATCGGCGGCCACAGGCCGCCCTACGCAGACCGAAATCCTTCTTGTAGGGCGGCCTATGGCCGCCGTCTCGCGCAGCGCCCCGCATTTTTCCGCTTTTCTTTACGTCTGGACGAAAATTCTCGTTACTCGTGGTGAGATCTTGCAGACTATTTCGTAATTGATGGTGTTGCCGTTGGCAGCTATTTCGTCCGCGAGAATTTCTTCCGCGGCCTGCTTGCCTATCAGGACCACCTCGTCGCCGACCTTGGCTTCAGGCACGTCGGTGATGTCGATCATTGTGGCATCCATGCATACTGTGCCCACAACCGGGACTCGACGCCCGCGCACGAGCACCTGGCCGATGTTGGACTGGAACCGCGGATATCCGTCATTGTACCCCACATGGATTGTGGCGATGCGGGACGGTCTGGTGGTGGTAAACCTGCGGTTGTAAGAGATGGGGCGTCCGGGAGGATGTTCCTTTATCTGTGCTATTTTGGTGGAAAAGGTTATGACCTGCTCCAGATGAACCATTGAACGGAGCGCGTCCGAAGGATACAGGCCGTAAATGCCCAGACCGGGCCGAACCATGTTATAGCGGGTCTGCGGGAACCGCACCGCCGCGGCGCTGTTGGCTGCATGGACGTAACGGAAGCTGTGCCCCGCGGTTTTCAGCTCTGCCAACAAAGTGTCAAACGCTCTGATCTGTCCCAGAGTGTATTCATCAGCCGAGGGATCGTCCGCGCTGGAAAAATGCGTCATCAGGCCTTCTACGGTCAGGTTTTTCATGCGGACCACTTGTTCGACAAAAGGAACAGCCTCTTCCCACCAGACACCTGACCTTCCCATCCCGGTATCGACCTTGATATGTACGAGCACCTTCCTGCGACCGGTAGCAGCCTGGTTGAGGGCCTCGGCTAATTCAAGGGAGGAAACCTCCGCGCTCAAGCCGTATCTGACAATTTTATCGGCTTCCTCCGCTAGGACGTTGAACACCAATATGGGCGCGTCGATTCTGTTTTCCCTGAGCGTGGTCCCTTCATCGGGGAACGCGACAGCCAAATAATTCACTCCATTTTCGAGCGCCACTTTGGAAGCGCGGATCGAATCATTCCCGTACCCGAAGCTCTTGACCACGGGCATCAATTCCACGTTGTCGCCGACAATCCCCCGAACGGTCTTGATATTGGCCGCGATGGCGTCGAGATTGACAACAAGTCTAGTGGGGCCGATGGAACCCACGAGTTCTTTTGCTATGCGTTCGAGGCGGAACCACCTGGAGCCCTTAAACAAGACCACATCCCCGCGGTTCATTATCTTGTCCAGCTCTGCAGCCGCTTCGGTGTAGCTGCGGGTGTTGGTTATGAACCTGGAATTCATCCCTTCCTGTTCCGCGGCAAGGCCGATCAGCGCTGCGTTCTCGCCTACGGTTATGAGACGATCGACCTCTCCGCGAACCACGTCTTTGCCCACAGCGAGGTGTTCTTCTCGGCTGTGCAGGCCCAGATCAAGCATTTCGCTGAGGATGGCTATTTTTCGCCGCCCTTTTCCCACCTTTCCCAAAACGTCCAGGGCCCCTTTCATGGAAGCCGGGTCTGAATTGTACGTGTCGTTGATGAGCGTTACGCCCGTCACTGTGGTGTGCATCTCCAGCCTCATAGGCGAAGGGAGAAACTCTTTCAAACCCTTTCTTATGGCTTCAGGGGATGCGCCAAGAAGTGTCGCGGCCGCGGATGCCGCGAGCGCGTTCAATATGTTGAATCTCCCCGGCACCGGAAGCGTAACATCCACCTTCTTGTCGAAGAGCCGTAACACAAAGCTGTGGCCTCGCTCAGGAAGAGAAGCCACGTCCTCGGCCCTGACGTCGGCGCTTTCAGACAGCCCGAACGTGACCACCCTGGCGGGGAAACCTCCGTTGAGCCGTGCACTTAGCGGGTCATCCGCATTGAGGAGCAGAAATGAACCACTACTGAGGTGCCGAAAGAGCCTCAGCTTTTCCTCCAGAGTGTTTTCCAGGCTGCCAAGGCCGCCTATGTGGGCCTTACTGATTATGGTGAGAATTCCGTGATCGGGCCGAATCATCCTTTCGAGGCGGTCCATTTCGCCTGGAAGACTGATCCCCGCTTCTATCAAGGCCACCTCGTGTTCCGGCCTCATGCCCAGGAGCCCAAGCGCAGCCCCAACCTGAGTATTATAGGAAAGAGGGGACCTGTAGGTTTTTCGCTCCAGGCAAAGGATCGAGGCCAACATTTCTTTTACGAGGGTTTTCCCGTTGCTGCCTGTTATGCCGACAACCGGAAACCGGAAGCAATTCCGATACCATGTAGCCAAGTCCTGCAAAGCAGTCAGCGTGTCCGGGACCTGGATCAGGGTCGCACGTTCGGGGATGTCTTTTTCAAAAAGATCGGCCCGATTGACTACCGCGGCCCTTACGCCGCCGGTCAAAGCCTCCTCTGCAAAGTCATTCCCGTTGAAGTGTTGGCCCTGGATGGCCCAGAATATAAAATCCTCGCCCATAGGCTTGCGCGTGTCGATTGACACGCCTGACAGGGCTCCTTGGACGGGCCCCTTGACGCGCGTGGGCTTGATGATATCTATGACCTGGGAGAGGTCTAGGAATCCGACATTCTCAATGCCGTGCTTTTCCACAGAATTAGAGCGGACCCGCGTGGACGCCGGTTCAGGGACGTCCGAGGCGGTCGGGCATGAAGGGCTACTAAACTCCATTCAACCAGTCTACCATATCTCCGAAGAATTCACGTGAGGCGGATCATGGGAACCGGGTTGGCCCAGTCCTTCTCAAGGCAAGCGTCTACCATGAGACGGGGAAAAAAACAACAGGCTGGGCCTTTGAGCCGATCACATCCGTTGCCAAATTTTTGTCTGAATCGCGTTCGGCCGGTCGTCAAGATCCTGCGATCTCCAATGCCCCAGCCGTCAACCTCTATCTAGCGGCGGGCACAGCCCGCCCTACAGGAGGCGTCTCATCCAATCGTAGGGCGGGCTGTGCCCGCCGTTTGTGGCTGCCGGCGACCGACTTGACTGAACCGCCTTATCGGGCGAGAATTCCGACACCGCCATGATCCTGGTCACCCGGACCTGGGGAAAGGTTCACATGGGAAACGAGAACCAGCCTTCATCAGAGCCAAATACTCCCTCTCAGACACCGCAGGAGGAACCGGCGGTGGTCATGCCCATCGATGGCGTTTTGGACCTCCACACTTTCTCGCCGAAGGACCTTCCACAGTTGCTCGATGATTATATTGAAGCTTGTTTGGAAGCCTCGATCTTGGATCTTAGAATTATCCACGGCAAGGGCAAGGGAATCCTTCGCGATCGGCTACGATCACTTCTGAGAAAGCATCCTCTTGTGGAAAGCTTTGCCCAGGCGCCGCTAGAGGCCGGTGGCTGGGGCGCCACCCTGGTGCGGTTGAGGGCGAAGAGGGACTAGAAATGGGTTCAAAACCTGCGACTTTCCGGAAGAGCTTCTGGGGAGGCCGAACAAAAAGGGCCTCCCCAGGCCCCTCCCCAATCCCGCGTTCCGCGCGGGACTCCCATGATTTTGGACCATTGTCGCCTCATGGCAACAATGGTGTAGTGCAGGAAACGCGGATGTCTTTTTCACTCAGAGGGTTAAAGAAAAGCTTCTGGAACCTGTCGCGGAAACCGAAGCCAACTTATCTGAAATAGCTCAAGATGATTTTCCTATTTGTTGTCTCGGAACCTAACGCATGAAAAAACAGCCGTGGAAGCCGTTGTTGGAGGTGCTCACACCCATCGGGATCATCATGTTTTTCATGGTGATCGCCCTGGTGGCGGTCGTCGGTATGGGGCTCGTTTCTCCCGCGTTTGCCTCAGAAAAATGGACCTGGCTAGTGTATCTGGTTGGAGGCCTCCTCATTTTCCTGCTATACCGGGCAAGAGCGCGAAAAGGCCGGTCTTCTCATCAAACCTTGGATGGACATGGGGAAATCGGTTCTGTTCATGCTCCGGAAGGGTCGGCACAAAACCTCGAAAGCATACGAAAACGTATCCGCGACCGTAAAGCCCGAGAACAAGATCCGCCAGAAGGCTAGAAAGATTGCAAGAGTTCTTTAGGTCACAATGGATTGTGGATTTATAGCGGTTGCCCCAAATTTCAGCCCTTTGCACGGCCCGCGTTCCAGGAGAACCGGTAGGGCCCCGAGCCTGCCCCGGACCGCGATCCGGGGTCCCTGCCGGGCCTAACTAATTGATGTGTATATGAAAAAATGTGCCGGCACGGAGGCCGGCACCTACCAATTTCTAAGACGCGCTTTTCGTAAGCGGACGCTGTTTTTGACACTTGCTATCGTTTGCGGTCGTTGGAGGGCAGGGGACGGATCCGGGCCTTCTTTTCAAGTTTTTCCAGGGTTTCCAATTCCTTGCGGTAGCGCGTGCCTATCTCAAGGATGGTTTCGATCCATTCTCGGATGACTTTCCCTTCTGACGTGACGTAGGCAATGCGGGTATCCATCATTCTGGATAAGGTTCCCATGACATCCATGAGCGAGTCCAGACGCCGGCAATCCTCCTCGTCACTGATCAAAGGGGAATGCAGTCCTTGTGATCCATAGGTGTCCCACTTCATTTCCTCCATTAGAGTGGAAACCGTCATGCAAATTACCTGGATTGCTCTGAAATCCATATCTTCTTACTACCTCGTGGGTGCTCAGGAGTAGAACGCTTCATGGTTTGCCCGGCGGCAGAGCACTTTGGTTCCTAACCTTCTCCCACCTATTCCCTTGCCCGTCGAACCAATAGTCTAGCGCAATTCATGATGTTCTCGGGTGTGTAAATCATCAGCTCGTCTTTGTAGTATTCCTTAAACACGTCGGCTGCCACCTCTTCATCGTCCCTTGAATCCAGACGAATCTTGTCTCGAAGTCTCATCGCTTCACGGCCGGACTCCTCGAAGGCCTTTTCAATCTGCGCTCCGGAGAGAGGCCCCTGATGAGCCACGCCCACGATTTTTGCGCGGAGATTTCTCAAGCGATCCAAAGAGGCAATATAATCCGAATAATTTGTAAAAAAGAGCGGGAAAACCCCGCGACCCGGGTACCTGAATCCCAACGAATCGGACAAGATCAAAGCATCTATCTCGGGAATATGGGCAACTATTTCCCCCGGCGCGTGTCCTGTGACACTGATGAAGCGAAGCGTCAGGCCTCCAAGGTCCATTTCGTATCCGTCCTTGGCGATCAGGCAATTGTTCAGCGAAGGAGGCTCCTCAATGGGCCGACGGCCAGGATTCAGCCCTTTCGATGCAAGGAAATCGGCCATGTGGAGGTCTTCAAGCGCCATAACCTCCCCGGCTTTGGGATGCGCGAGGAAATCGGCAGCGCCTTCGGCCGCGACGATCAGCGCCTGGGGGTACCTTACTTGGAGCCCGTCAAGCCCGGTGACGTGATCTGTATGCGGATGGGTCACCACGAGAAAGGTCGGAGCAATCCTCAGAGAATCTAATTGCCGGATCACGTCGTCCACAACTGCGGAAACTCCGACGTCGATCAGAGCGGTCGCTTGCTCTCCCTTGACAAGGTACGAGTTGAAGTAATAATTCCCCACGACCCACAGACCGTCTGTAAGAAGCCGCGGAAAAGTGTCGGATTTGTCCTCTGTCATTACTCTGATCCCCCTCAAAAAAAACGAATTCCAAAGAGATGGGGGTTCAGGTCCCATCTGATACGGATTCGCCTTCAAACGGTGAAGATTGTTTGATCCAAAATCAGCACTGACCTGGTTCCCAGGTCCGTGCGGGATCTACCTGATCCTTCAGTGTTTAAACGCGACCTGGTATGAATTAGGCCCCAGCCAATTGCCGCGCACCCCTAACGTAAGAGTAGCCGATCGGCCAGTGCGCCCTTCGGGGGAGGTTGCCTCGCTCCCCCAATGGGACCTGAAAAGGCAACTTCTCGCTGAACAGTTACACGCAGGATATCACAAAAGATCTGTCGAGATATTGGTCATCGAAAAAATTAGCTTGACAAACGCATAAGCGACCATTAAAAATAAGTTCGATGCAACTAACTATGATAGGGCTATGACTCATAGATGGTTGCATGCAATGCTCCATCTCAGTACCGATGACCGGGAGTTTTAGATGCCCCATTCAATTGCTGAAGACCAATGCGGAGATTGCCCGTCCTTCTCCGGCAACAAATGCCTTGTCCATGAGACCTTTAAGCTCTCTGAATATAAACCGGGAGAAAAGGGGACCATATTCCAGGTTTGCGGACAACCTGACTTCCGGCTCAGGATGATGGAACTGGGTTTTGTCAGAGGTACCACAATCGAGGTGGTGAAGTACGCGCCTCTCAACGATCCCATGGAGTTCATCGTCAAAGGGTACCACCTGACCTTGAGAAAAGACCAGGCTGCCGACATACTCATGAACGAGCCGGAGAAGGCCGCCTGATCGAAGTAACTATGCGCAGTCCAATCACCCTTGCCCTCACGGGCAACCCCAATGCAGGAAAAACCACTCTCTTCAACGCCATTACAGGGGCCCGACAACATGTGGGCAACTGGCCCGGCGTAACCGTCGAAAAAAAAGAAGGCACCCTCAAACACGGCGATAGGGAGATCCATGTGGTGGATCTTCCAGGTACGTACTCGCTTACCGCCTATTCCATAGAAGAAATCATTGCCCGGAATTTCATAGTCAATGACGCTCCCGATGTGGTTGTGGACGTGGTGGACGCGTCCAATCTGGAACGCAATTTGTATCTGTCGGTTCAACTCCTCGAAATGGGGGCTAAGGTCGTGATAGCCCTCAATATGATTGATGTTGCTCGAGGACGGCACATCGATATTGATGACAAAAAACTCTCTGCATTGTTGGGCGTGCCGGTGATTCCCACGAACGGGAAAAAGCGCGTTGGCATCCAAGAGCTGATGGACAGAGCCGTACAGGTAGCTGATGACGCGGACGGTTCAGCGGAGCGTCGAGATTTCCACTACGGCACTGAGGTTGAGGAAGAGCTGGCAAAAATAGAGGAACGGCTTTCCAACGGGCAGGTAGCCGGCAACGGGTTGTCCAACCGGTGGCTTGCCATGAAGCTCCTTGAGGGAGACGCTGAAATAGCAAAGAAGGTCGAAGCCCAGATTAGCGGCAGTGGCCTTGTCCAACAGGTGGAAGAGAGTCGAAAGCATCTGTCTGACATTTTTGGAGACCCACCGGAAATAATCCTCACCGACGCTCGTTACGGATTCATCGCAGGGGCCATAAGGCAGTCGGTCAGCGTGGAGATCAGCGACCGGGTGCATTTGAGCGAATCCATTGACAAGGTGCTGACCAATCGAATGTTGGGGCCGGCGATTCTCCTTGCAGTCATGTATTTGGTTTACATGTTCACTTTTCAAGGCAGCGAGCCGTTTGTGAGATGCCTGGATATATTCTTCAAATGGCTTGGCGGGATCACGGGCGGGGCTTTGCCCGAAGGCCCTTTCAAATCCCTCGTGGTCAGTGGGGTCATAGACGGCGTGGGAGGCGTTGTAAAATTCACGCCGTTGATCGCTTTTATGTTTTTCGCCATAGCCATTTTGGAGGACACGGGATACATGGCGCGCATTGCGTTCATGCTTGACCGGGTATTGCGTGGATTCGGACTTCATGGGGCTTCGATGCTGGCCTTGATGGTCGCGGGCGGAATCGCGGGAGGATGCGCTGTGCCGGGGATAATGGCCACCCGGACGATGAAAGAGCCCAAGGAACGTTTGGTCACCATATTGGTTTCCCCTCTTATGAATTGTGGGGCCAAATTGCCGGTATACGCGCTTCTCATCGGCGCTTTCTTTTCGGAACACAAAGTTACGGTAATGTTTGTTTTGACCTTGATTTCATGGGTCATGGTGCTCACTGCGGGAAAGGTCATACGCTCAACGGTTTTGGCCGGTCCTACGGCGCCGTTTGTCCTTGAGTTGCCCCCGTACCGAGTGCCGACCATGCGCGGCCTTCTCATCCACACCTGGGAGCGGACGTGGATGTTCATAAAGAAGGCGGGAACTATCCTGTTGGCCGTGTCCGTTGTTCTCTGGGCCATGATGTCTTTCCCGTCTTTGCCCGCGGAAAAGGCCAAACCTTTCGAGGACAATGAAGCGAGCCTTACCGCCGCGTTTCTTGCCGATCCCGTGGCGGCCCCTGTTTTCAAGTCCGAGAACGATCTGGAGTCGTTCGAGAAGTTCCGCAAGGTGTTTGACGAAAAAAAGGCTTCGGAACTCAAAAAGCAAAACCCGATCTTTTTTGAATTGGCCTCGGCTCTGAGGGAACGAGAAAAGAAAGCCGGTCGGCGCGAGTCAGCTTCGGCACCTGTGAGCCGATTGGCAGAGGCTTACGAGGATTACTCCGAAAAAAAGACGGCATTGGAAGGCGAGAAACAAAGCGCGAGGCTGAGAAACACCATAGGCGGCAGGATAGGGGTGGCTCTGGAAAGTCTGTTCAGCCCTATGGGCTTCGATTGGCGAACAAATGTTGCCCTATTGGGCGGTTTTGCCGCGAAAGAGGTCATTGTAGCCACACTCGGAACCGCATACAGTCTCGGCGAAGTGGAACCGGAAAAGGCTGAGAGCCTTTCCGAAAAGCTCAGCAAAGACCCCCACTGGAACCCTTTGAAGGCTTTCACCTTGCTGTTGTTTGTGATGCTTTATAACCCTTGTGTAGCCACTTTGGTAACCATAAAAAAAGAAACAACGAAATGGCGATGGGTGCTGTTCGCCATGGGCTACACCACGATCCTGGCCTATTGCGTGGCCCTGGTGGTGCATTGGGGCGGTACCATGTTGAAATTAGGGACGTAGGAAATCTCGAAGGCTGATAGCCCCGGAGTTCATCATGTGGCAAGAGATAATAGTCGGACTACTTGTAATAGCCGCTGCTCTGTTCATTGGAAAGCGGTTTTGGAAAAACTTCAAGGGAGCCGGGACCCCTGGCTCGGACTGCGGGTGTGGTTGCTCCGGTTGCTCGCAGGGTGGGGAACCCAATGCCGAGTGTCAGCCGGACCGTGCGCGGGCTGGTAGCAAGTAGTTGGTAATTCCGGAACGCGTTTTTAGGAACGGATTACGCCAGTTCGCTTTCAAACGGTGAAGACAATCTCGGATCAAAAACAGCACTGACCTGGTTCCCAGGTCAGTGGCACCCAACAGCCAATCAGTATCGGCCCGGGAGTGCCACGGACCTGGGCTCTTTGGCAGGCCCGTGTCTGATTCAGCGAATTATTCATTGTTTGGCGGCACATGGGCGTTATAGCGAGTGTCAAAAATAATGTCCCATTACCTAAAGCGCCCCGTGGAAATTGGTACGCCGCGGCCTCCGTGCCGGCACGTTCTTGGGATACAAATCAATTAGTTCGGCCCGGCGGCGCAGTTCATGGCAGACACGAGGGCCTGCCCCTGCGTTTGATTAACGATCTACCCTCCGCGGACACCTCCGTGTTCTCCAATTCCTGAAAACATAATCGGATTCCGAAAGATTGGCTGAGCTAAGGGCATAATCCATTTGACAAAAGCTTGGCTTGAGACGAGTTGCAACTCCATTCCCGCCAGAGAACCGATTGACAAAGGTTACGATGCAAATTACAGTAAACCAGGTGCATTAGGGGGTAGAGCAATCATCATTCATTTCACTGCGTTCCAATTCTTCAAAGGTTAGGGACTTAGCTGTCCCTTTTTCGGCGGTCCGGCGGGGGAAGCCATGCAATGCCGGCAATGCAAGTTCCAGAATCCTCCCGGGATGAAGTTCTGCGGAGAGTGCGGTGCCGAGCTGCAAATTGTCTGCGATAACTGCAACGCCCCCAATCCATCGCATTTTAAGTTCTGCGGAGAGTGCGGAAGCACAATTACCTCACAGGCGCAAAGTGATCCGACCCAAGGGTTCCCCTTTGACGAAAAGCTTGCCAGCCTCCGGAAGTATCTCCCCAGCGGGCTCACGCAAAAGATCCTCTCTCAGAAAGACAAAATAGCGGGTGAGCGCAGGCAGGTGACCATCATGTCCGTGGACATGAAAGGGTTGGGGCCTCTCACCGAGGCGCTGAGCCCCAACGAGGCCCGCTCCCTCATGGATGAGGCTTTTGAAAAACTCGTCCTTAAAGTTCACGAGTTCGAAGGCACGGTGAATGAATCGCGAGGGGAAGGGGTTTTGGCCTTTTTCGGCGCGCCCCTAGCTTTGGAAGACTCTCCGCAGAGAGCGATCTACTCAGCCCTGGCCATCCACCGAGAAATGGCCCGATTCAGCGAGAAAATCAAGCGCGAGCGCCAAATTCCCCCGGTCCAGTTACGGATCGGCATCAACTCAGGGCCGGTGGTTGTGGGGAGCGTCGGCAGTGATCTTCGGGTCCAATTCAACGCGGTCGGGGACACGCTCGACATGGCGGCACAGATGGAACAACTCGCAGGCGCGGGGAGCATCTATGTCACCGACGAGACCTTCAGACTTACCGAAGGGCTTTTTCGTTTTGAAGCCCTCGGTGAAAAGGAGATCAGCGGCAAGGAGGAACCCGCGAAGGTTTACCGCGTAATAGCGCCCAACAGCCGCAGAACCAGGTTCGATGTTAGCGCAGAGAGGGGGCTGACCCGGTTTGTTGGAAGACAACGAGAACTCGAGATATTGCTGGATGGGTTTGAGCGGTCCAGAGGATGCCGAGGACAGGCCGTCTCCATTGTGGGTGAGGCCGGCGTTGGCAAATCCAGGCTGCTTTATGAGTTCAGAAAAGCAATTTCCAACGAAGACGTGGCCTTCCTTGAGGGAAGGTGCCTCTCTTATAGTAAAGGACTGGCCTATCACCCGATAATAGAAGTGGTCAAATCGAACTTTGGCGTGGAAGACGACGACGAGGATTCGATAATCAGGGACAAACTGAGGAGCGGACTAAGCACATTGGGGCTCGATGAAGCTTCCACGCTGCCGTATCTTCTGGAGCTGCTGGCCCTGAAAGACAGCGGGGTAGACAGCCTCCGCATGAGTCAGGAAGCAAAGAAAGACCGAATCCTCGATTCCCTACGGCGAAAGGTCCTGAAGGAATCAGAGAAGCGGCTGATGGTATTGGCTTTTGAAGACCTGCACTTAATGGATAAAAGTTCGGAAGAAACGGTGAAGTATTTGCTGGAGAGTATCCCGGGCGCCAGAGTGCTGATGATATTTACCTATCGTCCTGAGTTCGTTCACACGTGGGGTGGCCGGTCCTTTCACAGTCAAGTTACTCTCAACCGCCTCTCCAATCGAGAAAGTCTGGCTATGGTGGCCCACCTGCTGGGTGACACCGAGGTCTCGCCCGATCTGCAGGAACTCATACTGGAAAAGACGGAAGGAATCCCCTTTTTCATCGAGGAATTCGTCCGAACTCTAAGGGACATGGCAGTGATCGAGGGACCGGACCAGGCGTATCATCTGGGCAAAGACATCGATCGTGTGGCCATTCCCTCCACGATCCAGGATATCATCCTGGCGCGAGTAGATTCCTTGCCCGAGGCCCCAAAGGAAGTGCTTCACGTTGGATCGGCAATAGAGAGGGAATTCGCTCACGAGCTGATAAAGGAGGTTGCCGACTATTCCGAACAAGAGTTGCTCTCCCATCTGTCTGTTCTCAAAGAAGCGGAACTTCTCTACGAACGAGGAA
Organism: Desulfomonile tiedjei; assembly: GCA_016212925.1. Lineage (NCBI taxonomy): Bacteria > Pseudomonadati > Thermodesulfobacteriota > Desulfomonilia > Desulfomonilales > Desulfomonilaceae > Desulfomonile > Desulfomonile tiedjei. Next base: position 133,904 of record JACRDF010000025.1, read on the forward strand.
TCTTCCCTCAGGCAACCTACGTTTTCAAACATACGATCACCCGCGAGGTAGTTTATAACTCAATGCTTGCCGACAAAAAGAAAATGCTCCATCGAAAGATCGGCAAAACTATTGAGGAGTTGTATCGGGAAAGCCTCGATGCCTATTACAGCATTTTGGCCGACCATTTCATGGTCAGCGAGGATTTTCAAGAAAGCGCCGATTATTCAAGACTCACCTACGAGCGGACCCGCAAACAGGCCGCTCTTCCGTCGGCCATTTCGTACGCGCAAAAAAGGGTCGCAGCGCTGGAGCGCCTGCCGCTAACAGCGGAGATCGAATCACAATTGATTGATGCCAGGACCCAATATGCTCTAACCCTGTTTATGACTGGCGACCCTGCAGGGGCTAAAGAGGCTATCGAGCCGATAGTCGAGATGACCCAAAATAGCGAGGACAAGGGGCGACTGGCCCAAATCAACCTCATATTGGGGGCCTACCAATTCATAATTCAGGAGAATCTTGGGCCGGGCTTTGAACTCCTGCAAAAGGCCATACGAAACGCCGAGGAGGCTGCCGATGTGACTCTAGCCACCTTGGCCCATTTCTTTTACGGGACCGCTCTATGCTGGGATAGCCAATTTGACGAGGGAGCCCAGCATATTCAGATAGCCCTGCGAGTCAATGAAGCCGCTCAAAATCTTTGGGGGGTTTCGGTAATGAACAGCTATCTAAGTTATTACGCCTACAATTATAAGGGCAAGGTGGAGGAGGGATTTGCCACCAGTCTCCAAGCCGTGGAAATAGCCGAGTCCAGCGGGGACATACTCTCCAGGGCCATGGCGTATGTTTGCCACGGGATTTCCTGTTTTTACAAAGGGTTTTTCCCGGAGGCGCAAGAGCATCTGCTAAAAGGTATATCTCTGTGTGAAAGGATCCAATCAGATGCGATTGCAGCCATCGGCCATCAGGGTTTGGGGTATGCCTTTTTTGAAACCGGGGATTACAGCAAATCCGAGACCCATCACCGGAAAGCCATCCAGTCCCGCCGGCGGACCGGAATTTATCCCTCTTGTCTTGACTTGAACCGGATAGCCCTGGCCAGAACAGTTGGGACTGCCGGAAACGCCGATTTGGACATTCCGTCTTTGGTGCAACTTTTGGGGACCGACAAGTCAAGGTTGTATTACGGGATAATGGCGCGCCACTTAGCTGAAATTCTCTGTCAGCGGGACCAAAGCCAGTTTTCGGAGGCCGAATCCTGGTTACAGGAGGCGGTTCTCAACCACGAGCGACTCGGGATGAAGTGGGATTTGGCCAGAGACTATATTCTCCTTGCGCGATTGCTGAAATTGCAGGGTCGAACGGCAGAAGAGAAGGATTGCTTGGACAAGGCCCTGTTGCTTTTTAATGAATGCGGCGCGGAAGGGTGGTGCCGCAACGTGGAAACCGGTTTCCCGGAGGGGTAACCGGAATGGGATGTGACTATCCGTTGTAAAGGGGTAGGGATACGAAAGGAGGATCAAGATTATGGGAGTTGCATTTTCTCGACAGGAAGGGGCTTACCGTTTTGTGGCCATTTTCAACTGGACCTACCAGGAAGATGAGATTGCCCTCAAAAGGTTTCAGCCGTATTTTAGCCACTCCTTCGAAGGAACGGGCATTGATGCGGCAACGGCGGTCTGCCTTTATTTAACCGGCGCGCGAACTGTCATATTTTCCGGCTTTACGACTTCCGCGCAGGGGCTGCAGCGCTTTTGTTCGTCTATCGTCTTCGGCACTGCCATTGAGGTCAGTTTTTATCATGCCGTGGATGCTAACGAGATCAGCCAGGTGTTGCCACTGTAGCGTGCTGATCTAAAATGGGGCCACTGAGGGGGGCGGTGGCCGAGTAAGAGGAGTCCACCGCCTGAGCCGCGCTTCGGTTTCTTTGGAGACAAACAGCGATCTTCCACGGTGCGATATCGATTCGCATAGGAAGAAGTGATCTAGATGGGAGCAGAAGTGAGGCCCTTGATCAAAATCCCCCCTGACCTTCCGCTAAAAAAGATGGGGAAGTCAAGATGTCACCCTCCTTTGCAAAAAAGGGGCAGGGGGGATTTCTTTGATAACACTTCATGTACCCGCGACTTTGGATGTTATTTCTTTGATCGCGCATTGGCTTAAGGAGTTCTTTGCGTAATCGGGGCCGACCATGGTGGAACAACATACAGGCGCCACGCGATGGACTGTGACAAGCGTGCTGGAATGGACTGAGAATCATTTCAAAAGGATATGTATTCCAACACCGCGCCTCGATGCGGAATCTCTGCTTGCCCACTGCCTGAACGCGGATCGGCCGCACTTGTTCCTGAATCCGGATCGGCCTTTGACATCCGAGGAAATGGCCCGATACCGTGAGTTCATCCACCGGCGGGCAATGAGAGAGCCGGTAGCTCTGATTACAGGGCAAAAGGAATTCCGGTCCATTCGCTTTCAGATCGTTCCAGGGGTCTTGATACCGAGGCCGGAAACCGAGATCCTCGTCGAGGCGGTCTTACAGGAGATTCACGGACAGGCCGCCCCGCGAATTCTCGAAATAGGGACCGGGTCGGGAGCGGTTGCGGTGGCGTTAGCCTCGGAAGCACCCGATGCCTCGGTAGTCGCCACAGACATCGATCCTCTTCCCTTGACTATTGCAAGCTTTAATGCAAAGGATGCCGGTGCTGCGAAATCAATTAGTTTCCTGGCCAGCGATTTGTTCGGGGCTGTGCGGCGCTCGATCACTTTCGATGTGATCTGTTCCAATCCGCCTTGGGTCCCACGGGGTGTGGTCCCAACCATGCCGCGTGAAATCAACTACTTTGAACCCTTTCTGGCACTCGATGGCGGTCGGGATGGACTTGACGTGATCCGCCGAATAGCCGAAGAGGCCAGGAATTATCTCAGGCCGGGAGGAGCATTGATACTCCAAATCGGCGACGGCCAGAACGAGGCTGTACGAGACATATTTGCCTCCCTGGGTGGGCTCACCGAAATTCGAACCTTCGGGGACCCGGCCGGGACGCCTCGCGTCGTCAGAGGGCGACTCTAAGACAAGGTCGTTATCGCACGGTTTGGCCGACAGTAAAATCCACAATCCGGCGGGGGGAAGCTATGAAATGCCGGAAATGCCAGTTCGAGAATTTTCCGGAGATGAAGTTCTGCGGCGAGTGCGGCGCTGAGCTGGAAGTGATTTGTGTCAACTGTAGTGCCACCAATCCGCCCAGGTTCAAATTCTGCGGGGAATGCGGGGCCATCCTCACCTCACCAGCGCAAAGTGCTCCGGCCGGAGGACTCTCCTTCGATGAAAAGCTTGCAAACCTTCAGAAGTATCTCCCCAGCGGGCTCACGGAAAAGATCCTCTCACAGAAAGACAAGATAGAGGGTGAACGCAGACAAGTCACCATCATGTTCGTGGACATGAAGGGATTTACTGCTCTCACCGAGAGGCTTGGCCCCGACGAGACCTTTGCTCTTATGGACAAGGTCTTTGAGATCCTCATTCTTAAGGTTCACGAGTTCGAGGGCACGGTGAATGAATTGCGAGGAGACGGGGTGCTGGCCTTTTTCGGCGCGCCCATAGCCTTGGAAGATGCTCCCCAAAGGGCGATCCGCTCAGCGCTGGCCATGCACCGCGACATCGCGCGATTCAGCGAGAGGATCGCAAGTGAGCGCAAAATTCCTCCGATTCAGCTACGGATCGGTATCAACTCCGGGCCGGTGGTCGTGGGGAGTGTGGGCAATGATCTTCGAGTCCAATTTACCGCGGTCGGTGACACGATCAATATGGCCGCCCGGATGGAACAACTGGCTGAGCCGGGGACAATCTACGTCACCGAAGAGACCTTCAAGCTCACCGAAGGACTTTTTCGCTTTGAGGCGCTCGGCGAAAAGGTGATCAAAGGCAAGAAAGAACCGGCCAAGGTTTACCGTGTAATCGGCCCCAGCGGCGGCAGGACCAGGTTTGATGTGAGCGCAGAGCGGGGATTGACCCGCTTTGTGGGGAGGCAACGAGAGCTTGAACTATTGCTCGATGGTTTCGAGCGGTGCAAGGAAGGCCGAGGGCAAGCCGTCTCCATTGTGGGTGAGGCTGGAGTCGGCAAATCCAGGGTTCTATACGAATTCAGAAAAGCCATAGCCAACGAAGACATGATTTTCCTTGAAGGAAGATGCCTTTCTTACAGCCGGGGAGTGGCATATCACCCGATAGTCGAAGTGCTGAAGGCCAACTTTGGCATCGCGGACGGGGACGGGGACGCGGAAGTAACGGAGAAAGTCAAAAGAGAGCTGACCAGCTTGGGAGTCGATGAAGCGTCCACCCTACCGTATCTTCTGGAACTACTGGCCGTCAAAGATAGCGGCTTAGACAGTCTCCTCATGAGTTCGCAAGCAAAGAAGCACCGGATTCTCGGTTCTTTAAAGCGAAAAGTCCTGAGGGAATCCCAGGAGCGGCCGCTGGTATTAGCCTTTGAAGACCTGCATTTGATGGATAAGAGTTCGGAGGACTCGGCCAAGCACCTGCTGGAGAGTATCCCAGGCGCCAGGATCATGATGGTATTTACTTATCGCCCTGAGTTTGTTCACCCCTGGGGTGGTAAGTCTTATCACAGTCAAATTACTCTCAACCGCCTCTCTAATCGAGAAAGCCTGGCTATGGTCGCGCACATGCTGGGCGACAAAGAGATCGCGCCTGAGCTTCAGGAACTCATACTGGAAAAAACGGAAGGGGTGCCGTTTTTCATCGAGGAGTTCGTCCGGGCCCTTAAGGACATGGCAATCATTATGGGACCGAACAGGGCGTACCGACTAAGCAGAGAAATTAATCATGTGGCCATACCCTCTACAATTCAGGAAGTCATCATGGCGCGAGTGGATTCGTTGCCTGAACCTGCGAAGGAGGTGCTCCAAATTGGATCCACAATAGAGAGGGAATTCGGCTACGAGCTCATAAAGGCGGTTACCGACTTTCCCGAACAAGAATTGCTCTCTCATCTGTCGGTTCTCAAGGAAGCGGAACTTCTCTACGAACGCGGGATTTACCCTGAATCCTTTTACGTTTTCAAACATGCGATCACCCGCGAGGTGGTCTATGGCTCGATACTTACAAGCAGAAAGAAACTGCTTCATCAAAGGATCGGCAAAGCCATTGAGGAACTGTATGGGGACAGCCTAGACTCCCACCACAGTATCTTGGCCGACCATTTCATGATCGGTGGGGATTTTCAAAAAAGCGCGGACTATTCAAGACTAACCTCTGAGCGGGCCCGTGCGCAGGCAGCCTTTTCATCGGCGATTGCGTACGCGCAAAAAAGAATCGATGCTCTGGAGCTTTTGCCTCCAACACCGGAAGTTCAACGACAACGTATTGACGCCAGGATCTGGCATGGTCTGACCTTGTTAAGAGAGGGTGACCCGGCAGGGGCTAAGGAGGCCATAGAGCCGATAGTCGAGATGACCCTCAACCAAGGCGACAAGAGATTGATGGCCCAAGCCTGCCTCATATTGGGATTTTACCAATCTGCCGTCGAGGAGGACCTTGCGCCGGGCTATGAACTCTTGCAAAAGGCCATACAGAACGCCGAGGAGTCGACCGATCAAGTCTTAGCCATGCTGGCTCATTTCTTCTACGGGATGGCTCTATGCTGGGACTGCCACTTCAAGAGAGGAGCGGAAAGCATCCGGAAAGCACTTCGGATCTACGAAGCCACTCAAAATCTTTGGGGGGTTTCGGCCATGAACAGCAATCTTAGCCATTATGCGTATAACAATCAAGGTAAGGTGGAGGAGGGTTTTGGTACCAGTCTCAAAGCCCTGGAAATAGCCGAAATCAGTGGGGACATATACTCCAAGGCCATGGCGTATGTCTGCCATGGGCTCTCCTGTTTTTACAAGGGCTTTTTCACAGCGGCAGAAGAGCATCTGCTCAAAGGAATAGACCTTTCTGAAAGGATCCAACTGAATTCTTTCTTGGCGATCGGCCATCAGGGCCTGGGGTATGCCTATTTTGAAATAGGGGATTATAAAAAGTCCCGAACGCACTACCGGCAGGCCATCCTGTTTCGCCAGAGGGTGGGGATTTATCCCTCTTGTGTCAACCTCAACAAGATGGCCCTGGCAAGGGCTGCCCGGGCAGCGGGGGAAAGGGAATTTGACCTTCCCTCGCTGGTGCAACTTCTAAGGTCCAATAAATCGAGGTTGTATTATGGGAGAATGGCGCGCCACCTGGCTGACATTCTCTTCCATCTGGGCGAACCCCATTTTGCAGAGGCCGAATCCTGGATCCAGGCAGCGATTGTCAGCCACGAGGAACTGGAGATGAAGTGGGATTTGGCTAGTGATTATATGGTGTTTGGGCAATTCCTGAAAATGCAGGGTCGGGCGGCCGAGGGAAAAGAGTGTTTACTCAAGTCCCTGTTGCTCTTCAAAGAATGCGGTGCTGAAGGATGGCACCGCAGGATAGAGACAGGTTGCGCGGAAGGGTAAACAAAAGCCGTCCGCGCGTATCCATCCCAAAGGGATAAAGGACTGAAAGGAGGATTACGATCATGGGAAAACCGAACGTACTAAGAACTCAAGTGGATCAGCTTCCCCCGGAGTATTACCGTTTTGTGGTTCTGTTCACCTGGACCGGCCTGGAAGACAATGTGGCCGTCCAGAGGTTGACTCCTTACGTTGGCCACCAGTTCCCGCCTGAGATGGAAATTGATTCGGAATCAGCCCAGTTCTATTATTTAACAGGAGCGCGGACTGTTCTGGTCGTTGGCTACACCAAGTCCGGGGCGGGGCTGCAGCGATTCTGTTCATCCGTTATTCGCGACACGCTCATTAACGCCAATGTTTATCATGCTGTGGAAGGCTATGAAGCAGCGAAGCCCATCCCAAAAACCCCTTAGCCTTCTGCCACTGTGTAGGGTAATCCAAGAGGGGCTCGCTGAGGAAACTTAGCGACCAGGAAAAAGCGGTCCTCCGCAAGCAGCGCATCAAAGTTCTGTGAATAGGCTGTGGTCGCGGCGGACACGAGTTGTGGAACAAATATCCCGGCAAGCAACTGGTCCAGGCACGCCCGTGGTCCGGGACGGCCTTGGTTTCGGTGGCCATTGGCGTACGCAGCTTTCCTGTCCCAAAGGCCGTGTTGCGCCGGAGAAAGGGCTACGTTCGCCAAAGCTAAAGGCGGGCTGTGGCCGCAGTGAGCGCCTCATCGCATCCTTGAGTGAATGCGGAAAGGTGTGGACCGCTGTCCGTATTGCAGGTCCTCGCAAGACTGCATCGACACCGGGGAACCATATTCGAGGTAGAGCTGCCCTTGGCCCCGTAGGACCGACAACCGGTAGAACCGGCATCCTGCCGGTCCTCTTCTGGCCCCCAGTGGGGTGATCGAGGACCTTAAATGACCGGCAGGATGCCGGCCCTACCAGAACGGCAGAGCAGGGGGAAAGACCGATTGCCAAGAACTTTGTCTTTTTTCATGTGAGATGCCGTGGTTGAGGATGATGCTTTGGGTGCCACTTCTGGCTTGCCCGGCAGCACAATCCTTCCTGGATTCCGGCTTCCGCCGAAATGAAGGTATGTGGCCCATGCAACTTGGTCAAAGATTTGGACAATCGCAATAAGGATATTGCCAACGGGGAGGGATTCCGATGAAATGCGTGGAATGCGGGTTCGAGAATAGAGAAGCGGCAAAATTTTGCAAGCAGTGCGGCAAAGGACTTCAATTGCAATGCCCTTCCTGTGCGCATCCTTGCGACCCTGGCAGCGTTTTCTGCGATGACTGCGGCCACGATCTGCGCAAGCCAAAAGAGGCCAGGCCTTTGGACTATGACCAGCCTCATTCGTACACCCCGAAGCATTTAGCCGAGAAGATCCTCACCACTCGCAGCTCCATCGAGGGCGAACGGAAGATCGTCACGATCCTCTTCGCGGATGTTGCCAACTCCACGGCCATGTTCGAAAACCTCGATCCCGAGTCGGTTCACGAGGTCATGGACGGGTGCTTTCGCCTCATGATGGACGAGATCCACAGATACGAGGGAACCATCAACCAGTTTCGCGGGGATGGGCTCATGGCCCTCTTCGGTGCTCCCATCGCTCACGAGGACCATGCACAGAGAGCTTGCTATGCAGCCCTCGCTACACAGAAGGCCCTGAAGCCTTATAGAGAGAGCCTTAAAAACCGGCACGGGATTGATTTCACTATGCGAATAGGCCTCAATTCCGGTCCTGTGGTTGTCGGCTCCATCGGTGACGATCTAAGAATGGACTACACCGCCCAAGGGGATACGGCAAACCTTGCGGCTCGAATGGAGAGCAATGCTCAGCCCGGTGGCGTGCTGGTATCAAACCACATATACAGACAAGCCAAAGAGTTTTTCGAGTTCGAGCCGATGGGCGAACTCCATGTGAAAGGCAAAGAAGAGCCTGTCGAGGCATACCGGCTCGTAAAGCCAACGGAGGTTGAAACAAGGATTGCTGCATCTGCTGCCAAGGGCCTTACCAGATTTGTGGGTCGCGACCGTGAGACGGAAACCCTCAAAGAGGCGTTCGACAAGGTTCAATCAGGAGAAGGCCAGGTCGTCGGCATCGTGGGCGAGGCAGGAGTAGGCAAATCGAGGCTCTTGCTGGAGTTCCGAAATCTGCTTCCCAAGGGGGATTTCACCTATTTTGAAGGACGCTGCCTGCACTACGGCGGTTCCATGCCCTATTTGCCCATACTCGACGTTACAAGGTCCTTTATCGGGGTCAAAGAAGGCGAGCAAGAGCACGTAATCAGGCAGAAGCTGAAAGAGAGAATCCTTGGGCTGGACGAGAACCTTGCACACATTATTCCGCCATGCCAAGAACTGTTGTCCTTAAAGGCCGATGATGAAGAATTCGCCAAGCTAGAGCCGAAACAGAAGAGGGAAAAGACCTTTGAGGCCATCCGGGACCTGCTGATCCGCGGCAGCCAAGATCGGCCGCTCGTTCTGGTCGTTGAAGACTTGCATTGGATAGACAAGACCACGGAAGAGTTCCTCACCTACATGATCGGCTGGCTCCCACGAACCCGAATTCTCCTCCTGCTTCTGTACCGGCCCGAATACACGCATCAGTGGGGGAGCAAATCTTATTACACCATGATTGGAGTGGGGCACCTTTCTACGAGCACAAGCGCAGAACTCGTGGCAGCTATCCTTGAGGGTGGAGATGTGGTCCCCGAGCTGAGGGAACTGATACTCAAGAGAGCCGCAGGAAATCCGCTATTCATGGAGGAGCTTACCCATAGCCTGCTTCAGAACGGCTCTATCCAGAAAAAGAATGATCGATTTGTCCTGGCCCGTGATGTCTCCAGCATGCAGGTCCCTGAAACCATTCAAGGGATCATAGCGGCTCGGATGGACCGTCTGGAGGAAAGCCTCAAAAGGATAATGCAAGTGGCCGCGGTTATAGGGCGGGAATTTGCCTTTCGCATCCTTGAAACCATCACTGAGATGAAAGAGGAGCTGAAATCAGGGCTGGTCAACCTTCAAGGGCTGGAATTCATCTACGAGAAGAGCCTTTTCCCCGACCTTGAGTACATCTTCCGGCATGCGCTAGTGCAAGAGGTCGCGTACAACAGCCTGCTTATCAACCGGAGAAAGGAGATTCACGAGAGGATAGGCAGGGCCATTGAGAGCCTATACCCCCAGAGACTCGAAGAATTCTGCGAAATGCTGGCTTATCATTACTCAAAGAGCGGAAATGCGGCCAAGGCGTACGAGTATCTAAAAGCGTCCGCGGAGAAGACTCTCCGAAATGACGCAGCGTTCGAAGCAGTTCGGTTCTACAAGGAAGCGATGGAGGTCCTCTCCCATCTGCCCCCGACCGATGAGAATAAAAAAGAGCAGATAGACCTCGTTTTGGCAATGCAGATGCCCTGGAGGAGGATCGGCTATTCGGAGGATTACCTCCCTATGCTTCAGAAGGCCGAAGCGATGGCCGAAGAGCTTGGCGATGAGAGGGAGAGACAGCAAATCAGGAGCGTTCTAGGGGTCTATTATATTATGAAGGGGGGTGACCCGCAGCTAGCATGGAAATATTTGGAGAGTTGTATGGCACATCCGGAAATAATACAGGATGTTGAACTCATGGTTCCGGTCGGATATGACCTGTGCACACTATGTGCGGTGACAGGGGATTACCGGAGAGTAAACCGAATCGCTCCTACGATCATTAGCCTGATCGAGACCTCTCGAACGCAGGCCGAATTCTTTGGCAAGTCTTTCAACGTGTACGCAGCTGTTTTCATGCTGTGGGGGGTAAGCACGTCAGGGTCTGGGAATTTTGACCAGGGCGAGAATTTTTTTGAGAAAGCCCTTTCATTTGCGCGTGAAATCAATCACACGGCCACGCTGGGAGCTGTAGAATGGGGATACGGCTGCTGGATTGCATTTAGGGGGAACGGACAAAGGGCAGCAGAGCATCTTGAAAATGGGATCAGGCATTTGGAAGAATCGCAGACTATATACTTACTGGGCCATGCATGGGCTTGGCTAGGATACGCGAACTGCTTGATGGGGCAGTTCAAGGATGCGGTTGAGTTCGCAGAGAAGGGGCTCAAGATGCACGCCGATCTTGGGATGTCCTATTGGCGATCCATGCACCACTGGTTCCGCAGCTATGCCAAATTCGAGCTGGGCGACATGGGAGAAGCAAGAACACATGCCGATCTGGCGCTGCAATTTTCAATTGAAAACAAAGAAAGACAGTGTGAAGGCATTGCTAGGGCCTGGCTTGGGAGGGTAGTTGCCAAAACGGACCCAGCGCACATCGAGGCCGCGGACCAGCAATTACTGCAGGGGATAAGCATGCTCGAAGAGCTTGGAGCGGCAGCGTTCTACTGTTGCGGTTATCTGTGGCTCGGTGAGGTCTACGCTGAGTCGGGCCGACTGGAAGAGGCCCTGGAAACACTGAAAAAAGCCGAGACGATGTTGCAGGAGATGAAGATGGACTATTGGCTGGGCAAAGCTCAAGAGGCGTTAGCCAGGCTGTGAACGCTTTGTTCCATGGTAGGGCCGGCATCCTGCCGGTCATTTGAGGCATCTTAGCAGTCACCTCCTCCGTGATATCGCCGGAGGCAGTGGATACAAGAGGACCGGCAAGATGCCGGTCCTACCACGAGAATGGGCAAGACACCGATCCGACTGTGAGAGGTGCAAGATGGGCACGCGTCCCAAATGGCTCAAGAAGAAAAAAGTTTCCGATGATGACGTGGATTTCCTATATGGAAGCGGCATTTTCAGGGCAATGCCGGAATCGGCCAAGACGCATCTCCTCGCGTGCGTGGCGCCGGTAACTGTCAAGGCAGGTGAGCGATTTATCGAGCGCGGAAAAGAAGCCAACAGCATGTATCTCATTCAGCACGGGACCTGCACGATCATAGACGAGAGAGACGGCGTCGAAACTCTCGTGGTCAAACGCAAGCCGGGCGATCTGGTGGGTGAGATGGCCCTCTGCACAGGCGAAAAAAGGACGGCACACGTCGATGCGGACGCGGAAATGAAGCTCTGGCGTATAACAAGGGCGGAATTCGATGAAATGTGTCTGGCCTATCCCGATCTCAGAGAATTCATCACCGAGATCGTGAGTGACCGGATTGCCGGTTCCAAGTTCGTGCTTCACAGATCCGTGGGAAAGTACATCATAAACGAAGTGATTGGCGAAGGCGGATGGAGCATCGTTTACAAGGGCATTCACCACGCCCTGAATATGCCGGTTGCCATCAAGATGCTGAAACACACCCTGGCCATGGACCCGGACTTCCAGAAGAAGTTTCGCAACGAGGCCAGCATCGTCTCTCGCTTGAACCATGACAACATCGTACGGGTGTACGATATCGAGCATCTGTATCGCACCGCGTTCATCGTTATGGAGTGTCTTTCCGGTTTCTCCGTGGAATCAATGCTGGAGGAGATGGCGGTGCTGCCGTTCCCGAAGGCACTGGACGTTCTAATGCAGGTGAGCAGCGGATTGAGCTATGCCCACGGGGAAGGCATTATTCATCAGGACATAAAGCCTTCCAACATATTCATGCAGACAGGAGAGCGAGCGAAGATAGTCGATTTCGGCCTTGCCTGCCACGTTGGCATGGGGGAAAACTTGGATCTTGTCGGAACACCTTACTACATGGCGCCCGAACAGATAGAAGGAGATTCGATCGATGAAAGGACGGACATCTACTCATTTGGCGTCATGGCCTTTGAAATGGTCACTGGCCGGAAGCCATTTCCTGGGCCTAACGTTGGCGACATGTTGAGAGCGCACAAAGAACAGCCGGTCCCCGATTTACGTTCACTGAACCCGGATCTGCCGCTTGAGTTCAATACCTTCATCCAGAGGGCCACGCAAAAAGACCCGGCCATGAGACATCAGAGCATGGCGGAGGTGCTGGAAGACCTCAAACCTTTAGCCGAGAAGTACCTCACAGGCCACGCAGAGGCAGGCGGTCCCGGCATGGAGCAAATGGTCCTACGGATGTCCTACCGTGACGCGGATCGAAGTGAATTGGCACGTTTGGTCGAAGATTTTTCAGAGCGACTCAAAAACCTGGGAGTAGAGCTCAGCGTGACCGGTCCCAAGCGGGGTACGAGTGATTGCCAAGAGTAGTGTCCGATGACGATGACAGGGTTCGGCGGGCGTATGCGTTGATTTGCTTGTCTCAGATGGGTTTCACAAGGATCTTGGATGCGTCCGCTTTGCTCACGGAGATATGATACCCCTTGGTATTGACGTTGAGGTCCCCGGAAACCCTGTCACGTTTTTCTATCCCTACTATTGCGCCGGTGTCCAGGCCTTTCTCCGACAGGACCTTTTTCAATTTTGCCGGTCCCTTGATGCTGGCTATCATGACCTGAGACCCCGCATCCGCTTCGGCCAGAGTCAAACCATCTTGCAGGGCTGCCTTCTGAGCTTCGGCCCTCGTTATGAGCTTCTTTCGCGCCTCTTCGAGGCAGGGTAGGCATTCATTACAGCTATCGGCCAGCTTTTCCAACCACCTGGTCTGATCCACCGGGCACATTTCCATGAATTCCACGAACCTGACCAGTTTCTCCATCACCTCAGGGTCCAGGTGATGTTCCAGGCGGCAGGCATTGTCCTCAGCGACTTCCGGCTCAATCTGCAAGACGCCGACTAGGAAACGCTTGAGCACCTCATGTTTGCGTACGATTTCCTCAGCCTTTTTTATGCCGCGGTCGGTCAGAGTGATAAATTGATGCGGATCGTATTGAATCAAACCTCTCGATCCCAGAATCTTGAGCGCGGAACTCACCGACGACATCTTCACCCCGAGCCTATTGGCAATATCGCGCACTCGCGCGATGCGCCGCTCCTGCTCAAGGTGATAGATCGCCTCCAGGTAGTCCTCCATGGCCGAACTGAGAGGGGCTGCAGGCTTGGATTGTGGCATAGGAAACCCCTTGGGTGTGATCCACGCCGAGTATGAAGAACCCCGCGCCTATTGTCAAGTTTTCTGGTCTGGCTTTGGTTCCGGTGCAGAAAGGATTTCTTTCTATTGACCGGAAACCATAACGACCTCCCAGAGCGAAGGTTCAGGAATGTCCCTGGACACGGGCCAGAGTTCCTCTCCCAATTGCAGAGCTGATTGTGTTTTATGACGCTAAGGGTTGGAGCCTAGCAAGCGAGACTGATCTTTGGGAGCCCCAGCCTCTAACCACTTTATAGGCTCCTCAGCTTCATTTTCCGGATTAACCCAGGCGATGTTTCTAAGCTCTCCAAGATTTGACGCAGCTTGGTGAAAAAGCTTTCGTGCCGCCTCGTCGTAAGATACCACTATCGTGTCCGCGCTAGAAGCCGCCTCAATGAGGTGCATATCATTGAGCAGCGTTTCCAAGTCCCCTTTCTTGGCAACCAACCTCTTGGCCTTGTTGCGCAGAGAGGTTTTCCGAGGCGGGTTCAAGAAGATTATTTTCTTCTTCGCGTGCATGCTCGTGAGCCATGTACTAGCGAAGGCTTGGAGTCGTCGACTCTTCCGCTTTTTCGTTGGTTTCTTGTACCATTCCGCCGCAATCTCCGGTGTCGTCACCACCTTATGACATATTCTCCGAATGGCCTTGAGAAAATCGCGGCTACTGATTGCGCGAGGATGCGTGGCCTTCTCACCGCCGGCACTCAACAGAATGTCGGCATCTACGACGAGCCGTTTGGAAGATCGTGCAGGCATTTTACAGGCCCATTTGACGCTTCGCAGAAGCGTCCAAATAGTCACTTTGGGCCTCCAATTCTACATCCCCAAAATCCTCCGGCCACTCGGTTTCAAATCTGCCGGCGCTATCGAGGTTTGTGCTAGTAATCTTCGTGAAGCCCTTTCTGTCACGTTCAAACCAGTGCAGTTTTACCAGGTCCGGCGAGAGCTTTCCTTCAGCTACAAGAGTTTGAATTCCCAGAAGCAAGAGTGAGCTGTGAGTCTCAGCTATAATCCTTACCCCACGTTTAGCAGCTGCTGCTAGGTGTCTCGCCAGGCCAATTTGTGATCTCGGGTGCAGGTGGCACTCAGGCTCTTCAACGAAAACCATTTGGCTTGGAACGGCCTCGATTAGTGCTGCCAATACAGGTAGGACATGTGGCACCCCCGATCCAACATCCGCGATATTTACGAGGTCCTTATCTGCACCTTGACTTGGCCTCCTACGCGGCCGGCCTACCAGCAGTTCGAAGCGAGTGGAATCAATTCGTCTGGCTTCGACTTTCCACGTAAGCCGTAAATCCTCCAGCGCCTCGGCTAGCCGAATAATCTTGTTATCTTTGCTGGCTTGCCAATAATCTACTAAACTGGCAACGTATTGCTCAAACGTTCCGGGGAACGTAGGACCTACAGCAGTTGACGGATAGCTCCGCTCCCGAGTCCCGCGTACCGCTGGCAGATGAATCAATCCTCGCAACAGCGAGTCGACCGTGACGCTAGGTTCCATTTTGATTATTGTGGTTCTTTGTTCTCCCCGAGTGGTCTTCTGCGTTGGAACTTGCCAGCGTACCAAGGCTGGCCCCAAGAAGCCGTAAGGCAGGATAGACCAAGACACCTTGTGACTCGAGCGCTCGGACAGTTTCTCGAATTCAGCCCCTAATAAACGCCCAGCCTCCGCCGCAATTTCACCTTCGTTCACCCCAGGTCGCAGTGTATATTTTCTGCCTCTGGTCTTCCATGTCATTTGTTTTATGTCGAAATGTTCGCGGTCAGGTTTTCGTTCAAAAACGTCCTCCAGAAAGCTCTCGGAATCCACTTGCAAACGTACGGAAAAGGCATTTTTGTAACCCCGTTCACCCTCTCTGCAGAGTAGTTGGTCAACGGAGGAGAATTCCACATTCGGTCCGTCCAAGCGTAATGCACCTGCCGGCTCAAACTTCGACTCAAGAGTCTGCTTCATAAGCAACAAAGGCTGCATGAAACTGGACTTACCCGAGCTATTAGCTCCTGCAAGAATAGTGAGGGGACGTATTTCGAGTGCTTGTTTCTTGCAGAGCGATTTGAACCCTCCTACGGTAATCGCCGTTATGCTCTTTGGGCTCTCATCCTGCAGCTTTTTTTCAGTACTACTTTTTCTAGGCATGGGATTCCTCCCCTCTGGAGGATTCAAATATGTGGGAGTTTTTTGAAGGGGGTCCGGGGGAAACTTTTTTGCAAAAAAGTTTCCCCCCGGTGTCTTCTATTCTTCTTCCTCCTCGCCTTCCCTCAGGCCTTCGCCCAGGAGTTTAGGGATTTCCGCGATAACGTCGGTGGCGATGACCGGCGCGGGGCCGTTTCTTTCCACCAGGCTGTCAGCGGCAAGACCGTGAAGGTACACGCCGAAGGGCAGGGCATGTTCCGGCGGAATTCCTTGCACCAGGAGTCCTCCCAGTATGCCGCTCAGAGCGTCACCTTGGCCGCCGGAGGCCATCCAGGGATTGCCGGTTGTGTTCACGAATATGGCTCCCTCAGGGGAAGCGGTCACTGTCGCGGCCCCTTTCAGGATGAGCCAGACGCCATATTCTTTGGCAATCTTTCGGGCCATCCCGACACGATCCGCCTGAACTTCTTTGGTGGTCTTGCCTGTGATTCGAGCCATTTCACCGGGGTGAGGTGTCAAGACAACTTTAGCCGCTGTGTTTTTGAGGCACTCCATGTTGTGCGACAGCCCGTTAAGCCCGTCAGCGTCTATGACAACCCATCCATCGAAGCCGGCCAGCACCTTTGCGATCAATTCCGGGATGCCTTCGGCCGTGGACATGCCCGGTCCCAGGACCATGCATCGCTTGCCTTCAGCCAGGGACAGAATTCGATCCGCGGAGTTTTCGCCAAGAAAACCTGTAATGGTTTCAGGGAGAGGCTCGGTCATTTCTTCGGTAAGTTTAATCTCCAGGATCGGGTTAAGTGAAGCCGGAACACCAACGGTTACTAGGCCGGCGCCGATGCGGGAAGCGGCCATGGCAGCCATGGCGGGCGCACCGGTCTTGCCGGGAGAGCCTCCGATTATGACGAGATGCCCGAATTTCCCCTTGTGCCCTTGAGGGTCCGAGCGCAGGCTGTAAAACTCCCAGACCTCAGGCATTTCATAGAGCACGGCTTTGGGAGGGTTACACGCGATTGCTTGCAGAGGAATGGATATGTCCACGACTTCCACTTTTCCGCAGTGTTCAACCCCTGGATAAAGAGCTGTTCCCAGTTTTCGAAACCCGTAAGTGACAGTCAGATCAGCTTGAACCGCCACGCCAAGAACCTGGCCCATGTCTGCGTCGAGGCCGGAAGGCAGATCCACCGCGAGACGGAAACCGGGAGCTGCGTTGATCTCTTCGATGGCCTCCTTGTAAGGGGACCGAACTTCCGAATTTAACCCCGTGCCCAGAATTGCGTCCACAATCAGGTCGGAATCCTGCCACATACACGAGGCTTGTTCCAAAGCCCCTTCATCCGTTACTTGAAAAATCCTGGAGGTCATCTTCTCGAGGATTTTCAGATTTGTCAGCGCATCGCCTTTGATCTTTTGCCGAGGAGCGAGCAAGAATGTGTCAACCTGCGCGCCATGATTGATCAAATAGCGCGCGATGACGTACCCGTCGCCTCCATTGTTTCCCGGACCAGCGACCACCGCGACATTCAAGCCCAGCACATCCCCACCAAGATGGGTCCTCAGAATATGGAACGTCGTGCGGCCCGCGTTTTCCATAAGGACAACACCGGGTATTCCGTACTCCTGAATGGCCGTCGCATCAAAAGCCCGCATCTCCTCGGCAGTGACCAGATACATGAGAAATCGCCTCCGTAAACTAAAGGGCCGGACATTGAGGGAAGAACCTGTTTGAACAAAGTTTCCCCCTAAGAATCCCCCTTACGCGCCGGTCTTACCGGACTCAAGGAATTCGCAAGAAAAGCCTGAGCAGAGCATGTTGTACCGCCCGATCTGTTCCAGGGTAACAAGCCCCACTAATTCGCCTCCGCGCATTACCGGGACCACTTTTTTCTCCGAACTCTGCATCCTTTCGAGGATCTCGATGAGCGGAGTTTGTTCGGCAGCCACTGGAAAGTCCTTGACCATGATCTCTTCGACCGGCACAGATGGCCCCTGTTTGTGGAGAGTTTCAACAAGGATGTCGCGTGTGACGAGTCCGAGCACTCTGTGGCCCTCCGTGACGGGAAAATCCGATTGAAAGCCGTGGGCATAACGCTCTGCCGCCTCGCCTACAGTTTGACCCTGAGAAAGAGTCACCACGTCGCGAATCATGGCTGTCTGGGCTGTTGCGTGGCCCAACGAGAGCATGATTCCCATTTGGCGCTCTTCGGCTTCGGCTCCCAGATATACGAACAAAGCTATGAGGATCATGAAAAAATTGCCGGCTAACAGCCCCACGAAGAACAGAATTATCGCGAAAGCCTGTCCCACGCCGACGGCAATCCGTGTGGCCTTCCAAGGGGAGAGGTACAGAGCCAGGAACCCCCTGAGAACACGCCCACCGTCCATAGGGAATGCGGGCAAGAGGTTAAAGATCGCGAGGACGAAATTGACCGCGGATAACTGAGCCAACAGATTCCCGCGGATTGACAGGTCGGAAAGGGTCACCGGATGGCCAAGTAAGTCAGCCGCAAACCATAACGAAAAGCCCAGAACGAGGCTCGCCACAGGCCCCGCGGCGGATATGATCATTTCCTGCCGAGGCTGATCCGGAGGGGTTGCCATTCGCGCTACTCCGCCTATCGGGAGCAGGGTGATGTCGGAAACCTCTATCCCGTAATAGCGGGCTACCATTGCATGGCTCAATTCATGAAAGACAACCGAAGCAAATACGAGCACGACGAAGAGCACACCCTGGAATCCTCCGATGCCAATTATGGACTGGCCCACGAAAAAGACCAGGGCAAGCAACAGCAGGAAAGTGATGTGCACCTTGACCGGTATTCCCAGTATTTTCCCTATGCCAAAAGACCATTTCATAAGATGGGCCTCCTCCAGCCAAATCCGCTTCGATTAACGTATTTCCTCGTACAGTACGTGCGCGCGAAATCTCATTATTGCAAGAGGCCATTCATCATTATCACATAATCAATCATGGGTCAGCACCGTCCCTAACCGCGCTCGCGTCTTTGCAAACCCACCAAGTTTGTAGTACTCTTAGTTTCGTACCGGACAACAGCAGCCTAATGCAAATTCGCAGTCAAACAAGGGGTAATCCCCTAAATGAAACGCGGACCTGACAACGCTCAGGTCCGTGGCACCCCAAGCCCGATGTTGATTGGATGTTGGGTGCCACTGACCTGGGCACCAGGTCAGTGCCGGTTTTGCTTCCCACTGATTCTAACTGTCTGGCAGCGGACTAGCGTAAATCGCCTGCACGTCCATGCCAAACGGCCTGAAGGAAAGGCGGGACGGAGAACAGGCGCAAAAAAGAGACCCCATCACGTGAGGCTTGAAAGTGATTTCAATTGGTGAAGCGCAGCAAAAGGTGCTCGAGGAGATCCCTCTCCTCGGTCGGGAAAGAATACACATATTGGAGGCGCTGGGACGCGTTCTGGCGCAGGACGTGGCAGCTATTCGCGATGTGCCCTCCGCGGACAACTCGGCCATGGATGGCTTTTGTTGCCGTCACGAAGATCTGGCGGGTGCAAGCCCAACCAATGCAGTCACCCTGCGGCTGACCGGGGACTCCCCCGCTGGAAAGCCCTTCAAAGGAACAGTGGGCCCCGGCGAAGCGGTGAGGATCATGACAGGCGGCTTGATCCCTCCGGGCGCGGACACGGTGATCATGCTGGAGTACACACAAGGGGAAGGGGACCGGATCGTATGCCTCAAAGATCCCGGTCCGGCCAAGCATATACGCAGGCGCGGCGAAGATGTCCGAGCCGGAGAGATAGTGCTGTCCGCCGGGGATATTATAAGGCCGCCTGAAGTGGGGATGCTTGCCACGCTGGGCCATGCGTACGTGTATGTCTATCAGCGGCCGGTGGTGGCTATTTTGTCTACGGGCGACGAACTGGTCGACCTGGACGAACCTTTCAGCGACGGGAAAGTGGTCTGCTCCAACAGTTACAGCCTGGCCGCTCAAGTGGCGGAATGCGGCGCAATCCCGCTTTCTCTGGGAATTGCAACCGACGAGGAATCCGATCAGCGCAGCAGGATCTCGGACGGTTTGAGGGCGGACGTAATACTCACTTCGGGCGGGGTGTCCGTTGGCAAGTATGATCTGGTAAAAGACACGCTGTCGGAATTGGGAATGAAAGTAAAGTTCTGGAAAGTGGCCATGAAGCCGGGAAAACCGTTAGTCTTCGGCACCATCGGAAACAAGCCTGTCTTTGGCCTGCCGGGCAATCCGACATCCGTGATGATATCATTCGAGCAATTCGTCAGGCCCGCGCTGCTGAAGATGATGGGGCATGCAAATCTTTTCCGCCCACTAATCGAAGCTACTCTCGCTGAAGACGCCGGCGTCGCGACGGACCGTCTCCACCTGGTGCGCTGCAAACTTTTTGAAAAAGACGGCCAAATGATGGCGACTACTACCGGAAACCAGAGTTCCGGCGCCCTGCGATCGATGGTGCTGGCTGACGGCCTGATGATTTTACAGCCTGAGGACGCTCCTTTTGTTGCCGGGAAGACCGTCAAGATTCAACTGCTCCACGCAAACAGCCCCTTGAGCCCGCACTCCCCATATGAGTGACAACGTCCCGTGGTAACCATTCATCGCGAAGGCTTTGTATTGGGACCTTTAGTGGGGGAGAGGCCGTTTTCCGCGGTCACACAAGTAACATAGCCCTGGCACGGCGGGCACGGCCCGCCCTACAGGAGGCGCGTCGCACACACGTAGGGCGGGCCGTGCCCGCCTTACCATGTTGTAGCAAGGTGGTGGTCCCTCCCGGCCCACCGTTAACATCACTTGATTGATCGTACATTGGTATTAGGGGTTTAAGCGCCCCCGACAATTTGACTCCGCGGCATTGGTGCTTATGCTGAGAAACAAGAATACCGGAACGGAGGCCTTGCCATGGATGCGGAACGGTACACACCCACCAGGTTGGAATGGATTGTGCTCAACATTCAGTCAAAAATCCCTATGCTCTTGTCCCAGCTCCGGATGCTCCAGCAACAGAAATCAGTGGACGACATCCGCGTGTTTTTCAAATTCAAAGAGCCTGACACCATCATCCCCGTAGTCAGACATCTCCAGGGAGTCCCGGCCGACGTGGTCAAGCTTCTCGACGAAGAAATCTCACGGGAGATCCACGAAATAGCCCAGTACTATGGCTGGGACAACTGGTTGATGATCGAGTGGGACGTACCCTGACTGATTGCTAATTTGTCGAAGCCGAGAGTGTCAGTCCGTTTGTGCGGTCAGGTGGTTACACCGTAATCCTTGATCTTTTGCAGCAACGACGGATAGCTGATTTCGAGGAGAGCCGCGGCTTGGGAACGGTTCCCGCCCGTTCTGTTGAGGGCCCTCACAATCAGGGTCCTCTCGAGATCCTTGCACGCTTTCTTGAGCGAGATCGAATCCTCGTCCTCTGTGAAACAGACCACCCTTTTACCGCCGACGCGGATGTCGTAAGGGAGGCTGTCCAGAGTAATCGAATTTCCGGTAGTGAGGATCATGGCTCGTTCAACGACATTCTGAAGCTCTCGGACGTTTCCCCTCCAACGGTAAGAGAGTAACGCCTCCTGCGCTTCTCGTGTTATCAGCCCTATGTTAAGGCCCATTTTTTTGTTGAATACGCCTACGAAGTGTTCCACCAGAGGGATAATGTCTTCTTTGCGTTCCGAGAGAGGCGGCACGTGAATGTGCATTACATTAAGACGGTAGAACAAATCCTTGCGGAAGCGGCCCTGAGCCATGGCTCCTTCCAGGTCCTCGTTGGTGGCCGCGAGAACCCTTACTGACACCTTGCGAGTCGCGGTCTCGCCTACTCTTCTGAATTCCCCTTTGTCCAACACCCCGAGAAGCGTCACCTGAAGCGAGTCGTCCGTCGCGCCGATTTCATCCAGAAGGATCGACCCTCCTTCGGCTTCCTCGAAAAGGCCCGGCTTCTCATCGTTCGCACCCGTGAAAGCTCCCCGCGCATGACCGAACAACTCGGTTTCCAGAAGTCCCGCGGGTATTGCGCCACAATTTATTACGACAAATGGGCCGCCGGCACGGGATGAACAGCGATGGATCTCTTGAGCCATCAGTTCCTTGCCGGTGCCCGATTCACCGGTTATAAGCACTGAGGATTCAAAAGGGGCAGCCTGGTGAGCTGTGGCAAGCACGGCCTTGATGGCGGGAGATTCCGCGACGATATCGGGACTGCGCTCGGTGCGCATCAGCCGCCGTCTCAAACGAACGACTTCCCGGCGCAGGCGTTCCCGTTCAGAGGCTTTCCGCAAGGTGAGCACCACCTCGTCGGTTTTGAAGGGCTTGGAAATATAGTCGTAGGCTCCTTTGCGCATGGCTTCGAGCGCCAACTCTATGGTGCCGTAAGCGCTCATAAGAATCACTATGACTTCTATCCCGCGCGCCCGGAGCGCCTCCACGAGCTGAATCCCGTCCATTCCCGGCATCCGAACGTCGGAAAGTATGAAGTCAAAGCCCGCAGTCGCCGCGAGGTCCAACGCCTCTTTGGCGGACGAAGCGCACTCGGGATCAAAGCCGTCGTTCCTGAGGATGGCACTGAGCATGTGGAGCATATTCGGTTCGTCGTCAACGATCAGTATTTTGTGAGGGGGATCAGGCATTGTGGTCCAGCCTAAGAGAATCGGGTCCAACGATATTGATGAAAACGCCGCCGAGTCCGGAGTCACAGTTTAACCTGTCATGTCTGAATAAGCTAGGGGTGAAGAAGCGCGGGCGCCGGAGGCAGCAGCAAGTATTCAGTCTTTCGGGAGGAGTGGAGTGTTTTTGTGGGGCTGGCTTTCCAGCCTGCCATCATCGGCATTTTTGGGCAGGAAGGCTGGAAAGCCTGCTCCACGATTCCATGACATCGCCACAGTGATGCAGACCAACCCTAAGATTGAATGCTCACAATCAGCTTCACATTCCGCTTGACATAATTCAGTTATTACTTTAATATAGCACTGCATATATTGGACATCATGTGTCTTTTAATAAAGATTGACATGATGTTACCTGGAGGACGGTTGATGAAAACAAGCCTGCATGCCGTCGCTTTGGCGGCTCTCCTGATGCTGCTCCCCATTGAATCCTTTTCAGGCCATTTCATGGAAAAAAATCATGACTATCTTGCGCGATTCCACAATGTGATTTTTTTGTTCGATGTGTCTGATTCCATGTTGGCGGGGCATCCGGAAAACTATGACACTTCACGGCTCTTCATTGGCGTCAGGGGGCTGGAATTATTCAACCGCGTCATGCCTCACGTTCCAAGGTGGCAGTACGATCTGAACACCGCGCTGATAACGTTCGGAGATTGTGATACACCAAAGTTACTCAGTCCTCTCGGCCCGTGGGACAGGAAGAAATATTGGCAGTTCTACAACTGCATGCGCAAAGAAGGTTTTTTCCCAAAGAGAACTGCGACTCTTCAAGACGCCCTTCAGTTGGCCGGATCCATGATTGCCACGGCGTCAGGCCGCACTGCGATAGTCGTTATTACCGATGGCGGCTCTCAGGGAGAGTGCCCGCAGAAGACTGCCACTGCTCTGAAGGACTCTTACGGCGACAAGGTCCAGATTTTCGGAATATGGCTCGGGGCCATGGAAGTGGGATGGCGAAATCTGTACGAGGCCTGCAAGCTTACCGGAGGATATGCGCGTCAATGGGAGGAAGTTCGCACCAAGGCCCAAATGAAGGAATTCGTGTGGGACATCACGATACGCGAAATAATGTTCCCTTATCCCGAGATCTTTTTCAAGGCCAAACGCGCCGACCTGATACCGTCGGAGGCGCTCAAGCTGGAGAGCGTGGCTAACTTCCTCCACGCCATTCCGCAATACTGCTTGCAGATAGACGGACACACCACGTTTCTGGGAAACACCAGCGACAATCATCGGCTCGGACATGCCCGGGCAGCCAATGTGAAAGACGCATTGATAAAAATCTACGGAATAAACCCGGATAGGATACTCCTCCGGACGTGGGGTGAAGAGCTGCCCCGTTACGACAACCAGAATCCTGACGTGCGTTTGCGCAATGATCAGGCAAACCTCTACTTGATGCTGCCTTTGAGAGAATTCCCTTACGACGAGAAGAAGCTGCACACCTTCGGGGTCACGGCCGTGGGCGACATTTACAATACCCAGGAAAGGGACAAGGACACCGAGTGGGCGTGGCCGGACAAGCCTGCACCGGGGTCTAAAATGCCGGTCCAAGTCCGCCGTCTACAGCGTGGGGTCAAGAGGTGATGTCAAAACTGCGGGGTGACCCTTTGTAAAGGGTTTCCCCGCACTCCCTTTCAAAAACCTCCATAGCCTGTCCGCTGAGCGGCTTCTGCCGCAGAGCGCAACAACCCCCTCCAAAATAAACCTTTCCTGAATCACAGCTTTTCTTTTATTGCACGCGTATTGGATTCAATCCATCGGACGAAGGCGGTGTGTAATTTGTCTGTGACGCGATTCCTGGCCAGGAGTCGCCCGGAACGGACCAGCAGCCTTGGGGAGAACAATCTGAACAGCCCCGACCGCTGGTCGTCCAGCATGTTTCGGTAGCGGATCAAATCGAGATGATAGGCGAGCACGTCCCGGTTGCGCTGATTTCTCGCCTCAATAGTTTCGTGATCCGAACCGTCGATCTCTTCGTAAAGAAATTGCTCCCGCTCAAAGACTGAACCGCCAACCTCTCGAAGGTTAGTCAAACCATAGTCTTGCGGGGCTTCCGTCATCAAGGATTGAGGCTCCAACAGGAAGCGCTGGGGCAGGAAAACCACTTGCTCCGATCTCAGGTAGCGGTCCACCAGGCGGATGAAGCCTTCGACATCCCCGGCGGATTCATGGGGAGTGTTGTACATAAGGTGAATATAACTCTTGATACCTGCTGAAATCGCCTCATCAATCAGGTCGTACATTTTGTCCACGTCAAAACGTTTGCCCAGCAGATGCACCGTGGGCTGATGAGCAGACTCCACGCCCCAGAAAAGGCTAAAACAGCCGGCATTCTTTACTTTCCTCAACAGGTCCGGAGTGAAGCCGTTGACCTTTGCGTAAGAGTACCAACGGATGTCCGGGAGGACCTCGGCCAATCTGTCGCACAGTTCTGCAAGGCGCCGCGGGTTGCCGTTAATCGACGCGTCGGCAAATTGAAAAAGGCTTGTGCGGTACTTCTTGGAAAGACCTGAGAGTTCTGCAACCACTTTGTCCACGGATTTCACGTCATATCGGTCAACAAGACGGCCGGTGCAAAACGTGCACCTGGAAGGACATCCTTTAGAGATACGATACGGCAGAAAGAAGGTTTGCTCGCCTGTCAAAGGGTGGTTGTATCGGTACCGATGGAGGTCCAATCCCTCGAAATCAGGTGCACGCTCTTCTTCCGCGGCAAGGCGGGACCGAGGCGCCTGAAACAGATTCCCTTTATCGAAGAAGATTATACCGGGGATATCTCCCTTGGAGGCCAGGCTTGTCTCCTGATGAAGTCTGTGGAGCATCAACAACGGGACCTCACCGCTGCCCTTAACCCAGTAGTCAGCCTGCCCGTATGGGACAAACGACTTCACCGGTTTGATGGTGATAAAAGGACCGCCGAAAACTATGACCGCATCGGGGTTGACTTTGCGGATGTACCTCGCAAGGAGCAGCGAAGCCCAGAACTGATGATAGGCCACGATGGAGAAGGCGTAAATCCCGGCGCCTTGAATCAACCGGCTGCCGTACTTTTCCACAAATGCTGCGAGTCCCTGATGCGACCCTCCTCCGTCAAGGACCCCAAAGAAATCTCTGTCCGAAAAGGTCTTCTCGGGGTTGTGATAATCAATATCCTCCTCCGCGTCGAACAGGTATTCCATGAGGAAATCGTATTGAACCGTCGGAACGGAATGTTCCTTGAGAAATGCGTACAGAACCGCCATGCCGTAAGGCATGAACTTTGTTTGAAGGTAGCGTTTGCTGATCGCGGGTGGATGAATCAGCACGACGCGAGGGTCCTTTGGAGACCGGTTCGGGCATGCTCCGTAGGTAATGATATCCTCCAGCAATGCCGCGCCATACCGGTGCGCGGTCAAATCAGGAATAATCCGGTAGAACGAACACGAACCCGACAAAGGTCAAGTTCGTGGCACCCCCAGCCCGATGTGGATTGGGTGCCGGGTGCCACTGACCTGGTTTCCAGGTCAGTGCTGATTTCGTTTCTAACTGATTCTCTCTGTTCGGAAGCAACAGGTGTCAGTCAGGTTCTCCCACACGGGGAGCATCAGGCCTTTCAGGTTCCCCCGGCTTTGGGATCGTCACAGCAAGGCGTCTGCGGCGAACTAGCCTCAAGAGCTGACGGCCTTGTTCTCCGCGCGCCGTCAACTTTCTTCCAAAGGACCCGAATGATCAAACCCGCAAGAATTGCCGCCGCGAGCCATTCCAGCCAGACAGGGACGAGTTCGCCCGCGGAGGCTCCCGCTGCTACCTTTGCCGAGATCCCCAACCATGCATAGATAAGATCCAGGACAAAGGCCGCCACCA
Organism: Desulfomonile tiedjei; assembly: GCA_016212925.1. NCBI lineage: Bacteria > Pseudomonadati > Thermodesulfobacteriota > Desulfomonilia > Desulfomonilales > Desulfomonilaceae > Desulfomonile > Desulfomonile tiedjei. Next base: position 159,991 of record JACRDF010000025.1, read on the forward strand.
TGGTGCAAATCACGATTGACCCCAAGTAGATGCCCAGGGTACGCCTTCCGAGTATGCCTCCCACCATGGCAATGGTGGCCATATTGGTCGCCGGCCCGGCCATGAGCAGCACAAGCGCTGCTCCGGGGCTCATTCCCTTAAGGATCAAGGCCGCGGCGACAGGAGTTGACATTGAAGCGCAAATATACATGGGGAGGCTCACAGCCAGCATGCCCAAATACGCGAGAAACCCTGATCCCAGATTTGCAGAGACAAACGATTCCGGTACCAGAGCATTTATGATGCCGGCCAAAAGAATTCCAAGAATAAACCATCCAGCGAGATCGTTCATCAGCTCGTCAAAGGCGAACCGAAATCCGGCCACCAGTTTTTCAGTCGCAGTATGGTGTTTAGCGTGCTCGCTTGGAGTGCAATCTGTCCCGTCGCAACAAGCGTCAACGAGGCAGGTTCGGTATGCTTCAATGTCTCGCCCCCTCTGGTAGGTTCCACCGGCAAAATTCTCGACGAGCCCCGCGGCCAGTGCGGTAACAAACGCGGTGAACGGTCTCATCACCGTAATTATGGGGTCCAGGAGAGAATAGGTGAGCGCAATGGAGTCTACCCCGCTTTCCGGCGTGGATATAAGAAACGACAGGCATGCTCCGTTGTTCGCGCCCTGTTTCTTCAGGCCCGCAACTGCGGGCACCACCCCGCATGATCAGAGCGGAATGGGAATGCCCAGCAACGACGCGTACAGTACAGATTTGAATCGGCCGCGCCGAAAATAGTGGCTGACCGAATCCGGAGTGATGTACACGCGCATGATCCCGGCGATGCCTAAGCCGAACAGGATGTACAACGCTGCTTCGCGAAAAACTTGCCATGACGCGGAGAGAATTTCGACAATGAGTTCCATAAGCTAATAATAACACAGCCAGGCCATAAAGCCATAAACCCGCCTATAGTAGTTCTCGAAAGTAACCACAGACGAATTTGCTGGTGTCCCGCCAGCGCGGGACGAACTCATTCGGGAAGAGTTTTTGGGAAAATCTATTGTAGTGCCTTCTGTCAAGCGATCCCTTCTGTATTGGGTGCCACGGACCTGGGTTTTACCAGGTCCGTGCTTCCTGCCAGTTCTATCGCCACGATAACTCGGAAGATTCCCGGCCTTATCGTACCATCGGCTCGCTTTTCAATTTGGAGGTTAATACGCGGGACGACCTTACCGTTTTCCAGAAACGCCGGCACGGACCTGGCGGAGCCCAGGTCCGTGGCACCCGGGAGTCAATCCGTGGCAACTGTCGAGAGTGGCAATGACCGCGCCAAACTTACAAGATGGATTCAAGGGCCGGATTCCGGAACTGCGCGAACACTCAAGCGGAGTTACTTCTTAAGGGGACGGGCTTGGAACAAAGCAAGAAATTATGTGTTTATTTTTGCGAGGGGGTACTATTCATCTTTTCCATCTTGGATGCTATGGCTGTCAACTTCGCTTCCAGATTGTTGAGGCGAGTCTGGACAGCGGCATTGACTCTGGCTTGCTCCTGGGGCTCCGCCGCTGCTGCAGGCTGTCGGAGATTCTGCTTAAGCTCGCCGAGTTCCATCTTGATGCCTTGCAGGTTTTTCACTACAGCCCTGTCATTGTCTATGAATGCCTGGGAATAATTCTGGATGGACCGTCCCACATCCTCGCCCTTTTTTCCAAGGTCCGCCATCAGGCCGTCGGATTTACGTTCCATCCTTTCGGCGCTGTTGGCCATGCGCGCGGTACTGCTCACCATGATAGGCATCCCCGATGCCATGACGCCCATGTAGTGGACCATGGAATCCATGTTGGACTGGATCTTGTTCACATCAGGGAGGATGCGCGCGCACCCGCACGCAACAAGAACAAACGAGGCCGCCAAAAGCTTCAGGAGGTTCTTCTTCACGGCTGAATTCCTCTGATCGGGCTGTTCGCCCTTTCATCAGGACATTAAATTTGAGATTTCACGACCACCCGGCCCTACGGTCTGCTTCGTGGGCAAGAGCCTATGTGGCCTCCAATCCCGTAATCACCCTCTCCAGTTGAAGGTCCCGAATTTTTCGGGGTCCATTACCCCTTCGGGTATCTCGATTCCGAACACGGCGCTATCCTGCCTTAGCTGTATCCGGATATTCTTATCGGGGATAAGTATTTCTTCCTCCCTGGGAAATTCTTTGCCTTGGTCGGTCTTGAAGAATTCCACCACTCGGAAGATCCTTTTCACCGTCCCCGCGGAATCCACCTGTTGTGACTTGACTACCAGAAGGTCATTCTTGGAGACCCACAGAAGGCGCTCACCAGCTCCGTTAGGAAGCTTCACCCGGATCACGTAACAGTCCCGGCCATCCAGTGCTTCCTCTCTCACGATTTCAGGCGCGTCGCCGCCCTTCGGCATGAAGCCCTGAATATCTTCCATGGTGAGCCCTGTGCCGCCAATATCCGCTGACGGCTCGTCAACAGCCAAGGGTACAGTCCGTCCTGTCGCCGGTAGATACATGAGTGCCTTTGGGTCCTGGCCGTCCTTTACGAGCAGAAGGAAGCGCATTCCTTTGGATTCCGGCGGAGCGTCGAAATCTACAAAGATGTGGGCCGCCCCCTGGTCAATTCGGGCCATCAACCAGAGGACCTGATCGGACAGAAGTTTCTTGGCCTTGAACGTCTTGACCGACAGTGCAATGCGGAAACTATCTCCCAAGTTTTGCTTCGCACCCTGGTCTAGGATCTCTTGCGCGGTCAACGCGCAAAGGTCAGCCGGAACGCACCAAAGAACTAGCCCGAGAAGGGCAAGGGTAAATCGTTTGTAAGTACGAAACATTACGCTTCAATCCACGACCGCGCCGGCAAGGAGCGGCGCGCGAAAGTATTGTGATAAAACGCTAGGTTACACAGATCTCAGATGATCAAATATGTGTATTTCACTTAATATCATAAAAATACTGATTTTGTCAACCGGATACTGTCACCGGAAAACTCAAAAAGCGGCCACCGCGGAAAGCCAGGAGGCCTGACTCTTCGCATGTTTGGGCCGGCACGCGGATTCGGCAGGGCGACCGTTGCCGCGCGGCGACACAGCGTGAATAGCAGCTTCTGTTACTGATGATTCCGCATTTTCGAGGGTGTAATCTACCATAGAGAAGGGGTTTATTTCAAGCTCGACGTGCGTGGTGTCGCAGGCTTTCAGTTACGGGTGGGCGTTGTCCTGTCATTGCGAGTGGCGAAATCCCGCGGAACGCGGGCGGGCAATCTTGGTTTTCGGCGGGACGGGCATCCGAGACTGTCTCAGAATTTATCAGCGCCGGAAAATGGTATAGCGCGGGGTGGCCCGGAGGCCACTGCCTCCGGGTTCCGAAGGAACAAGAGGGGCTGTTGCGAGGACATTACCCTGTCCAAAGACTGCCGGTGCCACTCGCAGGCTGGAAATCACCTCCTGTCGCTTTGCGACCCGCTGGTGGGACCGGCATCTTGCCGGTCATCCCAATAGACAGGCAGGAAGCCTGTCCCACCACACGTCCGGGCCACCCAAGAGGGACAATTGCCGGCCCCGTAACGCGGGTCCGCGAGTTGGTGGCCTTTTGAGACAGCGTTCTCGAAGCGCGCCGTACAAAAGAAATCTTCCGGCCACTAATTTTGGGACAGTTTCATCTTGCCCGTCATTCCAACAGACATGCGATCACGCTAATGGCGGGACTGTCCCACCTAGGGGGTTACCGCCGCCGGTCAAAAGCGGACCCGAATGAGAGAATAGTTGGCGCAAGGAGTTTGACGCTTTGTTTCCAGGCTGGTATATAATGATTCATGTGACTGTCGGGGAGATAACCATGCTTAGTTTCATCCGATTTGCTGCGGTTCCGGTCGTCCTCCTGAGTGCGGTCGTGTGGGCACAGGCGCAATGGCCTTTGGGGCGGGAAATGCCCCAGGTAGGAGCGAAGTCGGACGAGCAACACGGCCCGAACGTTACGGTGACAGGAAGGTTTCAAATCTTCGTTTCGCCGCAAGCGAAGGGCTATACGTTCATGCTGGACACCGACACCGGCAAGATCTGGGTGTTGAAAAAGGACAGCGCCTCCGGTGACTTCTCCATGCAGAGGATCCCGGTGGAGCAAGTGGACGGAGTCCAGACCGGCAAGGCGCCATCAAAGACAACGGAGAGCGGCAAATCTGAAACGTCCCGTGGCAATTAAGACCATTACCGGGCGCAGGAAAGTGGCCGGCCTGTTTCCCGTTCTTCGGAACTTCCCACTGATAAAGTAAAACGTGAGGCTCAGCCATGAAGAAGGATGGATATAAAGTAGCCGTGGTAGGCGCGACCGGAGCGGTCGGCAACACGATGGCAAGGGTTTTGGAGAAACGCGCGTTCCCGGTGAGCGAGATCGTCTTGCTCGCGTCCGGACGTTCTGCCGGGAAGCAACTCAAGTTCAAGGGGAAGGAATACCCTGTTCAGGAACTTAACGAATCATCATTCAAGGGAGTGGATATCGGCCTTTTTTCCGCCGGCGGGTCCATAAGCGCCAAGTTTGCTCCCATAGCCGCGGATTCCGGATGTGTGGTGGTGGATAATACAGCCCATTTCCGCATGGATCCCGATGTGCCGCTCGTGGTGCCGGAAGTGAACCCTCAAGCCATCGCCGGTTACACGAAGAAAGGCATTATCGCCAACCCAAACTGCTCCACCATCCAGATGGTGGTGGCCTTAAAGCCGCTGCACGATGCTGCCACCATAAAGCGCATTGTGGTCTCCACGTACCAGTCGGTTTCCGGAACGGGCAAAGAGGCCATCGAAGAGATGCTGGTACAGTCCAGACAGATTGCCAATGCTACGAACTGGACGAGAGAGGACGGCCTGGATCAGCTTCACGACTCTCTGTGCAACTTCCAGACTATGTCTACCGAGATTTATCCGCATCGCATTGCCTTTGAATGCTTGCCGCACATAGACGTGTTCCTCGAGAACGGTTACACAAAAGAAGAAATGAAAATGGTGTGGGAGACGGGCAAGATACTGGACCCTGCCATAAAGGTGACGGCTACAGCGGTTCGCGTTCCAATCTTTTTCGGACATTCCGAGTCAGTGAACATAGAAACCGAAAAGAAGATCACCGCGCAAGAGGCGCGAAATGTATTGTCCCGAGCGCCGGGCATAAGAGTAGTGGACGATCCGCAGAGAAACCAGTATCCCCTCGCGGCGCTCTGCGCCGGGGAAGATGACACCCTTGTGGGGCGGATTCGTGAGGACGAGTCCATTGCCAATGGGTTGAACCTCTGGGTCGTGTCGGACAATATCCTAAAGGGAGCGGCTCTCAACGCGGTGCACATTGCCGAGATACTGGTCGAAAGGTATCTGTGAAAGCCCCGTGGACGGATATTTGACCGCGCAGGCAGGGAGATGAAAGCCTGACATTCTATCGAGCGGTGCATCCATCCGATCCGAGTGCCCGCTGAATTTTCGCCCTGATTTTCCGCGGGAATTAAAGTCGCCATTCATCGGGATCAAGTGTCCCGTAATCTCTTCATCAATTCGTCGAGAACGAAAGGAGTGCGCATGAGCGCCAAGCGCGAAGCCGTCATCGTCAGCGCCACTCGGACGCCGTTGGGAGCATTCAACGGGAGTCTAACAACCTTCGGTGCCACCCAGCTTGGGGGGATTGCCATCGAAGAGGCCGTCAGACGCGCCAAGATAGACAAAACGGACGTGGATGAAGTCATAATGGGCCAGGTGCTGCCTTGCGGGTACGGACAAAATCCGGCTCGGCAGGCGGCTCTAAAGGCAGGACTGCCCTTCGAAACCCAATGCTTCACCATAAACAAGGTCTGCGGTTCCAGCCTGAAGGCGGTTATGCTGGCCGCGCAGGCCGTTCAGCTTGGCGATGCGGACGTGGTGATAGCCGGTGGCATGGAAAGCATGACCAACGCGCCCTATTACCTGGAAAAGGCGAGGCTCGGCTACAGGATGGGTAACGGCGAGCTGGTAGATCACATGGTCCATGACGGCCTCTGGGATATTGTAAATGACTTCCACATGGGTATAAGCAACGACCTGTGCAGCGAGAAATACCACATCTCCCGGGAAGACCAGGACCGCTACGCAGCGCTCAGTTATGTCCGCGCCCTGGAGTCCATCAAAGAGGGCAGGTTCAAGGAAGAAATAGTTTCCGTGACCATCCCGCAGAGGAAAGGCGATCCCAAGATCTTTGATACCGACGAGTGCCCACGGGAGACCTCGTACGAGATCCTGAGCCAGATGAAGCCCGCGTTCCAGAAAAACGGATTTGCCACAGCAGGAAACGCCTCGGTAATTTCCGACGGGGCCAGCGCGATTTGTGTGATGGCCGAGGAAAAGGCCAAGGAGAGGGGTCTGGAAATCCTGGCACGCGTCGGCGCTCAGGGAAGCGCGGGGATCGACATGAAATACGTTCTCATGGCGCCCATATACTCCATCCCAAAGGTGGCCAAGAAAGAGGGCGTGGACTGCCGATCCGTTGAATTGATGGAGATTAACGAGGCATTTTCCGGTTCCACGGTGGGGGTGATCCGTGAGCTGGGCCTGGACCAGAATCGGTGCAACGTCAACGGCGGGTCGGTTTCTCTTGGACATCCCATCGGCGCGAGTGGCGGCCGCGTGCTGACCACACTCATTTACGCGATGAAAAACCGGGGAGCCAAGACAGGCATGGCCTCTCTGTGTCTGGGTGGCGGAGAAGCCGTGACGCTGTACATTGATCGTTGAAGCAGTCCGGGTGTGACAGCCAGGGTGAAGAGCAGGAGGAAGCGCTCTTGGCAGAAAGGGTTTTGTGACTGCTTGCTCTCACGTTAGCTGTTAACCCTTCAGTCTTTCGAGGTCGAACTTTTTGGTGGCAGGTTGGAAGAGACTGTCTCAGAATTCAAATTTGGGCGGAAATGGTAGCACGAATGGCCCTCACCCCAACGTCAGTCGTGCCACGATTCGGAAGTGCTCCCGAATTCTGAGACCGTTTCGAAAAGTCTGCCATTGTTGGCGCCATGTCCGTAATTGACTGTTTACCTGCGAAGGACGGGTCGCATTGATATTTCAGATAGTCCATGATACGGAACAACAAAAAGCGGGGAGTCCTGAGACTGGGACACAGCATTTCAGGCCCTAGCGAATTACGTCGGTTCGGATGTCCCGGACAAGCCGGTAACCGGGAAAGAGGCTTTTGAGCAAATCCATCATGGGTGATCTTAAGCTTTCTCGCGGTACGAGGCAAAATGTTGCATTGGATGGTGGAGCCATGTTGTTCATGAGACATAATCCGCATTCATTCCTAACGGGAGATGAGCCATTTCTTCCAACTGCGGCGGTTGTGGAATCTGCGGAGAGAGTGGAACAGAGGCTGACTTTTGCCGTTCAACACGAAGGCTTCTTGGGCATACCTCACGGGGGTCTCGCAATGGGCCTTTGTCTGGATGCCTGGCGCAGAATCGGGGAACCTGCTTATCCTGTCAACGTGCGTTTCAAGTTCGGAGGCTCGGGGATTTCAATTGGAGACACAGCCTCGTTTGCCGTTGAACGAGGGGCTCGGGACGGCCGGTCGCAAGTGGTTGCCCGATTGACCAAGGACGGGGACAAGACCCCCTATCTCAGGGCCGAAATCTCGGCCGCGGACGGTCCGGAGGAGTCGAGACCGCTCCCTCCACCGGTATCGCAAGAGGGTCGTCCGCTCCCGTACTACAGAAACTGTTTCGTCTGCGGACATCATCGAACGATAGTTGGGCTCCAGAGGAGGTTCAGTGTCCATGACTCCAACGGCAGCACCATCATAACCACACCCTGGGGATACAACGACGAAGACAAGGACAGAGCCGCGTCTTTCCTTATCGGGAAAGATGAGCTGCACCCTGCCGTCTTGATTTCCATCTTTGACGAGAACACCGCCTGGGGAGGATTCATGCTGACAAGGACCGCGGGCCTGTCGGTGCGTCTCGAACTGACCCTGCGGCGCCCTGTGAGCCAATACGAGAAGCTTCTTTTCGTCGGCAAGCCCACCGGAACGCGTGGAAATCCGCGTGCTCCCCGCTTTTTTCTTGCCGAGGGAACGATCCTGTCCATGGGCGATCCGCAACGGCCGGAACCGGTCGCTTACGGGCGTGGAGAATGGGTTATCATGGATCTGTATACGGAACAGATCAAAAAGAACCTCCTGCCTGAGAACGATTGGGCCTGGATTTTCGGGGGCGACAAGTCGTGAGGGCCCGATCCGAAGGTCCGGCAAAAGGTCGGAAACTGGGCGGCTGCAACAAAACGAATAGGATACAAGAGTGATAGAAAAAGTTGTCGACGGCGTTTGGTGGATACCGGGACGAGACAAATTCCTGCCTGATTCCCATATGTATGTGATCGGCCTGCCCGACTCCGGCGATTTTACGCTTGTAGATTGCGGGCTCATGGAAATGGGCTCGTACAAGCTCGAAGAGCTGGATAGGGGCGGAATACCGCTCAAACAAGTAAAGCGCGTTATAATGACCCATACCCATCTGGACCATATCGGGTGTCTTGCCGAGATCTTGAAGGCCGCCCCGGATGTGGAGGTCTGGGCGCACAAAGACGAAGCCGCATACCTGGAACGAGGCGACGACAGGATTGTATTCGGCAACAACATGTTCGAGTCGATGATACGATCACAATACGCGATCCCTGACGGGTACTTCACCACTAAGGTTCATAAAAAGCTAGAAGGCGGAGAAGACCTGTCGCTTGGCGGTGTCAGGTTCAAAATTATTCATCTTCCCGGCCACTCCGCGGGGAGCATAGGATTGTTCAACGAAGAGCACAGGATGTTGATGTCCGGCGACACTATCTATGCTGACGGAGCCATCGGCCGATACGACCTGTTTTCTGCCAATCCCGCGGAATTGAAACGTTCTTTGGGCATTATCGCCGAACTGGGGGTCGAGATCTTGCTACCGTGCCACAATAGAATTGTGAGACGCGGAGCCGGCCCTATGGTGCAAAGTACTGTGAAGCAGTGGCTGGGTCTCATTGGGGATTGATGCCTGGGGCTGGGCCAATGACCCTCGGTTTGCTTGGCCGCACGGTCCCCGTGTATTGGTTTTGAATTGACAGGTGGGCTAAAAGCCTTCACAGGGCCGCGTGCTAGGACATTTGTAGCATTTGGCAAAATTCTTGTCCGATTTGGGTATGCAGTCATTGCGAGGAGCGAAGCGACGAAGCAATCTCATTCTTGGTGGGACGGGCATCTTGCCCGTCATTCAAACCGACAGGCGGGACGCCTGTCCCACCAATGGAGATTGCCTCGGGCTAGCAACCTCGGGCGACGGCATTTTCCGCAATTGGCAGCTTTTGGATGCCGCTCCCTGTTAACACGGACATTTGTTTCGGCCACGGTTTTATGCCGTTTCTCCAAAGTCCCCTGCGAATGGCGCATTTCCGTCGTCGCGGCGCCCTCCCGGACCCGTCATCCCGCCGGAAGCCGAGGTCCGGGAAGATCCGGTTCCCGATTTTCGTCGGGACGACGTCCGGAATCCAGCCTTCACGGGAATGACGCGAATACACAATTGGAAATTGTTCTAGCGAATCGCTAAAAATATCCACCGTAAACGATTAGGAGGAATTCTCCATGGGGAAGACGGTAGCTGAAAAGATAATTGAAGCCCATTTGACAAGAGGAAAACTGCAAGCCGGCGAGGAGATCGCCATTAAAATAGATCACGCGCTCACTCAGGACGCCACCGGGACCATGGTCTACCTCGAATTTATGGCCATGGGCGTACCCAGAGTCAAAACCGAGGTTGCGGTGAGCTACGTGGATCACAACCTTCTTCAGACCGACTTCAAGAATGCCGACGATCATGCTTTCTTGAGGACCGTGGCGGCAAAGTACGGCGCAATCTTCAGCCGTCCGGGAAACGGTATTTCGCATCAGGTGCATCTGGAACGCTTTAGTGTCCCGGGCAAAACCCTCCTCGGATCGGACAGCCACACTCCTACCAATGGGGGCAGCTCCATGCTGGCCATCGGAGCGGGCGGCCTGGACGTTGCCATGGCGATGGCCGGACAGCCCTTTTATTTGACCATGCCGCACATCGTGGGGGTCATGCTTACAGGATCTTTGCAGCCTTGGGTCTCAGCGAAGGACGTAATACTGGAAATGCTCCGCCGCCTCACGGTTAGAGGGGGCGTGGGGAAGCTGTTTGAGTATTTCGGGCCCGGGGTCGAGACTTTATCCGTAACCGACAGGGCCACCATAGGAAACATGGGCGCGGAGCTTGGCGCGACGACCAGCATCTTCCCCTCGGACCACCGGACCAGGGAATTTCTTGTGAGTCAAGGCCGCGGGGATTGCTGGACGGAAATCCTCCCGGACCCCGACGCGCAATACAGCGAAATATTGGAAGTCGATCTCAGCAAATTGGAGCCCCTGATCGCGTGTCCCAGCTCTCCGGACAATGTGAAAAAGGTTTCCGAAGTGGAAGGCATCGACGTCCAACAGGTAATCATAGGCTCTTCGGTCAATTCGTCCTTTCGAGACCTAATGATCACGGCAAAGGCTGTCGAGGGGCGTCACTGCCATCCTGACGTGAGCTTCGAAATTAATCCGGGAAGCACTCAAGTCCTTCTTAATGTGGCCGAAAACGGTGGAGTAGCCAACCTGATTCTGAGCGGGGCGCGCATTCATCAGTCCGGCTGCCTGGGGTGCATAGGCATGGGCCAGGCACCAGGCACAGGAACGGTTTCTTTGAGGACCTTTCCGAGGAACTTCCCCGGGCGAAGCGGAACCGTACCGGACAGCGTCTATCTCTGTTCGCCGGAGACAGCCGTAGCGGCTGCTGTCTTCGGGAAGATAACCGACCCCAGGAAGCTCGGCGACTGCCCGGAAGTGTCAAATCCCCAGCACTACAAAGTCAACGACGAGAATCTGGTTTATCCGCCTGCGGATTCCTCCGGCGTGGAAATTGCCATGGGGCCGAACATAAAACCATTCCCGCAATTCGGACCGCTCGAAGAAACCATCGAGGGGCCGGTCATCCTCAAGGTGGAAGACAACATCACCACCGATCACGTGATGCCTGCAGGTAGTAAGGTTCTTCCTTTCAGGAGCAATATCGAAGCCATAAGCCGGTTCGTGTTCAGCAATCTTGACGAGGATTTTGCCGGAAGGGCCCTTGATGCGGGCACAGGGCTCGTGGTGGGCGGCGAAAACTACGGGCAAGGTTCATCCCGAGAGCATGCGGCCATCGCTCCGCGCTTTCTCGGCATCAGGGCCAAACTTGCCAAAAGCTTCGCTCGGATACACAAAGCCAACCTGATAAATTTCGGCATCCTGCCGCTGACCTTCGCAGATCCCGGTGATTACGAGGCCGTTGCCCAGGGCGAGACCGTGAGGCTTGAGAAGGTCCGAAGCGCCATAGCCGGGGGGGCCGATACCATAGTGGCTGAGCTGCCGGCGTCCGGCCGAAAAATTCAGCTACGGCTGGATGTTACGGATCGAGAAAGGCGCATCCTTTTGGCTGGAGGCCTCATAAACCTGGCTTCAGGGGTAAAATAGGTCTGAGGGGGGCAGGTGTGGCTCTATGAAGGCCCTCGAGTAGGGCCTTTGGCGTCCTTTTGCCTGACAAAGACCTCGTCCGGTTCCTGGTCCTTGAGCGGAGCCAAGTTCCGGCCGTGGTGGATCACAAGCTGCTCTGGTTGGACTTCGCGGACCAAGAGGGAATTCACCTGTCCGGAATCCCAAAAAAGAGTCAGTAGGGGGGGATCGTAAGAGAAGCCTCCCTCGCCCGCACGTATCCATTTCTGGTTTTCTTCTCCTCGGAAATCAGCGCGAAAAGTGCCGCCTTCCTTCAGATGAAGCCTCAGGAATCGCTGATCGACAGGCTCTTCTCGGTCCTCCACGAGACGGAATTTCATGGTCCAGGTCCCGGCCAATAGGGATGCCTTGTCGTTCTTTTCAACTTTTGCCGTCTTGTCAGAGCAACACGAAAGAGTTAGGAGGCTCACGAGACAAAGAACCAGGGCAGAATTACGAGTTGAAGGGGACTTGAAGGTCTGCATGTTCCACTAATCAAAGGGTGTTAAAGAGACAAGGCGACCATCCTTCGAGGATTGGTCGCCTCGTTATTCGATTCTCAATCGGTTAGAACGATCCCTCGCTAGAGGGATCGCATCTTAGTACCAGCCGCTGGACGAGCTGCTCGCAGGCCAATAGCCACTGCTGGATGAGCCGTAGCCGTAACCATAGCCGTAGCCACTGCTGCTCGAAGCAGGCATGCAGCCGTAGCTGTAGCCACTGCTGCTGCTTGATGCGGGCATGCAGCCATAGCTATAACCGCTGCTGCTCGAAGCGGGCATACAAGCTTGGGTGTAGCCACTGCTGGACGATGCCGCGGGCCAGTAACCGCTGCTGGATGAGCTGCCGCCGTACCATCCGCTGCTGGATGCGCCGTAACCGCCGCCCCCGTATGATGCAAACGGAGCCCAGGCGTAGAAGCCCACAGCATAGGACGCGAACAACATAACCATACCGATAACCGCGAGCGTCACTGCAAATCTTTTCATTAAGCCGTTACCTCCTCAAGAAATGAAAGTCCCAATTCTCTGTTCTCAAATCGAAAACAGGTGTTCCCTTTGTTATGGACATAGGACAAGGTGTTATTAATCGCTACCACGGATGAAGGTCGTTGTCAATCTTTTTTGCGATTTGCGGCCTCCGTCTTGTCCCGCCGGCCGGGAGTCGACAGGCATCAATTGCCCTTGACTCACCCCGCCGCTTTGATAGGATTCTACCAATTTCTATCCTTAGTCAAGGAAATTTTCCATATGAGATCGGACCATACACCTGCCCCGGCATCGAAGAAAGCCGCAAAACCCCTTTTTCACAGCTCCCTGCGGTATCGAGCTGTTATCAAAAAAAAAGTCATTATCGCAATGTGTTGCGCGGTTACGATCAGCTTTTGTTTTGTGGAACCTTTATTTGTCATTGGAATAACTAATGAAAATTATCACAATGTGACAGCCGTCTTCCCCCCCAGCCCGAGCCGCCTCCCGCATGCGGGCGTTGCACCGCACGAATTGGCCCCCAAAGATTGTGGCCTGGACATAGTGAGACTCATCGCAGCAGCGGAAGAAGCCCAACCCGAGGTCACCGGTAACACAGCCACCGTATCAACAGCCGGTCTGTCCGAGAGAGCCCGCATCGCAGGTGAACTTCTGGTCGCAGGGGAAGCTGCCCGAGCAAAGGAAGTTATCCAGGAAGCCATAAGAGAATGCGAGAGCGGTCAGGCCGACGTGCGCGACTGTTCCCAATGGATGAGGTCATTGCAGGGGCTCAACTATTTGTTGGGCAAACCGGCCGACAAGATAGTTGTGTCCAACTCGATCGGCCAGAAAATGGTCCGTATTCCAGCCGGTGATTACATGATGGGAAGCCCGAAGCGGGAAACGGACTGGCTCAGGCTGACCTTCAAAAAAATCTGGCGAGAAGGTCATAAGCAGTGGTTTCAAGACGAACTTCCGCTCCATCCTGTTCGAATCACCCGGTCCTTTTATATCGGCGCAACCGAGGTCACGGTGGGCCAGTTCCGCCAGTTTGTGAAGGATACGAAACACAAGACCGATGCTGAAAAGGGCGATGGGGGAATGATTTTCAGTAAGAAGGAGGGGCGATGGGTCCCGCAAAAGGAAATGAAATGGGATTCGGTTCCGTGGAAGATCAGTGACGACCAGCCCGTGGTGTTTGTGTCCTGGAACGACGCCCAGGCCTTTTGCAGATGGTTGACCCGAAAGGAGAAGAGGACGTACCGCCTGCCGACTGAAGCGGAGTGGGAAATGGCTTGTCGCGGTGGCTCCTCCTGGGTCCGATTCCCTTGGGGGGACCGCCTTCCCGGGGACCGCGACATGAATTTCGGTGACGGCAATCCCAAGCTGCCCGAAAGCTTAACCACCGTGGACGATGGATATGAATACGTCGCGCCGGTTGGAAGCTTCCCGCCCAACGGATACGGGCTCTACGACATGGAAGGGAACGTGATGGAATGGGTCAATGATCGGTACGAGAGGAACTACTATGAGAACTCCCCGATCGAAGACCCGACCGGCCCTGGCACAGGGTCTGGAAGGGTTAACAAGGGCGGAAACTGGTATGCGAGTCCGGCTGATTGCAGATGTGCGTTCCGAGGCTTCTCCGGCCCGGAGATGAGTTTCTGGAACCTTGGTTTTCGTGTAGTCATGGAGGACAAGGAGGACCCCGGCAAAACTGCCACAGCCGGAGGGGCCGACACGAAAGCCTCGTCAGGCAAATCTCAAACCTCAGCGAGTTTTCCTCCAAGCGAAGATGATGGGCTTCGCTTGTTCCGCCAGGCCATGTTTGCCGCACAACAGCAGCAGTGGGACAATGCCACGGAGGATCTGGAGCAGGCCCTAAAAATCTCTGAAAAGCGCGAGGACGACAAATGGGTCGCCAGGGTCAAGGCCACTCTCGCGGGCATCTACGCGGAAAGGAATCGGACCTATAAGAGTAAGGAATTATACACTCAATCTCTGGCTGAATTTCGTAAGATCGGCGATACAACGAGTGCGCGTATAATACTTGCGCGCCTGGAAGAACTTGAGTCCTCTCCAGGAGTTAAGGTCGCACAGGTGAAAAAGGGAGGGATTGCCGACAAAGCAGGAATCGTCGCCGGGGACGTGATAATCGAATATGCAGGGGAAACGGGCTTCCGAGTTATAGGTTTCAAGAAACTGGTGGAGGAATTTGCTCGGGCCGAACAGGTTACTTTGAGCATTATAAACAACGGAGAAATAAGCACCGCGGTGGTCCCAGGGGGCGTGCTGGGGGTCGCCGTCGAGGATATAAAGCGGCCGCCCAGACCTCAGAGACCCCCCGAACAACGACCCCGTGAACGACAGAGACCCAGGCCCAGAGGCGATCGAAGATAGTCACGCGGAGGGGGCTTTTTTTGTGAAGGAACTCTTCACACCCCGATGTTATTGCCTTGAACCGACGGCCGGGACGACGGACGTGTGCCGTTGCCATGAAACTTTAGAGAAATGCTCTACTGGCAGCGAATCTTTTTGATCAACTCACTTGTGGAAATGCCAGGAATGTGTTTGACGAATTCGACCCTGCCGCCTCTCGCTGTGACAACGTCCTCTCCGACCACTTGTTTGCCCATCCAGTCTTCGCCCTTGACCAGGACATCAGGCCGAACCTCCTTGATAAGGTTCAGGGGCGTATCTTCATCAAACACCACCACGTAATCGACGAAATTGAGAGCCGACACCAGTTCGACTCGATCCGATTCGGGAACGATCGGACGGCCTGCGCCCTTTATCCGAGCCACAGACGCGTCGGAGTTTATTCCAAGGACCAATACATTCCCGTAGGCGGCTGCTTTGCGAAGTAGTTCAAGGTGGCCGGTATGGAATAGATCGAAACAGCCGTTGGTAAAGACTATTTTATGGCCCTGGAGCCTGTGGCTTCTCAGTACCGCCCCTATGTCGCTCATGGGTACTATTTTATTGCTAAGGGCTTCATCTTTCAGTGCATCGACCATCTCTTCCAAGGTTACCGAAGCAGCGCCAAAGCGCGCCACGACAAGGGAAGCCGCCAGGTTGGCCAGGCTGACCGCATTGTCTATGGACATCCCGTTCGCGACGGCCAAGGCCAAGGTGGATATGACCGTGTCGCCCGCGCCTGTCACGTCAACGATTTCCACCGGTTTGACGGGAAAATTTTGGACCTTGCGTGGAGTCACCAGGGTTATCCCTTCTCTGCCACGGGTGATTATCACGCCCTGCGCGGCTGTCTCACCGAGCAGGATCTCCCCCGCGCGAGCCAACGATTCTTCGCTTCGGATTTCTATTCCTGAAGCCAGGGAAGCCTCTCTCACATTTGGAGTTATGTATGTGGTTCCGCGATAGCGTTTGTAATCCATCCCCTTTGGGTCCACAAGGACCGGGATGCCATTGGAGCGGGCCTCGGTCAACATGGCCTTTAGCAGCCCGTCAGTGATGAAGCCCTTGCCGTAATCCGATACGATCACGGCCTTGACCTGCGGCATGACCGATCTGATGTCCTCGGCAAATGCTTTTTCCAGGTCTGAGGGGATGTCGGCCACGTGTTCCTCGTCTATCCTCACAATTTGTTGGTTCCTGGCAACAACGCGGGTCTTGATAGTGGTAGGCCGCGAGCTGTCCTCCTTGATCCAAAAGCTCTCCACAGCCATCTCTTCGCAATGCCTCTTGAACCATTTGCCCTCGTTGTCATCTCCCACAGCCGCGAACAAGGCCACGCTCCCGCCCATTGAAACCAGGTTCTGGACCACGTTGCCAGCCCCTCCCAGTCTGCGCAGTCTGTCCCTGGCCACGACAACCGGTACAGGAGACTCGGGCGATATTCGTTCCACGTCTCCGAGAATATACTCGTCCACCATCACATCACCGGCCACCAGTATTGGCGCCGGTTTCAATCTCCTGATCAGAGCTTCGTTCAATCCACAGCCTCCCGGATAATTACAAAAGAGTGATCCCCTCCAGCGGGTCCCAAAAGTTGCAGCTGCCACGAGCGGGCAAGCCGCTGCTTCGGGTAAAGATATCCCATTCCTGGGGGCCCGTCCAGGCCAAACGTACAGTAGTTCTCGGAAGTAACCGCGCGGATTGATCCGGGGTGTCTCCACCACGCGGGCCGATCTCATTCGAGAATAGCTATAGAAGACGCCTTGGTATGAAATGCCATTCTTCACCCTTCCCGGCATCTTTGCGCAACTTACCGATGGCAGTGCGAGCCGCACAACATAAAATACATTAACAAATAGCGATAATGTATTAATTTATATTTGCTTTTTTGTGGATTGTCTGATAGTTATCGCAGTGGCTGGCTGGAATGGGCGCGAACCCTTAGTCCCCAAAAAGCTCGAGCCGGCAAATGCCCGCTGAAAAGCGGTTTCCGGCCCGAATTTCCATTCCGACGAGCCTTTTTGGGTCTTGCTCAGGACCTGCTAGGGCAGCCCTCTTTGCAATGGGCCACACGCGGTATCCTGTATCTCTTCACGGCGCCCTCCTTTCCCTGTGGGAGGTGTTTTAAATCAGTCACTTCTAGTTATTCATCATGGGCAAGACTTGTCAAGCTTTTCAAAACGCGGACCGACCGATATGGATGAGAACCAATGGGCAAGATGTCAGCACTATGGGAGCCACGAAAAGGACCCGGGAGAATGAAATCCGAAAACCAAATTGACCGGCTACCGGCAGGTTATGGTCGGCCGCTTATAATATGGCTTATTGCGGCCTGCCTTTTTGTTCTACTGGCCGGGGTTGTCGGATATTTTTCTCTGGTCGCTCAGTTGAAAAAACAAGTTTGGGAGGAACAGGCTCGGGGTATAGCTCAAGCTGTCGACGCGATCGTGAAGGCGAGAAGCGCTTCGGTCGCCACAGCCGCACGAGTCCTGGATCTGGACAACTTGGTATCGGAAAATGGAGGCAGCCAACTGCCAGGTGTTCTAAAAGACCAGTTCCCTGATTTCCTGAGCCTTGAGGTGATGGACCAGGGAAACCAGATTTTGGCCATGTTCGGTGATTTGTCTCTTTCCGATGCGGGGCGAAAAACCCGAGTAGAGGATACCGCTTCGCCTGTTTCCGGGCAAGATTCCTTTAAAGAGGTTTTTCAGGATCATCCGCAAGGAGACTGCTTTTTTGTCACCACCAGGCAGACGGCGGCCGATGGGACTACCTGGTTTACGCGAACCAGATTCGCTCGTAAGCCCATTGAAACGGCCCTGGCCTCGGTCAATGCCAACAGGATCGCGGAGCTTCAATCTGTTGCCAATTGCGCGCCCGCGGCCAAAGGTTTCACTGGCTGGTGGGCTTCCGAAGCCAAGGCAGAGGTCCAGTTGGTTTCTCCTGGATGGATGATCGTTCTTAAGGCAAAGCCGGCGGGGTCGCCTTTGTCGCGCCACCTGGCGGCAGTTCTGGGAGCAATCTTGTTTGCTCTGGGACTGGGCTACCTGATACACCGTCGAGCCTCTATTTTGGGAAAAGCAAGCAGCCACTGCGGCGCAACTGAAGCAGCCGGCCGGACGCCACTCACGTCGAATCAGTTGCCCGCGAACTCCCCGCAAGAAGCTGTTGCCGGCAACTCGCCTGACCCGAGTATCCGGGAGACCCCCATCGTAGAAGAATCTGCCACGGAGACTGGTTCCCCCGAGCAAATGAACCTATTGCCGGATGATCTGTGTCTCGATGAGGCTGAAACACAGCCGATGCTGCAACGGTGTCAAAAGACGGAGGGCCCGGCGTGTGACACGATAACACGATGTCCTGCACCGGACCCGCCTTCCGGTGCCTCGGTTTCCGGCATGGACAACGCTTCAGAAAGGCCGGATGTTGTTACTCCTGAGGCCCTCGAACCGCGCCAGGCCTCAGATTCTCTGTCCGACATCGACACGCTTGAGATGGAGTTGTCCGGGCCTGATGCGGCATTGAACGCTATCCCGGAAATCTTGGAAATTACGTGGGTCGAGCCTCATATCGAGGAAGATCCGCCTAAGAAACGAGAAAGACAACGCGACTTCCCGTCCGCTTTCGCCAGCCTTTAATCCGGCATTGTTCAACTCCGGCCTTGTAGGGCCGGTTTCGTTTCAAATCCTTCGATTCCCCGCGGCTATGTGGTAATTATAGATTTACTGAATTCCAGAATTAGCGGCCTAAAACTGAAAACGACCCGGTGGGGCAGCCCACCGCGGAACGCCTGTTCAACCGATCCGTTTTCGACGTCGCCACCTGGTTCGGTCCTGAGAATGGGCTAAGACTTTGGGCAACGGAAACAAAGATACTACAGGGCGGGGTAGCTACCGACGATGAACAAAGTTCTCACAATTGCCGGCTCGGATTCGGGTGGGGGGTCCGGCGTCCAGGCTGACTTGAAGACTATTCTGTCACTTGGTGGTTACGGGATGAGCGTGGTAACCGCGCTCACCGCGCAGAATACCATCGGCGTGCAGGGGATGATTCCCGTCAATTCCGCGTTCGTGGCCATGCAACTGGACTCTGTGCTTTCCGACATAGGAGCGGACGCGATCAAGACCGGAATGCTGGTAAATGCCAAAATAGTCGAGGTTGTCGCTGAAAAGATTAAGCATTTCAAAATGGAGAAAGTAGTCGTCGATCCTGTTCTGGCATCCAAGGACGGGACAACTTTGCTTGACGAGGAAGGAAGAAAGACGCTCAGGCAAAAGCTCTTCCCGCTGACTTACTTGCTCACTCCCAATATTCCCGAAGCTGAAATTCTGACGGGCAAAAAGATCAATACCGTAGCCGAAATGACCAGGGCGGCGAAAGGCCTCCAAAAGATGGGCCCAAGGTACGTGCTGGTGAAGGGTGGCCATCTGGAAGAGTCTCCTGTCGATGTCTTGCACGACGGATCTCAGCCCTATGAGTTCTCCTCGCAAAGAGTGCGAACGCGCCACACTCACGGAACCGGGTGCACGCTGGCTTCAGCCATAGCTACCCTGTTGGCGAGAGGGCTGCCACTCATGGAGTGCATTGACCAAGCCAAGGGGTACTTGTACAGGGCCCTTCGGTTTTCGCTTCCAATAGGAGGAGGAATCGGTCCGTGCAACCACTTTGCTTCCATTACCAGAGAAATAGCAAGAACCCACGTGATTGAGGAATTGGACAAGGCCTTCCAGCGCCTAAGACGATTGAGCATTGGCCACTTGATCCCTGAGGTTCAGACAAATCTTGCCTATGCGATTCCCTTTGCGGAATCGTTGGATGATGTGGCGTCTTTCCCTGGAAGAATCATTAGATTGGGCAATAGTGTCGCAACATTGGCCTCAGCGCGCTTCGGCGCGTCCAGGCAGATACATCACTTGGTCTTGGCCGCAATGGACTATGACCCCGAACGAAGGTCAGCGATGAGCGTGGCTTATTCGGACCACCTGGTGAAAAGGATCCGGGCGCTGGGGTTCACGGTGGCAGAATTCGACAGAAACCGCACTCCTCCGGATTTGCAGCAGGAGGAAGGGAGTACCCTTGCGTGGGGGGTTCAAGACGTGATGGAAGAACTGGGGCGTGTGCCGGACGCAATTTTCGATCGCGGCGCGGTGGGCAAGGTGCCCATGATCAGAATTTTCGGCAACGATCCTGCTTCAATCGTAAACTTGATAGCAAAACTTTAGTGGACGATCTTCAAAAAACCTCTCTTACAGTCTATTATAAGTACGGTGCTTCGCGTCGAGAATTGCGGTAACGTGCAACCGTTGCCTTAAGGCTGGCGGCCTCGCAGCACGGACCGCCGCGCCCCTACAGCTCCATTCGTCGGCCGGGTGCCGGGCAGGGAAATTCCGCGATATTGCGGGACCGCGCCCGCTTGATAAAGGCTCGGGAGAACGAGAAAACTGATCGTTCCGATTGGATAAGGTCAATGTCGCGTGTTTTAATGGACCCATATAACCGTGTCATAGATTACCTCCGGGTTTCTATCACAGATCTGTGCAACCTAAGGTGCGTTTATTGCCGGCCTCCTGAAGGGGTGCAACTGATCGCCCACGATGAGATCCTCAGATACGAAGAGATTCTGGCCATAGTTCGGGTTGCTGCTGAGATGGGAATCCGGAAAATCAGGGTCACGGGAGGCGAGCCCCTCGTCCGCCGCGGAGTTTTGGGATTTCTCTCGGGCCTTCACGAAATCGAAGCCATCGAGGACATCGGCCTGACTACGAACGGCGTGCTTTTGCCTTCCATGGCGCAAGATCTCAGGGGTGCCGGGCTCACCAGGCTCAACATCAGCCTCGATTCTCTCCGCCGTGATACCTTCAAGGCCATCACAGGCGGCGACAACCTGGACGAAGTTCTTTCCGGAATCCGGAGCGCTCTTGCCGTAGGGTTCAGTCCGGTCAAAATAAACGTGGTGCTGCTCCAAGGGATCAATGAAGAGGACGTTCCGGCATTCGCCCGACTTACCGTGAACGATCCTCTCGATATCCGATTCATCGAGCGCATGCCCTTCGGAAACGAATCGGTCCCGAAGTCCCCGGAATCCTTCAGCGCTGCGAAGGCACTGGAGATAATACAAAGAGAATTTGGGGACCTGGTGCCAATGGAGCGCAATTCTCTGGACGGGCCCGCGACCATGTTCAAACTCGCGGGGGCCCGAGGCCGGATAGGAATAATAGACCCCATCACCGGCCACTTCTGTGGAACATGCAACAGGCTTAGACTGACCGCTCGGGGCACATTACGGCCTTGCTTGCTGGGCAACCGTGAGATCGATATCAAGACTCCGCTCCGTACGGGAGCCTCTGATGAGGAACTGGCCGATATAATTCAGGCCGCGGTTCTGGCCAAACCCGTCGGGAATCAGTCCAAACACACTGCCATCAACGACGGAATGAACATGATCGGCGGGTGAGGAGAAAGAAGAAAGTTGCGGGGAGGCAACTTTTTTGCAAAAAAGTTTCCTCCCCGCACCCCTCCTTCAAAAAACTCCATAATCTTGTAGCGCATAAAGGGGGTACTTAGTTGTTGCCGCAAGGTAGCCCAAATGTCATCGCGTCCGTGTATTGAAGCTACAGGAGGTTTTTGGCACTGACCGTCAGGACATGCTAATGTTTCCCTCATGAGCGATTCTCTTCCGAACACTCTCTCTGTCATCATTGTGAACAGGAACACCGCGGATCTCCTGGTGAGGTGCCTTGATCACGTTTTCAGGTCCGATCTCAGCGGCAAGCCTGAAGTGATCGTCGTGGACAACGGGTCTACCGATGGTTCCGTGGCTCGCGCAAAAGCCGCGTTTCCAGAAGTAACTATTATAGAAGCGGGCAGGAATTTGGGTTTTGCCGCGGCCAACAACAGGGCCTTTGAGAAGGCAAGCGGCGATTTCCTCCTCCTTGTGAACACCGACGCGCTCCTGGAAAAGGATTGCGCTCGAAAGCTCCTGGACCTGATGAACGCGGACCCCGGAGTCGGAATGGTCGGCCCCCAGCTTCTGAACGAGGATGGAACGGTTCAGACATCGTATGAGGCTGTTCCGACTCTTGCCACAGAGACATTGAACCGGAGTCTGCTCAAGCGTCTCTTCCCTTCCCGATTTCCAAGCAAGAGCTGCCGACTCGAAGGGCCGGAACAGGTCGAAGCGCTGATCGGCGCGGTTATGATGATAAGGCGCAAAGCACTGGAGCAAGTCGGCGCGTTTGACGAGGATTACTTCTTTTTTCTCGAAGAGACCGACCTCGCTGTGCGAATGCGCCACGCAGGTTGGAGGGTTGTTCACGAGCCTCGGGCCAGAGCCATTCACCTGCAAGGGGCAACCGCCAAGGCTGTCCACGAGGCAGCGCGTATCGAGTTCTACCGCTCTCGTTATCTCTTTTTTCAAAAGCATTACGGCAATGGCGCTCGAAATATACTATCCGCTGTTCTGACTCTGAATCTCACCTTGAATGTGTTGGTTTTAGGCGCTGCCACTTTCGTCACTTTGGGACGGGTTCATTCTTTAGGGGAGAGTTTGCGCGTCAGGGCGGCTCTGTGGAAATGGCATCTTCAAGGGTGCCCCCCAGGTCCGGGGCTGCCCAGAAATTGATGGCCATGTAGTGCAAGCCTCACACGCGACAGCGATAAAAAACAGCTCGCACGACTTGAAACAGAAATAACCAAATCGGTAATTAGTTAGCTGCAAGTCCCTATTTTGCATTGAATTATATTGAACACCTCTTTCCCAAAAACCTACCACTAATTTTTAAATAGATGAGTTTCAAACATAAATCTCGGTTGTCTTAATGTACAAAAGCGATGGCTGGCCCCGGTGTGCATGTTGAGGCAGATGGACTCCCATGGGGAAAGGAGAAAATCCATGACTCATATTGAGTTGAAACCGGAAGAAAGGGGCATGCTGCGGGAAGTACTTCAAAGCTATCTTTCCGATCTTCGGCTTGAGGTCGCGGACACGGAAAAGATGTCTTTTCGGGAGGAGCTGAAGAAGAGGGAGGTCTTTCTGAAGGACGTTCTGAAACGCCTCGAATGACCGAAATCTTGAAAGGCCGTCCAAATTACGGGACGAGGTAAGTATTCCTGCAGCCGACCAGTGGAAATGGTCAGTTTGTTGAGCGTCACGCAGCAGAGTGGGGGCAATTGGGGCCTTTGGCGAAATTTGAAGAAGATTCACAGGCGCCTGTGCCGGGTATCTAGAACCCAGCCATCACAACGTCTGCCGGATCGCGGAAGCTGCTTCGGGCCCTTTGTTCCCACTAGGCAAAAAAACGGTTTGCCGCATTTCGGCGGGGCAATTCTCAACTATTGCAGGAGCCAAAAAACAGAGTCCGATTGCAACAAGCGCCTCTCGGAAATTGGTAGGTGCCGGCCTCCGTGCCGGCACATTTTTCATATACACACCAACTAGTTGGGCCCGGCAGGGGCGCCGGATCACGGTCCGGAGAAGGCTCTGGGCCCTGCCGGTTCTCTTAGGACGCGGGTCCTGCAAAGGGCTAAGATTTGTGGCAACCACTAGCCTGTTACAAGAGGGTGCTCTGAGGGCATAGCCCTTTACACACTAGTGCTCGCTAGAACGGTCCCTACGAGTGGCTCTCTCGCCAGCGCGCATAGCGCACCAGCGCGGCCAGAGCGTGCACAGCCCTCTCAGGGCTCGGCAGACACGGAAAACCACGGTCCTGAAGCTCGCGGACAAAAAGTTCGGAGCGCGTGGCGAAAGTCCCCCCTACCACGGGCTTGCCATAGGTCGAAGACAAACCGGCCGCGAACGCACATTGGCTTTTGATGTACTCATCGGCCAGGGCCTCGGCGCTCTTAGAGTCTCCCATTATCATGGTGATTACGGAATCGATGACTCTACGGTGCGGCATAAGGCAGTAGAGAAACAAACCATCAACGCCCTCGTCCTCCAGGATGATCTTGGGCATTGTTTCCGTGTAGTCGCTGTAGTTTCTGGTAAAGGTTATGTCCACGGGATTGCGGATGCTGGCCGTGCCGGGCAGCAGCGGCCTAAGCCTTTCCTGGGTGGCAGCCGAGAAATCCGCCAGTTCCAGGCCGCTTCGTTCCGCGGTATCGGAAGCGGATGCTCCAGGCCCCCCTGAATGAGTCAGTATC
Source organism: Desulfomonile tiedjei (assembly GCA_016212925.1). Lineage (NCBI taxonomy): Bacteria > Pseudomonadati > Thermodesulfobacteriota > Desulfomonilia > Desulfomonilales > Desulfomonilaceae > Desulfomonile > Desulfomonile tiedjei. The sequence continues at coordinate 184,062 of JACRDF010000025.1, forward strand.
CCGACTCTGTTTCCTTTGGGAAGGGGTTGACTGCCCAGCACATAAGCGAAATCGAACAGTTCCGCTATGGAATATGCTCGAATGATCCCACTCTGTTTGAACATGCCGTCATAGAGCGGGTCCGGGCCTGCCAGCGCGCCCGTATGAGACAGGCCCGCTCGGCTGCCTGCCTTGGAGCCGCCCACATAATAGGCCACAATCGGCTTTATCTTTGATACTTCGCGAGCGATCTCTACAAATTCCCTGCCGCGCCGTATTGCCTCAATGTAAAGCGTGATGACCTTGGTATTAGGGCACTGGCCCAGGTATTCCAGACAGTCGGTCAGACCCATCATCGCTTCGTTGCCGACGCTCATGCCTTGACTGAATCCCAGTCCGAAGTTCTGGAGATAACTGAACATTTGGGTGATGAAGCTTCCGCTTTGAGAGGCCATCCCGATGAAACCGGGGACTGTCTCGTAGGGATAGAACGTCGTGTTCAGCTTCGCGTAAGGGTTCGCCACGCCGATGCAGTTGGGCCCAAGGAAATAAATGCCGTATCGCTTGGCTATTTCTACGAGGCGACCCTGTTGCTCTTTCCCTTCCGAACTCACTTCCGCAAAACCGGCAGAGACTATGATGGCCCGCTTAACGCCGGCCTTTCCGCATTCTTCCAGAATTTCGGGGACTATCTTGGTGGGGATGACGAAAACTGCGAGGTCCACAGGTCCCGGGACCTCGGAAATATGCGCGTAAGCTTTTAGGCCCTGGATTTCCTTCTCACTGGGGTGAATCGGATACACGGACCCTTCATAGCCCAAGGCTAAGAGTTGCGACAACTGAACGCTTCCCATGCCGACAGGATTAGCAGAAGCACCCCAAAAAGCCACGCTCCGCGGGTGCATAAGCCTGTAAAGCGGGCTCTGTTCAAAACGATTCATCAAGCATACCTCCATGGATAAAGGCAGCGCGGAAGAACCTTTGAGACTGGGCTTCCTGCAGCCTTGATTCTCCTGGACCCAATGGTTCACTGGGATTCCACGCCTCGGCGTGGTACGCCCGGTGGGGGTGAAGGAGGAGACCATCTCCTACTCCAAACCTCCCCATCGTGATTCCGAGCCGCCATGACTGTTCCGGTTAACGGGTAGTCCCACACTTTACGGAGTGTCGTCGGGGCTCCGGTTGGGAAGGAACAGGGTGAGGAGAAAAACAACCAGCCACCACACGGCGTATCCTACCATGACAGAGACCATAGCCACAGGCGCCAGAGCAAGGGAGACGTAAAAGAGCATTTCTCTCTCAGAAAAAAAGCCTCCAAATATCAGCGCCACCATAGCCAGAACAAAAACGGCCAAGGTAACAATCCCCCCGACTGCCAAAGCTATCACCCGTGTGCGCGACATGGGCCGATATGTTATCATTGATTCCATTGCAAATCTAACCCGATTGAGGAGTCCAATCTTTCCCATCATGATAAATAATTCGGCCCCCTGTTCAGTCGACAGCGGACGGTCCAAGCCCTCCGGCTTGTCGGATGAATTCCTGCCGCTTGTTCAAAAACCGTCTCGGTACATAGGAAACGAAATAAACGCTGTTCACAAAGATCTTGCGTCAGTGAGGCTCAGAATGGGTCTTGCGTTTCCGGACGTTTACGAAGTGGGGATGTCCCATTTGGGGCTTAAGATCCTTTACTCAATCGTAAACGCCAGACCCGATCTTTATGCGGAGCGGGTGTTCGCTCCCTGGCCGGATATGGAAGATCTGATGAGGCAGCGGCAAAGTCCTTTGGTGACTCTGGAGACGGGGACGCGGCTCGCGGACTTGGACATCGTCGGGTTTTCTCTGCAATACGAACTCTGCGCAACCACGGTGCTCCAGATGCTTCATCTAGGAGGCATTCCTCTGCGGGCCGAAAACCGAGTAGATGGAGACCCTGTGATTGTCGGGGGCGGGCCCGTGGCTTTCAATCCAATGCCGTTGGCCGCGTTTTTCGATGCTCTAGTTGTGGGGGACGGGGAAGAGATAATCCTGGAGTTGGCCGACACCTATATAGAATGGAAGGAGCAAGGCGGTGCTAGGGAAGAGCTTCTCCAACGGTGGAAAGGCCTCCCGGGAGTATTTGTTCCCGCGCTGCACCGCAAAGGTGAGGTTGTCTTCAAACGGCTGGTACCTGACCTGGACAAGGCCCTGTTTCCGTGCCGATTCCTGGTCCCCTTCTCGGAGGTGGTTCATGACCGCGTGGGAGTGGAGATTTCGCGCGGCTGCACGCGTGGCTGCCGTTTCTGTCAGGCAGGGATGCTTTACAGGCCGGTTCGGGAGAGGGAACCGGAGACCATTTTACAATTGGCCAGGGAAAACATTGCTGCCACGGGCTGGGACGAGATCGCGCTGCTCTCCCTTTCGTCGGGGGACTATTCTCGCATAGGAGATCTTATCAAGCGGATGTCCGAGGAAACCGCGCCGGCAATGGTTGCTCTTTCCCTGCCATCCTTGCGCACGGATACATTCGAAGCCGAAATGGCGGAGCAGATACGCAAAGTGCGCAAGACCGGGTTCACCCTGGCTCCCGAAGCCGGGACCGACAGGCTGCGCAGAATCATCAACAAAGGGAATACCGAGGAAGACCTGGAGCGCGCGGTTACCGCTGCGTTTGAGGCAGGATGGAAGTCGGTCAAACTGTATTTTATGGTCGGTCTCCCCTTCGAGACCGACGAAGACCTGGACGGCATAGCAAACCTCATCCGAAAGGCCTCCAAATGGGCCAAGGGCGGGAAAATCACCGCGTCGGTCTCCACTTTCGTCCCCAAATCTCATACCCCTTTTCAATGGGCGGAACAGATCTCCATTGACGAGACACGACGGAGACAGCAGTACATCAGACGCTATTTCCAGAAGGGAAGGGTGCGGGTGAAGTTTCACGACGCGAGAGTCTCCTTCCTGGAAGGGGTCATTGCCAGAGGTGACGAAAACCTGGGGGGCGTGATTGAACGAGCCTTCTTCAAAGGTGCGCGACTGGATGGATGGGATGAGCACTTGAAGTTCGACCTATGGATGGAAGCTTTTCAAGAGGAAGGGATAGACCCCGCAAATTATCTCCTTGCCAGACCAGTCGAGGAGGGATTGCCGTGGGCGGTCGTGAATGCAGGTGTCCGGACCGAATACCTGATTGAGGAGTGGGAAAAAGCCAAATCAGAAGCCGCGACGCTTGATTGTCGATTCGGAGAGTGCGGCGGTTGCGGAGTGTGCGACTTCGATGAAATTTTTCCTCGCCTGGCTTCAGACCGGGAGCTCCCCGAATTCAGGCCCGGCGAGTTGCCGGCTTCGGAATCACCGCGGCGCCTTCGCCTGCGGTACGGCAAGATCGGACGAATGAGATTCCTCGGCCATCAGGATATTATTCGACTCTTCCATAGGGCCTTCCGCAGGTTAGGCCTGCGGCTGGATTATTCCAAGGGCTTCCATCCGCATCCCAGATTGCGCTTCTCTCCGCCGCTTGCTCTGGGCCTGGAGAGCGTCGCTGAATATTTGGATTTTGACCTTGTTAACTGTCATCTCACCCATGAGGAGATTTTTCACGCTCTTGCTCGGGCTCTTCCCGAAGGTGTTAAGCCTTTGAAACTCGATGAAATTTCTTTGAGCGATCCGTCTATTTGTGGTAAAATTCGACAGTTTAAGTATCAGATCTCGGTTGAGGGCTCTCTGCCGGTTGAAGAGATAAGGCGAAGGGTTGCCGAATTCAAATCTTCGCCGACCGTCCAACTGAACAGAGAACGCGGTGGAAAGACCGACACCCGCAATTTGAAAGATTGGGTGGAGAGTCTTGAGTTCGCGGATAATCGCTTGGAAATGAGTGTCGCATCAGGTCCTTCGGGATCTATACATCCGTTGGATGCTCTTTGCGTCATCCTCGGGCAGGGCAGGGACAAGATAAGAACAATGAAGATATTGAAGACATCCGCAATATTGGAGGCTGCCGAAAGTAGCGGATAAGGTTAATGTTATGGGCAATGAGATAATAATAAACGTCACCCCTCGCGAGACTCGCTTAGCCCTTGTCGAAAATGGCCAAGTGGCCGAGATTCATCTAGAGCGTAAGGGCGAGCGCGGCATCGTAGGGAATATCTACAAAGGACGTGTTATCAAAGTGCTGCCGGGGATGCAGGCGGCTTTCGTGGACATTGGGCTCCCGCGCGCGGCCTTTCTCTACGTGGGGGACATTCACCACCATATCCGAGACCTGGACTTCATGGATAATGAAGAAGAGAACGAGGAGACCGAGCCGGAAGAAGAGGCTATAACCGAGGCCATAGCGGAGCCCGGACCGCCTTTTGCGCCGATTGAAGACCTGATCCAGGAAGGGGAGGACATTCTCGTTCAGATTTCCAAAGAACCGCTTGGCAGCAAGGGCGCAAGGATAACTTCTCACATCTCCATACCTGGCAGACATCTGGTTTTTATGCCCACGGTAGAGCATGTCGGAATTTCCCGGCGAATTGAGAACGAGCTGGAGCGCCAGAGGCTAAAGGAGATAATCACCCACATAAAGCCGGCATCCTGTGGGATCATAGTGCGCACGGTCAGTGAGCACGAGAACGAGGACAAGCTTAAGGCAGACCTGAGTTTTCTCGAAGGATCATGGCAGAGAATTTTGGAGAAGGAGAAACGAGGTCCGGCTCCCTCCCTGATCTACGAGGACCTGGACCTTTGTCTAAGGGGCGTTCGAGACCTCTTTACCGAAAATGTGACCAAATTAGTGGTGGATTCCAAAGATTATCACAAGAGAATCCTTGATTTCATGGATACTTTTATGCCTTTTCTCAAGCCGTGTGTAGAATTGTACGAAGGAGTGGAACCCATTTTCGACAAATTCGGCATTGAAATGGAATTGAGTAAAGCTCTGGGAAGGAAGGTGTGGCTGAAATCAGGTGGCTATATCAACATCGACTTCACCGAGGCCCTGGTGGCCATTGACGTGAACACGGGAAGATTCGTAGGGAAACGCAACCTTCAAGAGACAATTCTCAAAACCAATCTGGAGGCGGTGAAGGAAATAGCGTATCAACTCCGGCTCCGCAACATAGGTGGAATCATTATCGTGGACTTCATCGACATGGAGCGGCCGGCAGACCGAGAAAAGGTCTTCAGCGCCCTGGTCGAGGCCTTGAGAAGGGACAAGCAAAAGACGAACATCCTGAAAATCTCTGAGCTGGGCTTAGTCCAGATGACCCGCAAAAGAACGCGGGAGAGCTTAACCAGGACCTTGTGCGAACAGTGCCCCTATTGCGAGGGCAAGGGGTTCATGAAATCTCAGACCACCGTTTGTTATGAAATCCTGCGCTCCATCTCACTCCACATAGCCAATGACGGTTCGCCATGCATCAAGGTCACGGCTCATCCTGAGGTGGTAAAGCTTCTGTTTGAGCAGGAGGTCGATCAACTCGAAGAGATTCAGCAAAAGTACCACACCAAAATTCAACTCAATCCCGACCCCAACCTGTTCCAGGAACAGTACGAAATCGTACCCTGCTGAAGCTTGACCATTCTGAAACATTGCCAATGCCGTGATTTTCAAGCTTGTGATACGATGGACCGCGTGATGCGAGTTCGCTTTCAAACGGTGAAAATGACTTCGGGCCAAATCAGCACTGACCTGGTGCCCAGGTCAGTGGCACCCGGCCACAACGAATTATGAAAGCGCCGGTAGCGCCGTCCCGCTTTGAACGCGGGATTACCGGTTGCCTTCGGGGCGTTTTCATAATTCGTTTCTCGTTCCAAGGCTCTGCCTTGGAATGCATATCGGGAGGCTCCGCCTTCCTGGCCGGGTTGCATTAACATGGTTCCGGGCAAAGCCAGGAAGGTAAGGGTTCCCAGGCGAAGCCTGGGAACCAGAACGCATTGAAACGGGGACACCCTTGAGGAGCAAGACGAACGACAGAGAGAGATGGTGGACGGGCAGGGTGCGCCCCGTGGATGTGGGACGGCAATTGCGTTTGGTCCCATACTGGGAACGAGCAGCCAGTCCTTCGGGAAGGACTGAGTTGATAATCGATCCCGGCCCCTCTTTCGGTTCAGGCGATCATCCCACCACTGTCATGGCGGTCGAACTCCTGGAAACCGCCATCGGAATTCTGCACAAAGACATAGATTCTCCTTCCCTTCTTGACGTAGGCACTGGAACCGGCGTCCTGGCCATCGCTGGAAAAACGCTCGGCACAGGCCTGACCGTAGCTTTCGACGTGGACCCTGCCGCGGTCTTTAGTGCGCGACGAAACTTTCAGCTCAACGGATTGTGGGGAACGGCCAGCGACGGGGACGATTCCCTGCAAATCTTTGTCGGGGGGATCGACCCGACAAAGGGAATTTTCGACGTTGTAGCAGCCAATCTGGTCGCTCCGGTGCTGATGAGGATGTTGGAGCAATTGACGGATCGTGTCGGACGGTTGCTGGTACTGTCCGGAATTGCCGACCCAATGGCGGATAAAGTGTTGACCGCGTACCAGGCCACCGGACTGAATGTTATCAAGAGGCTTCGAAAAAACGGATGGAATTCAGTGCTATTTGGCCGCGGGAATTGTGGCGATTGCCCGAAGTTTTGATCGATTCGTGCATGCGCTATCTCCAAAAGAATATCGATGGTCGGCCTTTTGACAGGCGGTTTGAGTAAACTGGCGGACACGGCCCGCCCTACGATGGGGCCGGAGCCTTCTTGTAGGGCGGGCCGTGCCCGCCGAGTGCAGCTATCAACAGACCTTCGATCCCGCCGCCTGGCGGACAAAGAATTGCTCGTTTCGGACGTTTATTTTGGCACTAGATATTGAGAGAGGGGACCCGCGGTGGCTTTGGCAGTCGGGAGTATGAATGATTAAGCTATTAAGGCAGGGCGAGCTGCACAGATAAGGCTATATAAGGCGAGGAGGGGCTATTTAACCCCTCCTCGCTTGTTTCAGTATCCAATCTTGGCGAAGGGCTTTGCAGCCGGGAGATTTCTAGTCTTCTTCCGTGTGCTGCTTGCCCATGCCCTTGAGGCCGATCAGCGTCGTGCTTCCGCTGGACCAGTACTCCAACTTCCCTTCCTGGACCAATTTATTGACCAGGTTCTTCACGTCCCTGACCTTCATGTCCGGAAGCATCGCGTAGAAGTCCTTCAGATAGAACTTGGATTTGGACTTGCTTTTCGATTCTAGGGTGTCCAGTATTACCTGTTTTGCTTCATCCGGGGTCATAAAAAGCTCCTTTTGACCACCTAGAATTTGAACTGAGTTGATGTGCGCCAGGTGGTGTACGCGAACCGATAATCATCAATGAGATGATGGGTAAACGGGATTTCGGTTTTCTCAAAGAACCTTTCCCATCCTATCCTCGCCGCCCAGTCGCCGAGTCTCTCATACTTCTTGGCATCCTTCGCATAGACATCGACGATCTTCTTGACTGCGTTAACAGTGCTCGGCCAGCGCGGGGGCTCATTGGGAATAAACGGAATGACCACCTTGGAGAACTTTGGTCTGCTCATCCTGTTGGAAAGCTTGCCGCCGACCAGGATGGCGATGCCGCTGCCCAGTTCGTCGGCCAGAGGCATTGCTGCACACATGGTGTAGCAGTTGCCGCAGAACATGCAGCGGTCGGCATTGACTTCCAACGTCTTGCCGCCTGCCTCGGTCTTGGCAGGCTTGATGGCCGCGGTCGGGCAGGCCGCGATTGCAAGCGGAAGCTCGCAAAGCTTGTCGATCCACTCATGGTCGATCATTGGGGGTTTACGGTGAATTCCAAGGATCGCGATGTCAGAGCAGTGGACCGCGCCGCACATGTTCAGGCAGCACGCCAAGGAGACTCTTACGGGAGCGGGGAGCCGCATGTTCCCGAATTCATCATAGATACCGTCCATCACCGCCTTGACCACACCGGATGCGTCAATGGCCGGAGTATGGCAATGCGCCCAACCCTGGGTGTGGACTATGTTGGTGATGCCTGCGCCGGTGCCGCCGACCGGGAATTTGTTCGAGCCACCGTCAAACTTTCTGCCCTTGAGGTCGTCGAGCAGCGGTTTTACCTTATCTTTGCTATCCAGCAGGAACTCGACGTTGTTCCTCGTGGTAAAGCGCAGGTAACCGTTGCAGTGTTTGTCTGCGACGTCACAGATCTCGCGAAGGAGTTCGATGCTCATGAGCCGCGCGGCGCCCACGCGAACTGTGTAGATTTCATCACCGCTTTCGGCGACGTGGACCAGCACGCCCGGCTCCAGTATCTCGTGATAGAGCCATTTGCCGAAGTTTTTCTCGATGACGGGCGGGAAGAAGTCCCTGAAATATCTTGGTCCTATATCTGTAATTCTATCCTTTAGAGGATCGTTGGGATCGTAAGGCATGGTATTTGACCTCCTGTTATCTCTGGTGTTTCTTGCGGTATTCGACGATATCGCGGGTCCAGCCGCCCTCGACTTCTTCTTCTTTCCAGAAGATGTACGGGTTGGACCTTGGTTCTAGAACCATTCTGGGGTCGGGATCCAGTTCGATAACCCGGAGGAACTCCTGCATGCTCTTGCGCTGAATAAGCTCGCCGAGCCGCTCGCGGTTCTTGCCCTCTTCCATCCACCATTCCCACACTTTCTCGATCAACTCTTTGAGTTCGGAGAACGGGGACTCCATGGGCAGGAAGGGAACGGTCAAGGTGGCCATCTGAGCGCCTTCCAAGATCGGAGCTTTCGCGCCGAACAGCACGGATGCGCCAGTTTCCGTTCCGATTCTCAGGGCTCGCGGCATAACGTTGAGGCAGTGCATGCAACGGGTACACTCTCTGTTGTTTATGGTCAACTTGCTGCCATCCCAGGACATACAATTGGTGGGACACAGATCAATGACTTCCTTGTTAATGTCGAACTTGCCCCAGTCTCTTCCGGCATGTGCGCCGGCATTGGGCTTCAGCTCTCCGCCTACATAAGCCTTCACCGCTGCCTGGTCAATGCGAATGTCGTCTTTCCAGGTTCCAATGACTGACATGTCGGAACGAGCAATGGACGCCACACATCCGTTAGGGCACGCATCAAACTTAAATTTGAATTTGTACGGGAATGCAGGCCGGTGCAATTCGTCCTGATATTCGTTGGTCATGTTGAAGCAGGCTTCCTGCGAGTCATAGCAGGCGAATTCACACCGGGATTTCCCTAGGCAGGCCGAAGGGGTTCGGAGGTTTGAGCCCGAGCCGCCAAGATCCTGATTCAGGTTATGGGTCAGGTCGAAAAAGAGCGGTTCCAGGTGATCGGTAGTCGTGCCGAGGAAAACGATGTCACCGGTCGAGCCGTGCATGTTGGTCAGACCGCTGCCGTGTTTTTCCCACACGTCGCACAGACTTCGAAGGAATTCCGAAGTGTAATATTTGGCCGTCGGCTGATTCACGCGAACCGTGTGGAAGTGAGCAACACCCGGGAAGTTCTGGGGCTGGTCACAATATCTACCGATGACGCCTCCGCCGTACCCGAATACGCCTACGATACCACCATGCTTCCAGTGAGTTATTTTGTCCTCATAGGAAAGCTCCAGGACTCCCAGAAGGTCTTCCGGAGCCTCTTTCAAAACCTGTTTCCCCTTGATCTGTTGCTTGATATCGGAAACAAAGCTGGGCCACGGACCCTTTTCCAATTCATCAAGCATAGGGGTGTTGCGTTTCGCCATTAAAGGTTCCTCCTCTCTTCATTTGGATCTTTCATCTAGACTAGATCTTGCTTTCTTCTCGATGGAGCCTATAAAAATAGAACAAGCATTGAAGAAAGCCCCTTCCCACACGTGCTTTCCTCCGAGTCAGCGGCTCCGATTTACTGGCGGGTTGAGTGAACGTGAATGGTTCAGATCACCCAAACGTAGATTCAACAGACTTTAATTCAACCCACAGAGGCAAGTCAAGAAAAAAATTCGGACATTTAAGATAAAGAGCCGGTCATTGAGCTCAATGAACCGGGCTGCAAGAACTACCGCCTCCTTTCCATTTCAGCCGCTGCCTGAACAGGTTTTTGGCAACTGCGCGGCATCCGCACACCTTATGCCGGTTCGGCCTCGAACCGTGAGAATCACTTAGATGCGGTTGCCAAAGGTTTTGCCCGTACCTCCCGGCTAGAATCCGAAGAATCGTCGAGGTCCGGCTTCCCGGCGCGGTTTTTTCGCTTTGGGGGTTCTCGCGAAGCACTGCCGGGAGTATCATGAGCACGCGATATTCCTGGACGTTCCTTTAACTGCACCCCGGTGTCGTCCCGAACATGAGATTCTTCTTCAAGGCAAACATTACCATGAACAATGACCGTCTCCCTCTCATTCGTTTCTCCTTGGCTTCTCCACGCGGGCTCATGCCCTTTAACGACCAAGTGCTGGACACGGCCGTTCCTTTGGCACGACCTGCGTCTGACGAAACCGCGTCCGAAAAAATAACCTACAGAGTTTTTCTGCAAGGTATTGAAGCATTTATCCGCCGACATTGGGACCGGTTCGCCGAAGCCGTGTCCGAGCAGGCTGCAACCCCGGTGAACAACATCGACCTCATCGAAATTGTGGCCGAGAAGCACGGCAGCGACTATCATCCCGCTCGGATCAGAGTGCATGCAAACGGGCTCACGGTGTGCTTCGTGGCGAACGTGGCAATCACGGACAGAGGTAGAGATCGGCTGGACAAGGACTATCAATGGCTCAAGCACTTTCGCCTGAATTTCCAAAACTCTTTTGTTCCCCAAACGTATTTCCTCGGCCGGCAAACGATCTTTGACACAGACGGCGAAGAGATGGACCTTGTGATGTTCGTGGCAGAATGGCTGGAGGGCTATCATGAATTTCATCTGTCCAGGAATGTCGAGCAAGGCACTCTTGAAACGGTTGTTTGGGACATGGACCGGGGATACGGCTCTTTGTCAGAGCCTCAGTCCGGAGAGGTCTACAGGCAGGCGTCACTTATTCTGACCTATTATTATGACGTGCACACGTTTCGCGAAGTCTTTCCGTGGCACCATGCCTCGGGTGATTTTGTCGTTCATTTGGGCCGAGAGGCATTGGATGTCAAGATGATCACGGTGAGGCAGTACGAGGCCCGGACCGTATTTCACCATGAAGCCCCGGAAAACAGCGTGAATGCGCTCATGGTCTTTCTTGCAAACCTCACCATTAGGATGCGACTCGACAGACTGGACGGAGTGGGCGATATAGCGTGGGCGGCCGACCACTGTGTGGAAGCCACCATCCAGGGGTTCTTGGACGCTATGAAAACCAAAGTGGCCCAAGGCCATTGCTCTCAACAAGTCGTCGACGATTTGTTAGGGGCTCTGGAAGCAATGTCTCCGGTGGAATGGGCTGAGTTGTTCCAGTTTGTGGCCGAGTCCTATGATCCATCAGCCCCTGATGTGCCGGTTATCAGAGAGAATCTGGCCGACCACATCTTCAGTGTCTACAGCGCGATCCGCAGCCGAACGGAACGACCATGATCGGCCGATGCTTTCTTTTGTCCCGTGAATTATCTATTATGGAATTCAGTTTCGGACTCGGAACTCTGGGTTTTTTACAGTGGAGCGGTGAGGGAGCATCCCTGCCTCCGCGCGACGCGTTGCAGGACGGATGAAGACGCTGCAGGATTTCATGTAGGGGCACGGCATCGAAACTGTCTCAAGACCCGAGACCAGCGGAATTCCCGGGTAGAGGCGCTTCGAGAAGCGCCCTGATTCCGGGCGGTTCACGAACCGCCCCTACCGAAGGTCAGGTGAAATCGTCAGTTTTGAGACAGTCTCCATCCCGTGCCGCTACCGCTTGTGCTGAACACCTCTTTTGCAAGTCCAAACCCCGAAGCAATGATGTGTGATGGTTCATGCCAGTGAAACGTGAGATTCCCCGCATTGTTACTGCGGCCCTCAAAGGAGGAGCAGGCAAGACGTTCATCACCGTAGGCCTCGTTGCCGCGTTCCGAAAGCGCGGCTTGTCCCCGGCCGCGTTCAAGAAGGGGCCCGATTACATAGACGCGGGCTGGCTTGGGTTGGCCGCGGGCGATCACTGCTACAACCTGGACAGCTACCTTTTCGATCAAGAAACTGTGAAAGCCTCGTTTGTGCGCAGGTCTTCCGGCAAGGGTTTGGCTGTAGTGGAAGGCAATCGAGGCCTGTTCGACGGGGTTGACTCCGCTGGAAGTTACAGCACCTCTGAACTTGCCAAGCTGCTCAAAGCTCCCGTGATACTCATCATAGACGCGACCAAGGTGACCCGGACCGCGGCCTCCTTTGTTGTGGGCTGTAGAGCGTTAGACCCGCAACTGGACTTGAGGGGAGTAATCCTGAACCGAGTAGCCGGTGCTCGGCATGAAAGCATTCTGCGAGAATCCATCGAAGACGCGTCTGGGATTCCTGTGATCGGATCGATCAGGAAGTTGAGGATGGAGAATTTTCCTCAAAGACACCTTGGACTTCTGCCCTTGCACGAACACCCGGGGGCCAAGGAGTTCATTTCAGAGGCTGTAAGCGTGGTCGAGCAATCTGTGGACATCGAGCGTGTCATGAAAATCGCGCGCGCTGCCGAGCAATTTCCTGTGCAGGATATTTCCGAATCCTGTCCGGACATCAAGCTATCCCCACGGTCATGTGTGAGAATAGGGATACTTAAGGACTCGGCATTCCAGTTTTATTACCCCGAGAATCTGGAGGCGCTGGAAAGAAGCGGCGCGCGACTGGTGGAAATAAGCGCATTAGAGCCACGTGAGCTTCCGGATATAGACGGCTTGTACATAGGCGGTGGATTTCCCGAGACAAATGCTGTGCCGCTTGCCGAGAATCGGGTCTTCAAGGATTCTCTGGTCCAGGCGGTGCGCCGTGGGCTGCCGGTCTACGCGGAGTGCGGCGGTTTGATGTATCTTTCTCGGAATCTTATTATTGACGAGAAGCTTTATCCGATGGTCGGGGTATTTCCTATAGACACTGTCCTGCATAGAAAGCCTCAGGGGCTGGGTTACGTGCGAGTGGAAGTGACAGGACAGAATCCGTTTTATCCGCGAGGCGTGGAGTTGACCGGACACGAATTTCACTACTCTTCAGTAGGCAACATGGAGCAAGCGGAGTCCGGCTGCGCATTTCGGGTTTTGAGGGGCCGCGGAATGGACGGGATTCGAGACGGGATTTGCGCACATAATGTTTTGGCCACTTACGTCCACATTCATGCGCTCGGGGAACCACTTTGGGCCGAAGGCATAATCAACAGGGCCCTGGAATTCCGTGCCATGCAACCCGGCGCCGCGGAAATGGATTCCTGCACATGATGGGGAAGATGAAAGTTCCAAGAGTAATGATCGCGGCTCTCAAAGGCGGTGCAGGAAAGACGGTCCTCTCCGTTGGCCTGATAGCCGCGCTTCGGGCTCGGGGCCTCTCGCTGGGAGTGTTCAAGAAAGGCCCCGATTACATCGACGCGGGGTGGCTTGGACTGGCCGCGGGAGGGGATTGTTTCAATCTCGACGCATACCTTCTTGACAGTGACACCTTGCGGGCTTCTTTCGCTGCAAGGTCCCTTGGCAAGGACTTTGCCCTCGTGGAGGGAAACCGTGGGCTTTTCGACGGAGTGGATTCATCGGGGAGCTACAGCACGGCGGAGCTGGCAAAGCTCTTGAAGGCCCCTGTCATCTTGATCGTGGACGCAACCAAAGTCACGAGGACTGCGGCCGCGCTGGTTTTGGGGTGTCGGATCCTGGACCGTGATCTGGACATTAAGGGTGTGATACTGAATCGAGTGGCCGGTACGCGCCATGAAACGGTCCTAAGAGAGTCGATTGAAGACATAACATCAATTCCGGTAATCGGTTCAGTCCTGAAATTGCCCCTAGAGAACTTTCCACAAAGGCATCTGGGCCTTTTGCCGTTGCACGAGCATCCTCAAGCCCTGGAGTTTGTTGAAGATGCGGCGCGCGTGGTGAAGCAGTGCGTTGATCTGGACAAGGTCGTTGAAATTGGCTCAACTGCTGAGGAATTAGTGCCTGCTGGACTGGGCAGGCTGCCGGAAGTCACAGCCCCGCGCGGCTCTTCCGGAATTCGCATCGGCATTTTGAAGGACTCAGCGTTTCAGTTTTACTACCCTGAGAATCTCGAAGCCCTTACGAACAAGGGAGCTGATCTGGTTGAAATCAGCGCTCTTTCAGCCAAAGAACTTCCGGAACTTGACGCACTGTATATTGGGGGCGGTTTTCCTGAGACTCATGCCGAACGTTTGGCCGGTAATATCGGGCTTAAGGAGTCTTTGAGGGCCGCGGTCGATAAGGGCTTGCCCGTTTACGCGGAATGCGGCGGTCTGATGTATCTGTCTCGCAGTCTTCGCATGGACGAAAATATCTTTCCCATGGTGGGGATATTCCCCGTGGACTCCGTCTTGGAGAGAAGGCCGCAGGGACACGGTTACATCCGAGTGGAAGTTGCAGGTCCGAATCCTTTCTATCCGCAAGGAGTCGTGCTCACCGGGCATGAGTTTCACTATTCGTACGTCACTCCACAGGCCGACGATGTGGGTTGTTACGCGTTCAGGGTCTTAAGAGGCCACGGCATGGACGGCGTCCGCGACGGCATATGTTCCGCCAATGCTATGGGGACTTACGTGCATGTGCACGCCCTCGGTGAGCCTCTGTGGGCCGAAGGCATTCTTAAGAAAGCGGATGAGTTCCGGGCGTACCGTCGGGCCCACTGAACTTCCCCATTAAAAACCGGCTACTAGCAGCCCTGTCTCCCAACCTCATTGACATCGCAAAGATCAGCGGATAGAGCCTTCTCCATGGACCACGCCAAAAAAATCCGGGCAATCTTGGGACCAAGCGGAATCCTGGCTTCTTCCATGACAGGATACGAACACCGCGAGCAACAGGTGCGAATGGCGATCGAGGTATTCGAGGCCCTTGTTTCAGAGGATCGCCTGGTGATAGAAGCCCCCACCGGGACGGGCAAGACTCTGGCCTATCTGGTTGCGGCTTCGCTTTCCAGAAAAAAGGTCGCCATATCCACGGGAACGAAAAACCTTCAAGAACAGCTCTTCTACAAGGATATCCCATTCGTCCGCGAGAGAATCTTTCCTGAGCTGAAAGCAGCCCTTCTAAAGGGGCGGGGAAATTTCGTTTGCCACGCGAGAATGCGAACATACCTTCGCCAGCCGCACTTGCAGGGGTTTGTCGGCTCCCAGTCAGTGGAGCAGATCCTTAAATGGTATCGAGATACCCGCAAGACAGGGCAAGGGGACCGAGCGGAACTGCACAATCTGCCTGATGACGATCCGGTCTGGATGGAAATCTGTTCCACCTCCGAGAGTTGTCTCGGAAAGGCATGTTCAGACAGGGACGAGTGCTTTGTTCACAAAATGAGATCCAAAGCCGCGGCCGCGGATCTGATGATAGTAAATCACCATCTGTTGGCATCGGACCTCGCGGTCAAGGAGTCCGGCTTCGGCGAGGTAATCCCTCGGTACGAAGCCTTAATTGCGGACGAAGCCCACGGCCTGGAGGACGCGGCCACCCAGCATTTTGGCTTTCACGTCAGCTATCATCGCCTCTCCAGGCTTTTCCGGGACGTGCGCACCGAATTGGGACCGCGAGGCCCCAAATCGGCAAAGTTTCAGACCCTATTGGCAGACGGCGAGGATTTGATCCGCAGGCTTTTCAGAAAATTCCAGGATGTCACTACACCCACCAACGTCTTGAATTTGATAGATGCCGAACTTATCGAGATCCGCGACGCCCTCTGCTCCAACCTGGCGGTTTTCGCGTCCATGGTACCCAACCTCCCCGAGGTCTCAGAGGAATTGGAGGGCCTGACCCACCGAGCGGTGGATTTGCGGGGTGAACTCGAAACCATAATAACGGAACAACCCACAGGCGACTATGCTTGCTGGGTTGAACGGCGGGATCGAAATCCAGTGCTCCACGCGTCTCCGGTGGAGGTGGGAGGAATGTTCAGATCCAGACTTTACGAGAAAGTCCCTTCCATAGCATTTACCTCGGCAACTCTCTCTTCCGGAGGTACCTTCGACTACTTCAAATCGCGCCTGGGTCTCGATGGAGACCCCCAACCCTCGGAGACCATTCTGGATTCGCCGTTCGATTTTGCTGCTCAGACCATGCTCTATATTCCTCGTTCGATCCCGGAGCCCAATGCTCCGGGATTCACTGACGCGCTGGCGGGTATTCTCCAGGAGGTGCTGGCGGCTACGCACGGGAGGGCCTTTGTCCTCTTTACGTCCTACCGGAACATGGAAATCGTCTATGGAAAGCTTGAAGGCGTTGTTCCGTTTCCGTTGCTGCTTCAGGGCTCCAGACCCAAGGGCAAGCTTCTGAGCGAGTTCAGGGAGCGCAAAGGAGCTGTGCTGTTTGCCACGTCATCCTTCTGGGAGGGGGTGGACGTTCAAGGAGAAGCCCTGTCCTGTGTCATAATAGATAGGCTCCCGTTCTCTCCGCCGAACGACCCGATAGTGGCGGCCAGGACCGAAAGGATACGCCGGCAAGGTGGCGACCCGTTTTACTCCTTTCAGGTTCCGATGGCCGTCTTGGCGCTCAAGCAAGGCCTTGGCAGGTTGATCCGGACCCGTTCCGACCGGGGGGTCCTGTGCATACTTGATATTCGTATCCTCACCAAGCCTTATGGCCGGGTCTTTCGAGCCAGCCTTCACGACAGTCCCTTGAGTCGAGACCATCAGGCCATCGACGAGTTTTTCTCCACGGATCATAGCGATTGTCAGAATTAGCGTCCGGTTGCACACGGTACGGCATCTGACGGTTGACAAAAACCGACGGAACAATTGCGAGGGCGCAAGCCCAAAGCAATCGCCAAACATGGGCGGTATGGGGGACTTCTTCGTCTTTTCACATTTATAGTGATTCTCAAAAGTTTTTTCCGAATGGAGTCGCACTGCTGGACAAGCCAGCAGTGGCACCCCAATTCAATCCGTGATTACTTTCGAGAACCGGTATATAGCAGTTGCCATATTTCTTGTCCGATTTGCAGGCACTCCATTCCGTCATTCCTGCGAAGGCAGGAATCCAGTCCCGCGTCTCGCGGGATTTCCTGGGTTCCCGCCTTCGCGGGAACGACAGGCGTCAAAGCGGTCCGACAAAGTAGGCTCTTTCGATACGTTATGAAAACCGGACTGAACCTCTCATGGCCAAACGGACATTACTCTTGGCAACCGGTATAGACTCCCTGGAAGGCCCATCCGCGGCCCTTTCAAGAAATCTTAGATTTTGCAACTGCTTCTGGAGAGTTGCAGGTTGCTTGACGTTTGTATTTGCGATACAAGGGGCTCAAAGGAGATTTGGCCAATTCACGGCGGCGCGACGAACCCCCCGGAGGCTATGTGCGGCGACTGATTGACAGGTTGAGACCCCGAAGTAAAGGCCATGGAGGAGCCAATGCGCTCGCCGGCGCCGGGACAGGAGAGGCTTTGTCTGGTGAACATGCCGGCTCGCAGGACTTCGCGATCAAGGTCGATGAGAAAACCTTCGATCGGCTCTATTTGAGGCTCTCCGGAAAAATTTCCATGCAAAATGCAGAACTGGTGCGGGAAGAGCTTGTCGCACAGGTAAGATCTCAACCACTCAAGAACGTGGTCATAGACCTTGGGGCTGTAGAGTATTTCGACAGCGCGGGCGCGGCAGTTTTGATGGAGGTTCAGAGCGTTTGCAGACAATTGGACAATTCTCTAAAGCTCGAGCACGTTCCGAAGCGGATTCAGACCTTTCTTGATCTCATCGGATTTGAGGAATACCAAACCGCAAGCATCCTGGGGCCTCGGCCCGCTCCAAGCCTTTTGACCCAAATTGGCGATGGGGCTCTAAAATTTTATAACAACGCGGTGGATATCCTCACGTTCATTGGGGCCGCGGTGGTGGCATCGGCCCAGGACCTGGCTCGGCCAAGACAGGTTAAGTGGGATCCCCTATGGAAACTGATAGAGCGGAGCGGCTCCGACGCGATTCCAATTGTAACCATTCTGAACTTCCTACAGGGCGCGATTCTGGCGTTCCAGGCCGCGATTCAGCTCCGCAAGTTCGGCGCCAACATCTTTGTGGCCGATCTCGTAAGTGTTTCCATTTGCCTGGAAATGGGGCCGCTTTTGACGGCCCTTATTGTCTCCGGCCGCTCGGGAGCTGCTTATGCGGCTCAAATCGGCACCATGCAAGTCAACGAGGAAATCGATGCGCTGCGCATAATGGCGATCGATCCCATTCGTTACCTCGTGGTCCCGAGGATCATAGCTGTGGCTTTTGTCCTCCCGTGCCTTACACTTTTCGCGGACCTGGTGGGCGTCGTGGGGGGCTGCATCGTGGCGGTTGTGTCTCTGGACCTGACTCCACTGAGTTATTTCAACCAGGTACACAAAATTCTGGAAGTCAGCGACGTGGTGAAAGGATTGGTGAAGAGCTTTACGTTCGGCATCGAGATAGCGATGATTGGCTGCCTCAGGGGATTTCAAGTCCGGGGAGGGGCTGAGAATGTGGGCCGGGCTACCACATCGGCCGTAGTGACCTGCATTTTTCTTTTGACGGTCACTGATGCTTTCTTTGCTGCCTTGTTCCACTATCTTCCAGGAGTTCCGTGGTGATGGTTATGTACGCGGCAGACGTCACCCCAATGGCTAATGAAGCACAACCACCCACAGGTGGGGCCTCGCCGGTCATATCAGTGAGGAACCTCACAGCCGGATACGGTGACCAAAACATCATCGAGGATGTCTCCTTCGATGTGGAGTCCGGCGAAATTCTGGCCATTATCGGCAGGTCCGGCTGCGGCAAAACCACATTGTTCAAGGCCATGATCGGGCTCTTGGAACCAACGAGTGGCTATGTCGCGGTCGAAGGGGATAAAGTAATCCCGGTCGCGCAAGGGGGGGCCGAGCGGGTGCTGAGAAAAATCGGAGTATTGTTTCAGTCGGGCGCTCTGTTCACTTCGATGAGTCTGGCGGAAAACGTGGCCCTTCCGCTTCGGCAGTACACGGAACTGCCGGAAAGAATCATCGAACAACTCGTCGTTCTCAAGCTCGCTGAAGTAGGACTGGCCGGATCTGAGAGGTTACTTCCGTCGGAACTGAGCGGCGGGATGCAAAAGAGAGGCGCATTGGCCAGGGCCATGGCGCTTGATCCAAAGATCCTGTTCTTCGACGAACCGTCCGCGGGCCTGGACCCGGTAACCAGCGCGGGGCTCGATCGAACTATTCTGCGGATTAATGAGAGCCTGGGCGCCACCATAGTCATAGTCACTCATGAGATTGCCAGTGTTCTTAACGTGGCGCGGCGCGTGATCATGCTGGACGCCGAAGAAAAAACCGTCATTGCCGAAGGAATCCCGGCCGAACTCAAGGAGCATTCGACCGATCCACGGGTACAGGGGTTCTTTAATCGTTCACCCGAAGGGGAATAGTAGAAACGCGATCTACAAACAGGATCGCGGGCCCCAAATCCGGAAAACCGGAAGGCGTGTCAACCTGGACTTCGAGTTCCCTTGCGGGCGAAGGCGCTTTTCCTTTAGGTCGCGGAGAAAAACATGTTCAGCCAAGTGGATAAATTCAAGATCGGTCTCTTTGTGGTGGCGAGCGTGGTCTTGGGGACCGGGATAGTCATCTGGCTGGGAGCCTCGCGATACTTCGAGGATTCCAAGATGGCGGTCGCCTACTTCACTGAGAGCGTTCAGGGTTTGGAAGCGGACAGCACGGTCAAATTCAGAGGCGTTCCCGTAGGCAGGGTGCGAGGTATCCGCATGGCGCCCGACGGCAGGTTGATAGAAGTTGTAATGAGTTTAAGCCGCAATTTTCAAGTCACGGAAGACCTGGGAGTGAAAATGAATCTTCTGGGGTTGACGGGCCTGAAGTATATCGAAATGGACACCTTCCGGCCCGAACAAAGGAAAGAGGCCCTGACCCTGGACTTTCAGCCTCGTTATCCTGTCATTGCCACCTATCCCTCGGATATCCGCGAAATCGGGACCGCGTTGGAAAAGCTCTTCCAAAAGGTGAATGCCGTGGATGTGGAAGCGATGTCCGGCCACATGCTCCGGGTGGCCTCCAAGCTTGACAAGATACTTTCCGATCCCAAAGTGGATACGGTGGGCACCGACACGGCGGATGCGTTGCGCGAAATCAAGGAAGCCGCCAGAAAAGTCCATGACGAATTGACCCGCGCGCAGCCCTCGAGAAACTTTACCCGGACAATGGAGAAGGCTTCCGACTTCTTCCAGGAGAGCACTCAGACGGCCAGGAGCGCGGACCGGCTTATCCGCAGGCAGGATAACAACCTCAATCTCTTGAGCCAAAAACTTGATCGAAGTGCGGACAACCTTATCGACTTTACGCGGACCATAAAGCTCAAACCTTCCAGCATCCTTCCCAGTTTTTTTGGGGGGGCCGAGGAGAAGGCGGCTCCAAAGCGCTGATGCGAGCTGCCACACGCGGGATGAATTTCTGATTAAGGAACTGTTGCTTGAATTCCTTGCACGTAGCGATGATCTTCGGGCTGGTCGTGCTCGCCGGCGGGTGTAGTCTTAAGTCCCGCGAAGCCATCATCTATCATGCTTTTGAATATCCCCCCCCGTCCAAAGAGTCCGGCGTAACCATTCCTGAAACGTTGATGGTGTATCGCTTCCTCCTCGATCCGGCTGTGGACATTTACTCCCTCGTACTGGCCAATTCAAAGGGAGCGGAGGAATCGATGTCGCTTCACCGCTGGAAAGACAATCCCGCGGACATGATCACCGAACTTGTTCTGCGCGATATTGAAAGCTCCGGCCTTTTTGAGAAGGTGGTAGACCAGACAAGCAACGCCCGTTATCGGTACGCGCTTGAAGGCACCGTACGGCGGCTTCAAGGGGCTGCAAGGGACGGCAAGGTCTTTGCCACGCTCGAAGCGGAAGCGACTTTGACGGATTTTGATCCCCCGCGGGCAGGGCAGAAGGCTTTAATGACTCAATCCTATAAGATGGAGACGACCAGCGGGGATGCAACCGCGGGCGCGGTAGTTCGTGCGCTTAATTTGGCTGTGCAAGAGTTTTCCTCGAGGCTCCGTGCGGACATAAAAACAGCAATGGAAATGGAAGCCCCCAAGATCAAGCAACGCATGCGACGGAAGGCGGACTTGTGGATGCCCGGTGCCGATTCGCAATTTCAGGGAACATGGAAGCCAAGGAGCGCGGACCTGCTCTTGCAGGCAAGGACGGAAAAGTGATAGTCGCCCCGCCTAATTGAGGGATTACTCAGAGGGTAACCCCCAGTTACGGGTGGGGAGGGCAGCCTGCCAACAGGGCCAGAAAACAAGTAGCGCCGGCGTCCCTGCCGGCCATTGCTAAAGTCACTTCTTTGAAGGCGGATCGGTATAATTGAGGGATTACTCAGGGGAAATGCGGGGCTTTGTCTCTGCCCATAATTTAGATATAATAGCCCCTCGCTAACGAAACGGTCGAACGCGGGGCGGCTGTTGGCGGTAAGCCTTTAATACCGTTTCACTTTAGTCATAATAAGGCAAGCGGCGGACCTACGGAGCGAAGTCAGGCTCGCTCCAGGCGTGGTGTTCTCAGTGGGGAGGCCTTTTGCCGGCACGCGAAGTCATTTATTTCATCGCGAATCGGTATAGGAACGAAGCCCGAAGAAATGTTGCCCGGGGCCCGGACCGCCGACGCGTGTCATTTTTTCATCAGCATACAATTTAACCCCAGAGGGAAACGATGAAACATATCCTTGTGGTTGATGATGAGAAGCATATCTGCGAGCTGTACAGGAGCGAACTCGAAGACGAAGGATATCACGTTACCCTGGCCAATTCCGGTACAGAGGCCCTGACCGCGGTAGAGAAGAATCCTCCCGACCTGATAGTGCTGGACATTCAGATGCCGGGGATGGACGGCATCGAGACGCTGGAAAAGCTACTTGGCCGGGACAAGGGGATCCCGGTCATCTTGAATACCGCATACAGCCACTACAAAGAGGATTTCACCACATGGGGCGCGGACGCCTACGTGGTCAAATCATCGGATACGTCCAAACTCAAACAGGAAATTAAAAGGTTGCTGGGGGAATGAGCACCACAAAGGAAATGAAGGATACTCTCTGCATCCTGATGGCCGGAGGGAAGGGGGAGCGCCTCTATCCACTGACCAAGGCCCGGGCAAAGCCGTCTGTACGCTTCGGAGGCATTTACAGGATAGTGGACTTTACGCTTTCTAATTGCCTGAACTCGGATATTCGCAACATCTACGTCCTGACCCAGTACCGCTCGCTGTCCCTTGACCGCCATATCAGATTGGGGTGGAGCGTCTTCAATCATGAGCTGGGGGAATTTATAGAGTGCGTGCCGCCTCAGCAACGAAACGTGGATCGTTGGTATCGCGGGACCGCTGACAGCATTTACCAGAATGTCTACCTCCTCCAGCGTGAAAGGCCCAAGCGAGTGCTGATCCTTTCGGGTGATCATGTGTACAAGATGGATTACAACCACATGCTGTCGGATCACTTGGAAAAAAACGCCGAACTCACCGTGGCGGGAGTGGAAGTTGGCCGGTTGGAGGCGCGGGCTTTCGGGGTTATCGGAAGCGACGATCAGTTTCGGATTATAGACTGGGAAGAAAAGCCGGCGGATCCCAAACACGTCCCGGGCAAGACGGACAAAGCGTTTGCCTCGATGGGTGTTTACATTTTCAATACGGACGCCCTGGTGAAGGCGGTGATCGGTGATGCCAAGAATGCCTCATCGAACCATGATTTCGGCAAGGACGTGGTTCCTGCCATGATCGCGAACAAGAACAGGGTTTACGTGCACAATTTCAAAGAGGCGAACAACGAAGAGGGACGTTACTGGCGGGACATCGGAACTCTGGACGCGTACTGGGAAGCCAACATGGATCTCTGTTCGGTCACGCCGCAATGCAATCTCTATGATGACAAGTGGCCGATACGCACGTATCAACAGCAGGTCCCTCCGGCAAAAACCGTGTCAGGTCTCGGCGACGATGGCGAACACCTCCAAAGCGGCGTGGCTCTGAACTCAGTCATATCCGGTGGATGTGTGATCTCGGGGGGTACGGTTACCGAGTCGGTGCTGTCCCACAATGTTTTCGTGGGTAACGGCAGTGTGGTGGAGAAATCAGTGCTCCTGGATGGGGTCCAAGTAGGCCGCGGGGCTAAAATCCGAAAGGCCATCATTGACCAGGAGGTTGCCGTCCCTGACGGATTCGTGATCGGATATGATCCTGACCAGGACCAAAAGCGTTTTTCTATTTCGCCGGGTGGTGTTGTCATGGTGCCCGGAGGCATCAGCCTGAAGTGATTCCTTGACAGGTTTTTTGCACGAAAATAGGGGAGGTTGTTATGCCCGATGTAACTATACGAGGGCGTCGGCTGGCATACGAAGTCAGGCCGTCGAATTACGACAAGTCGGCCCTGGCTGTGGTATTCATTCACGGTTCCGGCGGCGATCGTGAGGACTGGCGAGGGCAACTGGACGGGCTGTCGGAATGTGCGACCATCATCGCGCTTGAGCTTCCGGGTCACGGGTCTTCTGAACCGCCTGGAGAGAGTACCGTGCCCGCGTACGCGCAATGGGTGCTCGATTTCATCGCGGCTATGGGATTGGAAAAAGTCGTATTAGTGGGCTGTTCGCTTGGAAGCGCAATCACACAGTGGATAGCTCTCTCGCCACCGCCTTGGCTTTCCGCGATCGGTCTTGTCGGCGCGGGAGCAAGGCTCAAGGTGCATCCGGCCATTCTCGACGGCCTGCTACAGGACGAGGAAAAGGCTATGGCGGTAATGGCGGACTTTACCCTGTCACCGTCAGCCAACAAGGCGCTGCGTGAGCGGCTCGGGGAAAAGTTTCACAAGACTTCCGCAAAGCTGATCCATGCCGATCTGAGCGCGTGTAATGAATTTGACGTAATGGAAAGAGTCGGAGGGATTTCGTTGCCTACCTGGATCTTGGTGGGAGAGGATGATCGCCTTACTCCCGTCAAGTATTCAAGGTTCCTTCATGACGCGATAAACGGATCGAGGCTGGCTGTGATTCCCGGGGCGGGGCATATGGCAATGCTGGAAAAGCCTGATGTATTCAATATGCTTCTGGCCGACTTCCTTGGCGAGCTAAAGAAATGAGGCTCCGGACGGACTGGTCCGTGCCGACTCAAGTATAGGTGATTTCTCTCAAGAGATCGATATCGTCGAGCATCTTCCCCGCTCCTCGGGCCACGGTAGACAAAGGATCGTCGGGCACGACCACCGGTACCCCTATCTCCTGGCGGACGCGCATATCCATGTTCTTCAGGAGCGCTCCACCACCGGTAAGCACGATCCCGGTGTCGATTATGTCGGCTGCAAGCTCGGGGGGGCACTGCTCCATTGCCTGTTTTACCAAGTCCACCATCGAGTTCACCGAATCCATGATCGCCTGAGTCACATCCGTAGAAGTGATCGTTATGGTCTTGGGAATGCCGTCCATCAGATCTCGGCCCTTGACGTCAACCTCTTCCACTTCGTCATCAAGAAAAGCTCGGCCGACAAGAATCTTAATCTGTTCCGCAGTAGAAGGCCCAATTAATATGCTGAAGTTCTTCCTGATATAATTGAGGATGTCCGTGTCCAGCTTGTCTCCGGCTATCTTGCTGGAGTTGCTGTAAACAACCCCGGTGAGCGAAATTATTGCTACTTCCGTGGTCCCGCCGCCTATGTCTACGATCATGTTGCTCAACGGTTCGGTGACGGGGAGTCCGGCGCCCATGGCAGCGGCCATAGCTTCTTCTACAACGAAAACCTCGTGAGCCCCCGCGCTGAGCGTGGAGTCCCTCACAGCCCGCCGTTCCACCGGAGTTACTCCCGAAGGCACGGTAATAATTACCCGAGGTTTAACAAAAGCCTTACGATTGTGAACCTTTTGGATAAAAAACTTCAGCATGAGGCTGGCCATCTCAAAATTGGCGATGACGCCTTCCCTGAGCGGGCGGAAAACCTCGATCGACTGAGGAACACGGCCGATCATTTTCTTGGCTTCCTCCCCGATCCAGATCTCTGAGGTTCTCCTATCCCTCTTACGAACCGCTACAACCGACGGTTCGTTGAGGACTATGCCTTTCCCTCGAGCGTAAACCAAGGTGTTGGCCGTGCCCAAGTCTATAGCAAGATCCTTTGATATACGAGAGGCTATGAAATCGAGAAGCATCGGTTGCCTTGCGGACAGTGGTCGTCATGAAGGGCTGACGTTTCAGGGGGCAGCTTGAAACAAAACGCCGAACTCCCGAGCCGGTTCAGAGCTTGACCTCTATTATGGAGTTCTTCTTAAGTTCTTCCACCCATTCCTTCATTCGGCCCTGTATCTTATCGTTTCTCAATATAGAGATCACTTTTTTTCGTACCTTGAGATACTCTTTTTCTTCCGCGGGTGTGAGAATTCCCGAGGGCATTTTGGGCCTGTCGGCTTCGCTCGAAGGGGCATCCATTTCTCCAGGGTTTTCTTCCCTGGGGTTGCCTTTGGCGCTTTTCGTGGCTCTCTCTTTCAACTCGGCCTCGCGCTTCTTTTTCGCCTCAAACCACTGCTTCTCCATTGCCTCCCGTTCTTTTTTCGGAATGGGAATCGTCTTGGTGGTTCTGTTCTTGGCATCGGCCAAATAGAGCATCATGAGTCCTTCACCACCCATGAGCGGAGGAGTAATGGCGCCGGGCTTCATGCGCTGGACCACTTTTTGGATTTGGGGTACCAGGTCTTTGTACTCCATGTATCCCAGGTCCCCGCCTTTCTTGGCCAGAGGTTCCTGAGAGTATTTTTGGGCGAGTTTCCCAAAATCGGCGCCGGTCATAGCTTGCTTGTAAATCTCTCTCGCCGTGTTCTGCAGTTTCTGAAGGTCCTGTTTCTTCCCGCCCCTCGGCATCTTCAACACTATGCGTTGAAGTCTAAGCGTTCCGCCTGTGTAAATCTCTTCCTCAGTGGGGATGTCCGGCTTGTCCTGTTGCCCCTGCTGAGCGGGGCCGGCCTGTGGTTCGAGAAGTTTTTGAAATTCCTCATCAATCTTGTCTTTGTTCTTTTTAAAGTATTGCTGCGCGTCTTCCTCGCTCATCGGGACCTTCTGGACGACTTCGCTGCTGATCAGCCTGGTAAGTTTGACCTGGCGTTTGAGCATGTTGCGATAGTCATCGTACGTGATGCCGTTGCCGGCGAGGAACAGCAAGAACTGATCCTGCGTGAGATTGTTTCGTTTTTTGATCGAATCAATGGACGCGTCTACACCTTTCTCGTCGACATTGATTCCCTTCTTTGCCGCCTCCTGTTCAAGAAGACGTACCACGATGAGTTCGTCGAGGATCTCCTTCTCGGTGGGCCATTTCCCGGGAGGGACGATTCCGAGGGGGAGGCGTAGAGCATTCCGCATAAATGGTTGTTTTTGCTTCTTCAAGTCCGACTCAAGGATGACATCGTTGTTTACCACCGCGACTATCCTGTCGCTGTAAGCGGCTGCATAGAGACTGTTGGTCAACCCGGTCGTCATGAGCAAGAAAACGAAAAGGCATGATATTTTGACGTTCATGTTGCCTTCTCTCCTTTTCTAGCGAAGAGAAACATTCCCCGGCAAGGCCGAGCCACCCGAATGAACCAACTTTTGGAGGCTTGCCAGGAGTTGGAAGCAGTTGTCTATTCGGGGCTGTGCGCCAACGTCTCCGATACGGTAGGCAAGTCGATCACCGGGGAGCAGTCTTACCCCGCGATCCTGTTGAGCCCATGCCACCAAGGCCGCCGGATTCACAGGAGTTTCAACATCGAAGACGAGAATCAGATCCTGACCGTTGTAATCCAGCTTCAGGACCCTCACTTCCTTCATAGCCAATCTGACCCTCATGATTTGGATTAGTTGGGAGACTTCCCTAAGGGGCTTGCCGTAGAGGTCGAAGATCTCAGCCTCGATCTCGTCGATCTCGGAACCCTGAGAAGCCCTGGAGAGCCTCTTGTACAGGTTCATCCGCTGCTGCGTATCGGGAACGTAATCCTCAGGAATGATGGCCTCCAGTTTGAGGTGGATTTCCGGGTCTATTCGTGGCGGCGGCGCGTCCCCTTTTATCTCCTGGACCGCTTGCTCCAGCAGATCGAGGTACATTTCATAGCCTACCTGCGCCACATGCCCTGACTGCGAGGTCCCGAGAATATTGCCCGCGCCGCGGATCTCCATGTCCCTCATAGCTATTCTGAAGCCCTGCCCCAAGTTGGAATATTCCTGTATCACAGCCAAGCGCTTAACTGCATCCGGAGTCATCAGGGTCTCGGGGGGGGTGAGCAGGTAAGCGTACGCCCGCATGTGAGATCGGCCGACGCGACCGCGCAGCTGATACAGGTCCGCCAGTCCGAAGGTGTCCGCGCGCTCGATTATAATAGTGTTGGCCCTTGGAATGTCCAGGCCGGATTCGATTATGCTCGTGCAAACTAACACGTTGATCTTGCCGGAAACGAACTCCAACATCACCCGTTCCAGGTCCCGGTCCATCATCTGCCCGTGAGCGACTCCGAAACGGCCCTCGGGGACCAGCCTCTGAAGTCCCGCCGCCCGCCGATAAATAGTTTCCACTCTATTATGGAGATAAAAAGCCTGGCCCCCCCGGTTGAGTTCCCTGAGCAACGCCTCGCGGATAACCTCGTCGGATTGCTTCATTACATGGGTTCGTATGGACTGCCGATTTGTCGGCGGCGTTTCGATAACGGACAGGTCACGAATCCCCGTTAGAGACAGATGGAGGGTCCTGGGAATAGGCGTGGCCGTCAAAGTGAGGACATCCACGTGAGCTTTGTACTTTTTGATCTTCTCCTTGTGGACAACCCCAAAACGCTGTTCTTCATCCACAACGAGCAGCCCGAGGTCTCGGAACACCACGTCCTTCTGCAAGAGTCGATGCGTGCCCACGATCAAATCGACTTTTCCCTCTTTCAGGTTTTTGACAACGTCCTTTTGAGCCACGGCCGTACGAAATCTGGACAACACCTCCACTACAATGGGCCACCCGCTGAAACGTCGGTTGAATGTATCATAATGCTGTTGAGCGAGAACCGTGGTGGGGACCAGTACGGCCACTTGTTTGCCATCCATGATTGCCCTGAACGCCGCTCGAATCGCAACCTCGGTCTTGCCGTATCCCACATCGCCGCAAACCAGCCGATCCATGGGCACGTCTGAATCCAGAGATTCCATGACATCCTGGATAGCTCTGAACTGGTCGGGCGTCTCCTCAAATTCGAATGACGCTTCCAAGGCTGCGAAGTGTTCGTCCGGCATCGAATAAGGGGACCGTTTGCTCACGGACCGGTTCGCGTAAATATTGAGCAACTCCTTTGCCATCTCCCTTATGGATTGCTTCACCTTGGCTTTGGTTTTCGCCCAACCCTTGCCTCCCAGCCGGTCTATTCGCGGCGGCTCCTCGGCACCCGAGACATACTTCTGAATGACCTGCAAGCGATCCACAGGGTGGTACAGTATGTCCCCTCCGGAATACTCAATGACCATGACCTCGCCTGCAACGCCGTCGAATTCCTTGCGGAGCAATCCTCGGAAAATTCCGATTCCGTAGTCTTCATGCACCACGGCTTCGCCTTCCACCAGGTCGGTTAACGAAGCAATAAACGAGCCCCTGGCGTGCTTACGGGGAGGAGTCCTGACCCTGGCGCCGAAGATCTCTTCCTCGGTCACCACGATGCGGCCTAGAGGCTGCATTCGGAACCCTGCCGAGAGGGGCCCGGCATGAAGCCGAATTCCAGGGGTGGGGTCTTGGATGAGGTTGGATGCCTCGAAGCCGCCTCTGAAATCCACGTTTAACGGATACGGCTCCAGAAGCTTGAGGAGCCTGTGAGCCTGTCCTTGAGTATGGCTGACGAGAAAGACCTCATTCCCTTCTTCCCGCCATTCATTCAGACGCTTAACAAGTCTGGCCATTCCCGTGTCGTACGCCCTTGCTCTCAGGAGGTCGGATCGAAGGTCAGTGTTGGCATGACATGGTACGCGGACCGCGGTCAAGCCCTTGTCTTCAAGCTCCAGTGGTGACAATGTCACTGTTCTGAATTGTCCGGCCTTTAAGACGAAATCTTCTCGTGACACGTACAAATTCTCGGAATGCGGGACCGGCAACCCTT
Organism: Desulfomonile tiedjei; assembly: GCA_016212925.1. Taxonomy (NCBI): domain Bacteria; kingdom Pseudomonadati; phylum Thermodesulfobacteriota; class Desulfomonilia; order Desulfomonilales; family Desulfomonilaceae; genus Desulfomonile; species Desulfomonile tiedjei. Next base: position 213,135 of record JACRDF010000025.1, read on the forward strand.
CCGCGGCAGCGGATTCCCACCCTCGAAAGATCTCTTCCTGGAGGTCTTCAAACGCGCGGCCAAGGGTGTCGGCATCCGGCAGTACCAAGGTGGCGTCTCGCGGAAGATAATCCAACACCGATTCCATTCTTGGGAAGAAATAAGGCAAATAGAACTCCGCGCCGGGGAATCGAAGGCGATTCTTCAAATCGTCCATGAGCCTTTGACGAACGCGTTTTTCTACCCCGTGTTCCTCGCAAGCCGTCAGCAATTCCGCTAAACCTTGTGTCAGGTGCGCCTCGTCAGGAATAAACATGTGGATCGGACAGACCTGAATCTCGCGCAGGTTTTGGCGAGACCTTTGATTGGTCGGGTCAAAGAAACGGATTGACTCTATCCGGTCGCCTGTCTGCTCGATACGCACCGGAAAGGGGTACAGCGGTGGATACAGGTCTATAATGAAACCTCGTACCGAAAAATCGCCTGTATCTTCCACAAGCGGAGCGCGGGAGTACCCGGCGGCAACGAGTCTCTCCAGCAGTCTGTCCCTATCCAAATCCTGCCCGACGGCTATTGAAAAGCTTGTTCGCTGAATGGCATTTCGAGGCAAGACCTTCCTTATGAGAGCGTCAAGACCTATGCAGATGACCTTGGGGGGTGTCCCTTCCGCAAGGCGGAACAGTGTAGTCATGCGCCCGGTCCACACGTCCGTTTCGAAGCCGCCCGCGGAGTAGGGCAGAACCTCGGAGGACGGATAAAACAGGACCCGATCTTCGAGAGGACTGCCGGTAGTCTCTTCTTCACCCAGGTAGAAACGCACATCCTCCGAGAAAACCGACGCGGCCTCACCGTCCGGTAAAACAACCACCATGGATCGCGCGCCGTTGGCGATTGCGGCAGAAACCACAAAGGATGGGGCGGAGCCTTGAAGGCCGTAAATTCCTCCATTCTCGGTAGCCTGAGCAAGAATCCCGACAGCCTGTTCAAATGGTGTGGAAGATCTATATGTTAGAGGAGAAGGATTCATTAAGCCGTAGTTTCTTCCCATGCCGAATAGCTAGAGCAAGCCTATCACACCCCCCATAACATGAAAAGAGACTAGCCCCACGCGCGGGTGCTGACCGCCACAAAATGTCCGGCCCCCTGCAACGCCACCGGGCTTCCTCTAAAGCGATTTGCGGTCACGAAAATAGGTTATCTCTCACGTCTACAGGGTAGAATGAACGATCAAATAGGGTCTGGACTCATACCAACTTCCATGGCGCAAAGCGCCACAGCGAAGCATTATAGCGATTGCCAGAATTTCTGTCCCTTTCCTGTGACATTCAGCACTGAGGATCATACTTTGGGTGCCACTGCTGGCTTGCCCAGCAGTGCGGTCCTTTCTGGATTCCGGCTTCCGCCGGAATGACGAAATCTGGTCCTTGAAAATGGGCTAAGATTTTTGGCAACTACTATAAAACGCCGGAACCGCCGCCATCTCGCCGGTCGCCTTCGGGGCGGTTTCATAGGAATGAGCGATCAAACAGATGATATTAGCATGGGCCGGCAGGGAGAAACTGTCTCAAAACTTATCCAATTGGCGGAATTGTGTTAGGGGGCCGGCAATTGTCCCTCTTGGGTGGCCCGGACGCCACGCGTCCGGGTCGCGAAGCGACAAGAGGTGTATTTTCTGCGCGCCGTTCCAGCAGCAGCGTCAAAACAATCCCGTATTCATGAGCTGGCCCCTCCTGTTCCTTCGGAACCCGGTGGCAGTGGCCTCCGGGCCACCCAGCGCAGCACGATTTCTCCGCGCCGAGGGATTCTGAGACAGTTTCAGATGCCGGTCCTACTGGAGTCGCCTGCGCAGAACTTTCAATTTTCCGCGTACCTGACCGGTGACAAACACGCGCAGGATTGCGTTGACTTGGACCCTGTAATGGGCTATCCATAAACGGTTAACCGCTGGAGGTCAAAACTTCTCCGCGCAGCAGCCCGAGACCAACTGACGATGGCGATCCGGTGGCTGCATCACCAAGAGATTTTCCTGCTATCCGCCGCCGGCCGGCCTCCTGCTCGTAGTTGCAGCCCGAGCCACGGAGCGGATGAACCGATAACAGTGAGGTGAGATAGTGGCCGAGAAAAAAGTTACACGCAAAGAGCTTCTAAAAGAGCCTGACGAATTTATGACCACTACCGGCCAGGTGATTACATTTGTTCGGGAAAACCCACGTGTGGTGAGCATGGCCGCGATCGTTGCCGTGGCGTGCGTTGTGGCGGTGGTGGTCTTCTTTGCTTACAAGAAGCAACAGCAAGCGCGAGGTCACGAACTCTTTGAAAAGGCAGCGGGAGATTACGAAGCCCTGGTGAGAGGACCGTCGCCGGCATCATCTGAACAGCTTGACGCTCTTTTTGAGCGTTTTGATTCCATTGCCAAGGAATATCCCGCTTTCCCCTCCGGCGAGATGGCGCTGCTGTACAGCGGTCATGTCCTTTACCAGAAGAAAGACTACGCGGGAGCTTTGGAGCGCTATACCAGATCGCAGTCCACCAGCCTGGCAAAGAGCGGTCTGGAGGCTCTGATGCTCTATCACATCGCCACCACGCGCTTCGCTCTGAAGGAGTACGAAGAGGCCAAACGGCTTTTCGAGGACCTTGCCAAAGACACGAATTCGCCATACCGCCGCGAGGCATACGCCTCTGTCGCACGCATATATGAAGCGATGAACAAGAACAAGGAGGCGGTCCAGGCTTACAAACAGTATTTGAAAATGTTTCCGGAGGCGCCGGACGCTGCTTTTGTTAAAGCCAGAATCGCTGACCTCAGTGGAGAGGGTTGAGGTCTGTACGGAATCTCAGGCGCCGCGCAGGGTCCCGGAAAAGCCTTTCCCAACTTGTTCACTGCTTCTGAACAACAACATCCATTTCAGAAACCCATACCTGGAACGAGGAATCTTCCAAGTCAATCAGGTATGACTCCCTCCGTGCCTGCTGAACGTGCAGGCTGAAGGCCTCCTGAGACAGCAAATAGTCCAAAATGCCTCTGACCTCTGCGAACGCAAGGTCGTCTTCATAGATGATCGTGAATACTTGGCCTGCGTGCAGGAACGGTATGGAATCCATGATGCCTCTCTGTAAGAGAGGATAGGGCAATGGAATGACCGCGTCAACCCGCTAGAACGGCCAAACGGTGCGGTTGAAACAGCCGGATATATCTTGACAGCCAATTTGATAGCAGGTATAAACCGGGGGGGGATTTTGCTCTCAACTGTATTGATGTATTGGCATTGGTGAAAGGAGGAATAAGATGACCAAAGCGGATCTGGTTTCCCGTATTGCGGAGCAAGCCGGGATTTCCAAGAAGGCTGCGGGGACTGCGCTGGATTCAGTGATCTCTGCGATTCACGACGTCCTGAAGAAGGGATCGAAAATCAGGGTTTCAGACCTGGGCAGTTTCAGCGTGGTTCAGCGGAAGGCTCGCCAAGGAGTGAATCCCAGGACAGGTAAGCCGATCAAAATACCTGCTACCAAGGTTCCCAAGTTCACGGCCGCCAAGGCCCTGAAGGACACTGTTAAGAAATAGCGGTTGCCGATCTCACCGCTTCTTTGCACCGGCCGGATTCCAAGAACCGGCGGGATTGTCAGAAAATCTGTGTCTACGGTACGACAGCCGGGTGTTGACCACTCGCCCTGCCGGTCAAATCTTATCCGAGAACTCTTTGTCAGGAGATTTGGGGCAATGCGGGCGGAAGGTCGATTCGACCGGACTCTCAATAGATAGGGACTGTCTCCATCAGAGATGGTCCCTATTTGCTTTAACAGGGTAGCACACCAATCATGAACTTCGTCAAAACGGACCTAATACCCATGCGCTTTTATGCCAGTAATACCAATGCACAAGCAGACGTAGAATCCTTGAATGAAAAATCACGGACCTGCTTGCGCCGGTCCGTGGCACCCAAAGCCGCGAAACATCGACGTTGTCGGGCGCCACTGACCCGGGAACCAAGTCAGTGCGGGAAGAAACCTGATGCCGGTTTAATATTCTTGAAAGCGCATCGGTATGACACGCCCATGAAAGATCTGGATACACAACAGTGCGAGGCAACCGCGGCAGAAGCCACTCGCCGGGCAATTCTGCCGGGCCGACGGCGCCTTTTGAAGCTGGCCCTGGCGATTATCTGCGCATTGCTCCCTGTACTAAGCGGTTGCGCTTCCCTTCTTGACGGAAAGTTCGTCCCCCGAGACGGTAAGGAGACTCCGTTCAAGCCACTTCATAATCCTTACGAGCCACCGCGAGATCCCACCGCAAGGGAATAACCTTGCCCCCAAGAAGCCCCATTCCGAAAACCTGTTTATCACCTTAAATGCCGACCGGCTTTATTCCTCGCCCCCATCTGACAAGACATCCGAACCCTGTAGTCGGCCCGAGGGACCGGCTGACCCAGGCGGAGGGCCCGATCCCGAGTGAGGCTGTCCGAAAGGCTGCCGCAGGCCACCCCCTTTACCCGGCTCCCTTGGCGGGCCGGGCTGGCGGTCAAGAATTGCATGGATTTCTTTGCGGAATTCCTTGAGGAAAAGGATCAATTGGGCCTGTTGGCGAACGGACAGGACCTTGGCCACTTCGTCGTACTGCGCATCATACAGCTCAGAAAGCCTTTTTCGCTTTTCTCGCACATCTGTGACGATTCGAGAAAGCTCGGCCTCGTCGGTTGATTTGGCGGGCTGCTGAAGCAATTGGCGCAGCCTTTGAAAATCGTCTTTCAGGTCCTTCTGCAGCCGTTTCCTTTCCGCCAGGAACTTGCTCCGTATTTCCATGACCTTGTTGGACGTCGGCTTGTCCAAGTCCAACGCTTCAATCATTTTCCAGACAGTCAGGGTTTCCAATCTATCCAGAAACTTGTCTTTGTCCTTAGTCTGCTGTGGGTACACAGGTGCCGCGATCCCACTGAGAGCCAGTCCCAAAGCAACCACGACAACCAGGCACATTCGCCTCATTTTTTCCCCCTTTTCGGGTCAAAGTAATTGATGCAGCTCGTCTTCCACCTCGAACCAGCCCGGTATTTCCTCGTCACTTTGAGGGATCTTGAGGTCGGAAAAAGCAACCTTGTAATCGTGGACCAAAGTTGAAGTCAAATTCTCGTCGGCAACTGGTCCGTAAAGCTCTTCAAGTTCTTGAAACAAGGCCTCGGCCATGTTTGTCCCACTCTGATCGAGCCGGTTTGTACTCGGATCGAACTCTGCCAACCAGATTACCGCGAAAACCGTTCCTGCCAAGGCAACTGCCCCAAAGGCTTTCCAGAAGAAGCCCCACGAATTCTTGGGCTCAATCTCCCGCAAGCGAGCTTGCAGAGAGGAATCGTAATACTTCCAGAACTGCTCTCCCGGATCTTCAGGAACGTCCGCGGCGATCGAAGCCAAAATGCCCGCGGTCTCTTCCCGCCACTCTTGACAATGCGTGCACCCTCGAACATGACTTTCAAGTGCATGTTTGTCCAGGCTGTCGAGCCCTTCGTCCAGCTCTCTGACAATAAGATCCGTAGCTTTGGCACAAGGTATGGTTTTCATTTTCTTGATCCGAGCTTTTCTCTGAGCGACTTCACTGCTTGAAAGAAGTTTCCGCGAGCGCCCCCTGTGGTGCCGCCCAGAATTTCCGCAATTTCTCGGTAATCGAGACCTTCATAGATCCTGAGCTGAACCGTAAAGCGTTGTTTTTCGGGAAGCTCTTCCATAGCAGAGCGCAGCCGCATCGTTTGGCGCTCCTTATCCAGTCTTTCAGGGGCCGATTCCGTTGGATCGGACAACTTCTCCAAAGCCTCCGGAACCATCGGCGGTCTTCTCTTTCGGAGATGATCTCTTACCGTGTTCATGGCAATGCTATAAAGCCATGTCTTGAAGGAAGAAGCTCGCGCGAATCTCGGAAGACCCTCGTAAGCCTTCAGAAAAGCTATTTGAGAGAGGTCCTTAGCCTCTTCCTCATCCCTGACAATTCTGAGGATCATCATAGTCAGCGGCTTCGAGTGCCTTCTCACAAGTTCCGAAAACGCTTCCGCCTCACCTCTCCGAAACGAGTCTACCAAATCCGCGTCATTCATGGTCTCCCCGTTTCTGCTATATTGGACGGATGCTGGGCTGGAACGTTATATATTCTGATGAAAAAAAAGCCCGATAGAATTTGGCTCGAAGCTTTATCTCTCCTCTGTAAAGGCAAGAGATGGCCTCCGTCCCGTGCGGTGCGCAGGATTAAAAAGCCCGGGTTCCGGCCCGGGTTTTCATCGGGATAAACTCGGGGATTGCCGGAATGACGGAGGCTGTGGCGGGCCCACGTCCCGGCGCGCAACGGATTGGTTACCTCACAGATTTGCATGAAATCCCACGTGGCCGAGAATTACTCCGTGGAAACAAAAAAAACGCCGGGCGGCCGCGTCATACCTATCGGTTGACAGAATGCGCGCCCCCGGGCGCTGAATATGCCGATGAGATCGAGAATCGAGCCCGTATCAAGCTGCGGCCGGCTGAGATCTAATATAATTGCCCCGCAGTTTATCCAGGGCCGCCCTCTCTATCTGCCGGGCCCGTTCCCTTGTAATGCCGAAGTGCTTTCCCAGTTCCTTCAGTGTCACAGGATCTTCCGACAAGATGCGCTTCTCGACTATGTACTTCTCTCGAGGGTTGAGCGTCTCCAGCGCACGGTCAGCCCACAGTTTTAGATCCAGTTGCTCCTCCAATTCGGCTAGAATCACTTCCTGGTCAGGCCTATTATCCCTCAGTGTGTCCGCGAAAGAGTCCCGTGACCTGTCACCGATGAAATCATCCAATGAAAGGTCGTGGGCCTTGAGCCGCGCCGCCATATCGATTACCTCGTCCTCGGTAACGTGGATTCTGTCGGCAAGTTTTGCCACATTGTCAAGATGATTTTCGGGGTCGCGAGGTTCGGGAAGGTCCCCAACTCTGTAAAAAAGTTTGCGCTGGGCCTGAGTTGTACCGATTTTTACCAACGACCACGAGCGGATAATGTAATTTTGAATGTAAGCCTTGATCCACCATATAGCATAGGAGATAAGACGGAAGCCTTTGTCAGGATCAAATCTCTGAACGGCTTTCATTAGGCCTATGTTCCCTTCTTGTATCAGGTCCATAAGCCTCACGCCGTAATTGCGGTATCCAAGTGCGACCTTGATCACAAACCTCAGGTTCGAGGTTATCAATATCTGTCCGGCTTGTTTGTCCCCCCGGTCTCTGTAACGAAGTGCCAACTCCGTTTCCTCTTCACGACTTAACACCGGGTAGCGCTCAATTTGAGAAAGGTATATCTTAAGACCGTCGGTCTCGATGGGATAATTCATACTTTCACCTCCGGGATTTACCGAGTTTCTGTCCATACAATTGGATGCCTATGCCGACAAAAGGTTTCACAGGCCTGGAAAGATCGAAAGGGTGGCATGGTGCGGTGCCGGGCCGTTGTACAACCGTTGGCGGGAATTGTCCGTATCGTCCGATATGGCATACTGTGGAGCGCTGCAAGGGAATTTGCACTGGTGTCGGAAGTGACGCATCTTCACGATAGTTAGGATGGAGCCATGTTCTTGGACAAATTGTGGGTACGGATTAAGGGCGATTTGCTGATCATGAAGGATGACCTTGCGGCAGGGGCCAGTCTTCGCGAAAAGGCGTCCATTCTGCTGGCAAGACTGGAAGAACTAGTCAAAGACAAAGAGCTTGAGACAAGGGAAGGAAATCAGGAGAGTCACTCCTCCAAAGGATCAGAGGAACGCGATGCAGCCTCCGGAACGAGCGCTGCGTCCGAAGACCGCGAACATGCGGCTTTGAAGGACCTTCGTCGCGAGTGGGAAGAGCTTGTGAAGCTTAGGGATGAAACGGGAGAAAAATCAAAGGATTCCGGGACACCTCCTCCCCCAAATCCTCGTAAGCTCGGGTAAACGTGCACAGAGCATTTCTCTAAAATTCTGTCGGAATGGCAGACTTACGTCGTCCCGCCTCGTGGGGTCGGATGGGCCCGCTCTGCTATATTATTCCTCAGGGTCTTCTTCCTTGGGCTCTTCTCCGCTGGGGGATTCAAATTCCTTGATTCCTTGGGCCAGGTCGTCAAGTCGTTCATTTACCAGAAAGTTGATAGTGCCTTCGGGGAATAGTCCTTCCGCGTCCGGTTCTCCCGCGGGGATGCCGGTCAGCAGTTCAATTCCTTGATCCACGTGTTCAACGGCCCAAATGTGGAATTGCCCTTCTTTCACTGCATCTATTACTTCGGGAGCAAGCATGAGGTCGCCCACATTTCGGGACGGAATCATCACGCCCTGCTTGCCGTTAAGGCCTTGAGCCTCGCAGACTTTGAAGAAGCCTTCGATTTTTTGGTTGACCCCGCCAATGGGCTGAACATCGCCATTCTGGTTCACGCTACCTGTCACGGCTATGCCTTGGTAAATGGGTTTGCGCGACAAGGCGCTCAGCAGGCCGTACAGCTCCGTCGATGAAGCGGAATCACCGTCCACCCCGCTGTAAGATTGTTCAAATGTGATACTGGCTGTTACATTAAGAGGCTTGTCCTGGGCAAATCGGTCTCTGAGAAAACCGGAAAGAATGAGCACACCTTTGTTGTAGCTCTGCCCGGACATCTCCGCTTCTCTTTCTATGTTGATGATACCGACCTTCCCCATGCTGGTTTTCACTGTAATCCTGGAGGGGCGGCCGAAAGAGAACTCGGGAAACGAGTACACGCTCAATCCATTGATCTGGCCGACCTTTTCGCCGTCAGTGTCGATCATAAGGATGCCTTCCGTGATGTACTCGTGAATCTTATCCTCCATCATATTCACGCGCTCAATCCGGTCCGCGTGAGCGCGCTCCACGTGTTCGCGAGATATGAACTCAGCATTGTCTTCGCGGGCTTTGAGATCCGCCTCGCGGATAAGATCCGCCACTCGCTCGAATTGAGCGGTAATCTTCTTTTTTCTGCCTCCCCACCGTATAGCCAATCTGGATATCGCCTCTACGCCCGAGGCGTCACAGTGCAGCAGTTCTTCCTCGGAACATACTTGAGCCATGAAGCGGCCTAGTTTATTAAGGTTTTCCGGATCATTGGGCATGTTGGAGTCAAACTCCGCTTTCACCTTGAAGATTTTGCGGAAATCCTCGTCGTACCAGTGGAGCAGGTCATAAATTTCAGAATCTCCGATCAATATGACTCTGACCTTAATCTGTATCTTTTCCGGCTTCAGCGCTGAGGTAAAAAGAAAGCTGAACGGGTCGGACTGAATTTCCAACGCGCTGGTCCGGAGGCTTCGCTTTAGCATGGGCCAGACTCCCACCTCCATCAACATGTCCCTCGCGTTGATGACAAGAAAGCCGCCGTTGGATTTCAGGAAGCTGCCGGCCTTGATGTGACGATAGTCGGAGGCCCACATTCCTTGGCGGTCCACGACGCGTTCGACGGTGCCGAACAGATTGCGGAACGTCGGTGTGGTCTCAGTCACCACCGGCGGCTTGGTGGTTTCCGAGTTATCAACCAGGACGTTGACCTCATACTCTGAAAACGCGCCGGGATCCGGCGGAACGAGCATAGGAGTCCCGGCTCCTTCGGCTCCCTGCGGCGCAGTTACCAACCTGGGTCGAAACCGGTCCAGGTGGTTCATAATGTCGGTTTCAACTTCTTCCAGATAAGCTTTGACAGCTTCATTCACATCATATTGTTCCAACAGCGGGGCCAAGGAATCACGGACCAGCGGCTTGACCCACTCTTTGGCCAAGCTTTCGACCTCCTCTTGGATGCTCTTATCTATTTGCCGGGCCTCTTTGAAGATCTTCTCCATCTCTTGAGTCAGCTCTTTGTACTTGCCCTTGAGTTTCTCAAGCTCTTCAGCGGAAAACTTGCCTTCTTCCACCAGCGCTTCCAGCTCTTCGATTTTCCTGGGATTGCCGACTACGACTGGAGCCAGATCAGGCCGCGTAAACGGCCCCACCTGAACCTGTATCATCATGAAGTTTTCTTCGCTGACTTTATTCTCGAAATTCTTGAACAGCGCCTTTTGGGCTCCCATACGCCGATTAATGATTTCGTTACGCGCTGCTTGAAACTCCTCACTCTCGAAGACGGCCGGGACTTTCTTCTTCAACGTATTGATCAGGTCTTCCATTTGTTGGCGAAAAGCCACGCCTTTCCCTGCGTGAAACCTGATGAGCCGCGGTTGATCCGTAGCCTTGAAATTATTCACGTAGCATAAGTCTTCGGGGACAGGGCCGCTGACGTTATGCTCCTCCAGGAGCTTTTCGACGGTAGCGGTTCTTCCTGTGCCGTTGGTACCTGCGACGTAGACATTGTACCCGTGGCTCTTCATTGCGAGCCCCAGTCTAATGGCTTTCACAGCTCTATCTTGCCCTATGATTTCCTCAAGGGGCTTTATGTCCGCGGTGGATTTTTCCGGCTTGGCCTCTGCAGGCGCTATCCAGGTGAGGTCCTCCCAAGGCAAACGAAGCTTATCTTTCAAATCACTCATAATTTGACTTTCCGTAAAGGAATTGATTCAGGGAAAGCTTCCCCGACTGGGTCTAATTATTGCGTTGATCTGGAAGCCTTCCTGCCAAGCGGTTGCTTGGTAGGCGGCCCTTTGAACGAAGGCGATGGGCAACGCCCCATTCGGTTTGGCTGCGACCATTCTCAGCGAGCAGGTTTACAACTTGAGCAACTCCTTGATCTCCTGTCTATCCCACGGGAACATCGGTTCCTTGGCGTCCCACAAGATGTCCAGAATCTCCTTCTCCTCCAATACTCCCCTTTGCTTCATCACTCTGATCAGACCTACCACCACCTGTCCCAGATTAAACCCGAAGTAATCTTGTTCCATTTGAAACCCCGCGGTAATCGATAAGAAGGGCTACTCGAGAAGGCCCCTTACCTGTTGCAGATAGTCTCGCAGCAGCGACAACACGTCCGCTGCAACGTCAAGGAAGCCCACCCCCACTATGAAAGCGTGCCCCATTGCAGTTGACCGCCTCTCATACCACTCCACCTGGCCGACAACCTCTACGGTCCTGAATTTCTTCCCAAGGTCCAGTTTGATCTCAAGGGAATTGCGGCCGTAGGTGGAATCCGCAAATGACAGGTGCAGGCCGTCCTTCTCCATGTCGGACGTTTCAAAGACCAATCCCATCAGGTTTAAAGATCTGGTCTGGGCCTTCTGCTCGGCTGAGCGGCGTGAGGGAGAGCCGCCGTGAACGATCGCGTACTTGAACGGAACTTGAACCTCGGCCGTCAGTACCGCAGGGGGACGTGATTTGGTTCGGTCACTCATGGTTAGCCAGCTTCGCTCTTACCGCCATTCCTTTTGGCACTAACCGTTCCAAAGTGGTTGAGCGGTATCAAATAAATGTTATTTGTAAAGACCTCAGTTGGCGCCCCGTGTTCCTGGACGCCGATTCATCGCGAATTTCGCGAGTATTCCCGCGCACGTTCGATCAAGGTCCCATGCTTTTGGCAACTTCAGTCGCCTATGTCAAGGCTCTCCGAATTGTCGTATGGGTAGCCCCTCGCGAACCGCAGAAACCGGAGAGGATCCGCTCCGGTCCACGGAATCGCCCGCGAATGTGCAATCGCTAATGCTCCTTGCCCACCCCGAAAAGTATTGTGTCAACAACCTCCACCATGGCGTGGAGAATGATCGAATGAACCTCCTGGACTCGGGGAGTGGTACCGCCTTCCACACCAAGGTAGTACTGGCAGGCGTCTTTAATCGGACTCGCGGCGGGGCCACCGATGCCGACGGTTATGATGCCCAGGTTCCGTGAGGCCTGAAGTGCTTTAAGGACGTTAACGGACTTGCCGGACGTGCTTATGCCTACCGCGGCATCGCCTTCTCTGCCAAGGGCCTTTATCTGTTTCTCAAATATATCCGAGTAGCTGAAATCATTCGATATGGAAGTGATCACGGAAGTGTCGGTGCTGAGCGCCAGGGCCGGCAGTGGGGGTCGGTCGATCATGTACCTGTTCACGAATTCAGCTGCAACATGCTGTGCCTGAGCGGCTGATCCGCCGTTACCGAAGAGCATGATTTTGTTTCCGCGGCCCAGCACCCCTGCCAAAGCATGCGTTGTTTCGTCTAGGACGTCTAGGTTTTCTTTTAGGAAATGTTCCTGGAGCCTTATACTCTCTTTGAAGATTTCCAGAATTTCGCTTTTCAAGGGCTCGGCCTTCCGCATTCTGCGCTTCGGCACTTTTCGGGGTGATTCCCTTAGCTTTACTTATCACAATAAGTTCGAATAATGAACGGGGAATTACGACGCGTTGTCAACAATATCAGATTTCGGGTGGTCTGAGGCAGTCGAGGGCAAGCAGGTCCTCACCCTTTTCATCTTGAGCGAACATGCTTGGTTTACCGACAGGGCCTCCGGTCGACGAGGAAAAAATGAGTGGCGTGCCGCCCCCCCGGCTGATAAGTTGGATAGAGTCGAGATCGGATGAAAGAAGCTCACTTGGTTTTCTTTGGGAGGCAATCGCCTGACTTAAAGAGGCCTCGGGCATACTTGGGCGAAAAGAGCCTCGCCCCGTGAATCTCGTATTTAAAGCCACATTCGTAAGAAGCGTTTATCTATGCATGTTCAAAAAAACGACGTTGTCGATTATTACGACGGTCGCAAGATTTCATGTGGATTGATACTCGATTTGGATGATCGCCGCTTGAGGTTGCTCACTGATCAGGGCAAGGAGGTGAAGATTTCACCGAATCGAGTGCTTATCTCCGAAAAACATCCTCAATTCCCGTTGGTGAGAAGCCGTGACGACCAAGTTAGGGCGCTCAAGGAAATTTCCGCACGCAGGGAAGAGCTAAAAGGCCGCATTGACCTGAAGGAGCTTTGGGAGGTGGTAGGCCCGGAGACCGGCGAGATCGACAGCAGAGATCTGGCGGAACTGGTCTTTAGCGCGCGACCGGACCCCGACGGGCCGGCATCTCTACTCAGAGCCATTTTTGAAGATCGGCTTTACTTCAAGATTCGACCGGAGGGAATCGAGATCCCCAGTCCGGAAAGAGTGGAACAGGCTCTTCTCCAAAGAGAAAAAGAAAGGGAGCGCCAAAATTTCGTCGCTCGTTCCGCGGAGCTTTTGGCCCGATTGAAGGATTCTGAGGAGATTGATCCGGCTTCAGCACCCGAGGGATTGATCGAGATGCTCGAAGAAGCAGCCCTGTACGGACGTGAGTGGGCTGAGGTGAAGCCGATAAAAGACATGTTCTCGCATGCAGGGCTCGGCCCCAGGTGGGACCCGTTCCGCGTCCTTGTCAAGCTGGGGGTGTGGCATGAGGACGAGAATGTAAGCCTCCGCGCGGAAAGGATACCCGTCGAGTTTTCTCCGGAGGCCGAAAAACTGGCTGGGGAGGCTGCGCTCAAACCGCTACCCGCGTTTGTGGAAGACCTCTCTGACCGCAATGTTATTACCATAGATTCCGAATTCACTCGCGATGTGGACGATGCGCTCTCCATAGAGCACGAAGGTGACGATGTCGTCATCGGCATACACATAACGGATGTCGCCAATTTCGTGGAACACGATTCCGAGCTTGATGCGGAGATCCGGCAGCGTGCCACGTCCATTTACTTGCCCGAAATGACCATACCGATGATCCCGCCGGTCCTCTCCGAACAGGCCGCCAGCCTGTCAGTCGGTCAGGCCCGGCCCGCTCTGAGCGTCATGGTCCGGTTAGGAAGTGATTTCTCGGTTAAGGACTTCAGAATCGTCAGATCGAAAATCCTTGTCCGAGAAAGGCTCTCGTACGAAGAAGCCGATGCACGAATATTGGAGGCGGATTCCGCGGAAGCAAAAATGTTTGCCGTGGCCTCGGCCCTGAGAGAAGGACGCGTAGCGTCCGGCGCGTTGATCTTCAAGGACCTGGAATTGTCAGTCCGAATAGCCGAGGACGGCGACATAGAGGTATCCACCAGAGACAGGGAAACCCCGGCCCAAATCCTGGTGTCCGAGATGATGATTCTGGCGAACAACCTCTTCGCCAGATTTATGAGGGACCAAAAACTTCCGGGAATATATCGCGTCCAGCCCCCTCCTTTGGAAAAGGTGGAACTCAGTGAGCGACATGACCCGGTCCTATCTTATCGCTGCAAGAAATCGCTGGCTCGAGGGAGCCTGGGCACCGAACCGGAGCCGCATTCAACTCTCGGCCTGGACGTTTACACTACAGCAACCTCTCCTCTACGTCGCTATCCCGACTTGCTGGTGCAACGACAAGTTATTTCGGCTCTGGACACGGGCAGGCCTCTTCTGTCAAGGGACGAGTTGGATAGAATTTTGGATCAGATTTCATATCGAGTGGAGAGGGCCGCGCTGGTTGAGCGAGAGCGTCAAAGATATTTCCTTCTGAAATACTTGATGGCCAAGAGGCGGGGTGATGAATTTGAGGCCGTGGTTTTGCAGAAATTTCCCCGCTTTCACCTGGTGCAGATAACAGAGTTCGGAATTAATGCCGCTTTGAATACTCCGAACAATCTTGCGCTGAATCCCCATGATAGAGCTATAATACGTATAGAGAAAATCAGTCCAAGGGAAGACAAGCTAAGTCTCGCCCTAGTGAAGTTGTTGTGAGGCCATGGCTGAGAAAAAAGTAGCCATTCGAATAATCCCCACTCCTGCCACACAGGATATCTCCCACAAGACCCTGCTGAAATTGGCCAGGATCGTCAAGGTGGACCCGGAGGCCTTCAGGGATAGAATCTCCAGCGGCAAAGCCTTGACCTTGATAGCGGAGGATCACCCGAAGGTCGAAGAATTAGTGACCCTGATCAGGTCGGTCGGTTTTTCCGTCACCACAGGACCGACTGAAGACCCTGCAAGGCGGGGCCATGGGCGTATAGGAAGGCCACGAGCCGGCGTTAAAGAGCCTGAAACCGAGTGGAAGGTTGGAGACGTAATCGAGAACCTCTACGAGGTCCAAAGGATCAAGCAGGGAGGCATGGGCGCTGTCTACGTGGTTCGTCATCGCCGATGGAATACCATGATGGCCGTCAAGTCGCTGCTACCCCGTTTGATCGAAAACGAGGACGAGCGAGCTTTATTCGTAAAAGAAGCTGAGACCTGGATTGACATAGGATTTCACCCAAATATAGCCTCATGCTACTACGTGCGAAACATCCAGGAGAGTCCAAGAATTTTCATCGAATACATTGATGGAGGCTCCATCAGCGAGTGGTTGAGCATTCGCCGGCCGGTGGGCTGGGATCTTGTGATTGATTTGATGGTACAGGTGGGTGATGGGCTCGACCATGCCCATTCCAAAGGACTGGTGCACAGGGATGTCAAACCGGCCAACTGCTTGATGACCAAAGAGGGAATTCTGAAAGTCACCGATTTCGGTTTGACCAAACGGCAGAGCCCCGCAGCGGCACTGGAATCCCACGGCCTGGAGACCGCCGTCACCTCCAGGGAAGAAATTACTGCTGCCGGCATGGGTACGCCCGGTTATATGGCCCCGGAGATGTGGATCCCTCATTCCGAGGTAGGGCCCCAAGCGGATGTTTACGCCTTCGGAGTCATGTTTTTCGAGATCTGTTGTGGTCGCAAGCCTTTTATTCTCAAACCGGGCGAGAGTCGCAGCAAGCTGGCCCTGGCCCACGTGAAAATGGAGCCGCCCAAACCGAGCGCTTTGCGACCCGATATTCCGCCGCAGGTGGAAAAAGTTATTCTCCAATGCCTGAGGAAGAGCCCGGAAGATCGCTACCCGTCGTTTCTGGCCATGCGGGAAGAACTGGAAACGGTCTACGAGAAAAGATTCAAGACACGATACCCTCGTGAGCGTCCTGACGAAATAAAACTCATCCCGGACGCGCTCAACAATCGAGCTGTTTCTTTGATGGACTTGAACCATGAGGAAGAAGCTGAAGAGGCCCTGAAGAGGGCTCTCGAATCCGACCCTCATCATCCCGAGGCGGTTTACAATCACGGAGTTCTCGGCTGGCTGCGTTCAGGCAACCCGGACTGGGACATAGTGATGCGGATGGAAGAGGTCGTGACAACTCCGGAATACTTGGGTCGTGCATCACAATTGCTGGGCCGGTGTCTACTGATCCTCGGGGACGCCACCAGGGCTTTGCAGGCCTGTGAGCGGTCTTTGTCGGCGGAGGACGCCACCGAAGAATGGCTCAAGCCTTACGCGATTGCCCTGATCGGAGCAGGCCAGGACAAAGACGCTGTAAGCCATCTTGGCACATATCTCAAGGAATTCCCCGATGATGACGAGGCCATTGGGTGGCTGGTCGGCGCGTTGGTTCGGAATGGACAGATGGAGGAGGCCTCCTCCAGGCTGCAATCTCTGTCCAAAGGGTCCGACATAGCGGGTTTGAAGCCGGAGGATTTCGCGGTCAGATTCAAGTACTCAGGATTGTCCGAAACAATGGTTATCGACGGCCATCCCGGCTGGGTAACTTGTGTTTCGCATTTTCCCAGGTCTCAAGCCTTGATCACCGGAACACGCGATCGCACCCTTAAGATATGGGACACTGTGACCGGGGAGGAGAAAAAGACGTTCACACTGGTCGGTGAACCTCCCGTGGCTCTCTGGATTTCTCCCGACGAGAGTCTGGTGGCCATAGCGTCATCTCACCATACGGCCCCCGTGAAGGTGTTGGATCTAGCCTCCGGACGTTTTGTCGGGAACCTGTTGGCGCAAGACCGTGTAACCTCAGTAGGTTTTTCGCCGGATGGGAAGAGCATCTTCACGGTGGAAGACAAGGGAGTTGTGCGGGTCTGGGAAACCGCGCAGTTCAAAGTTGCGATCACTTACAAAGTGCCGTCGCATTCGGCAGCAGCCATCTCATTCGACGAGCAGTCAAATCCGGAATTTTTTGTCGCGGGACTGGACCGTATTGTGAAGAAGGTGCGCCCCTCGGATCCTGAGGCCCTGCCTTTTGAGAAGGGACACCGAGAACCCATTACAGCCCTGAAAGCGTCCCCTGACGGCCGTATTGTGTTGACGGCCGGCCGTGACAAGCAAGCCATTGCTTGGGATGCCTCGACCGGTCGTATTGCCTCCGCGTTTCAGCCCCACCAGGAATATATCAGTGAAATCGCTATCAACCCGGTAAGGCGCCAGGCAGCAACTTACGATCCCAAAGCTGGCATCAAGGTCTGGGACCTGGCCACCGCCGCAGTCTTCAGGACCTTTCCGCCGGGAGACGCGGAGATAAATTGCATGGCTTTTACTCCGGACGGAGAAGGATTGATGGCGGGTGGCAAAGACATGACCTTGAGAATCTGGCCGGTGCACGGTCGCACTATAGTTCCTTCACTCGCTCTGGCAAAGGTAAGAGCGGCTAAGAAGCAAATGAAATCGGATCGAAAGTTCAGGGTCATGGTGGAAGCCGCAGCCAAAGCTATCAAACGGGGTGCCTATGCAACCGCTTATTCGATGTTGGAAGGGTCCCGGCAGGTCCCGGGCTATGAACGATCCGATATTGCATTAGAATTGATTATCCGAATGAAGAACCACGGGACCCGAATAGGACTAAGGGGAGGATGGAATCGCAAAACCACCGATACGGGGTCAGGAGTAAGGAATCTCTTGTTTTCCCCGTCAGGGATAAGCTTCCTGACTGCCCAAGCCGACCACACCGTACGCCTGTGGAGCACAAAAACGGGCGACTGCCTCAAGGTCCTGAAGGGCCACACTAACCTGGTCGCGTCGGTGTGTTTCTCGGTTAGCGGCCGGGAAGCCGCATCGGGAAGCGATGACCGTTCGGTCAGGATCTGGGACCTGAACACCGGAAAAAACCTGGCAATCCTGAAGGGGCATTCCGACAGCGTGAGCACTATCGCCTATTCCCCGGATGGGACCCTGCTTCTGTCCGGGTCGTGGGACGGCTCACTTAGATTGTGGCGACATCCCGAAGGGAACCTCGTCAAGACCCTGAAAGGACCTAATGACAAAATAACCTCTGCCGGCTTCCTGGGCGGTGCGGATCGAATCGTGTCCGCGGGCTTTGACGGGACCCTAAAAATGTGGGACGTGCCGTCCGGAAGGATCCTGCGCGAACTCAAGGGCCACAAAGACAAAGTAATGAGTTTAGCCGTTTCCCCCGGTTCCGATCTCCTGCTTAGCGGGTCTATGGACGGGACGGCCCGCGTATGGGACTTGAGGACAGGAGGCGCCATACGAGTGTTGGAGGCCGATAAGGGAGGTGTGCGAACCGTTGCCTTTTCCCCTGACGGGATGTTCCTCGTAACAGGAGGTAACGACGGGGTCCTGAGGGTATGGAATGTGGAACGAGGTGGCCTGCTGAGGGAGTTTCAGGGGCATTCCCGTGAAATAACGTCCGCTGGGTTTTCTCCAAACGAGCGCTTCGTTATAAGTTCATCCGCGGACGGCCTCGTTATGATCTGGGAGCTGGACTGGGAGTGGCGGTTTGATGAAAGGAAGACAGACCCCAGGCCTGATCAGTTTGCCTGATCATAGGCCGTCGGTGCTATAGTAGTTGCCAAGATTTTTTTTCGATTTGTTTCTCGAAACTGAGTGCGACTGTAGGTCTCGGATTTTTTGTAGGGGCGGACCCCCGAGTCCGCCTTTGTGTTGGCTTATCGTTGGGCTTAGGGCAGGCACGGAGGCCTGCCACCACCACATTATGGTAGCGGCCGGCGTCCCTGCCGGCCATTGCTAATGTCACTTCTTTGAAGGCGCATCGGTACAAGGGAAGTTTCGACGCAATAATAATGAACAACGACAAATCATCATCCCGCGACGTACCCTGCTTTGAGAAGATCATAAGGGGCGTCCTGGCATCCCGTGACAAGAAGGCGCTCCCTGTTGAGGGCATGACGGTTGCAGCAGTCTTGATGCCTCTGTTCCTGAAAAACGGTGCCCCTCATGTGCTGCTGACTAAAAGGTCTGATCTGGTGGAACACCACAAGGGCGAGATCTCGTTCCCAGGCGGGAAGCTTGACCCGACAGATCCGGACCTGCTGCACTGCGCGCTCAGGGAAGCCGCGGAGGAAGTCGGAATAAAGCCGGATGACGTTCGGGTCATAGGCGAGTTGGACGATTTCTACACGGTCGCTACCCATTTCCTGGTGGTGCCGTTTGTCGGCATAATTCCATATCCTTATGAATTCAAGCCCAGCGAGAGGGAGATTGCCGATTTGCTTGGGGTTCCCCTGGAGGTGTTCTTCGACCCGGACCGCATGACAGAAGCCATCTGGATGCTGAAGGGCCAGCCGATTAGCGTGATTTCCTATCGTTGGCAGGGGCACAACATCTGGGGCGCCACCGCGAGAATCATGAAGCATTTTACCGAAGTCTTGGAGGAGATGCCGAATTGCGGGGTCGACAATGGGAAGAACCCAGGCGCTTCGTTCGAGAACACTTGAAGAAACGCGGCATCACCTACGAACAACCATGAATTTGGACGAGGTGACTCAAATGACAGACCTCCCTGATTTTACTCAAGATTTTAAGGATTGTGTGCGGTTTCACGGACACGTTTGCCCCGGCCTGGCAATCGGTTATGCCGCGGCAAAAGCAGCCGTCGCGGCTCTCAGAGTGGCTCCGTCACAGGACGAAGAGGTTGTGGCTATTGTTGAAAATAATTCCTGCGCTGTCGACGCGGTGCAAGTACTTCTTGGATGCACCTTTGGAAAAGGCAACCTGATCTTCAGAGACTGGGGCAAACAGGTCTTCACCTTTTTCGACAGGAATACCGGCAAGGGAGTGCGGGTATCCCTCAGAGGGGCCATGCCCCTTCGCGAAGAGCGACACGCCCTGAAGAAGAAGATTGACGCGGGTGACGCTACCGCTGACGACAGGAAAAGGTGGGAGGATTTGCGCATCAGGGCTGTCAACGAGTTGATTGGATCCGACGGCACAGAACTATTTGAAGTGCGGGAAGTGCAAATCGAGGCTCCGCCCCGTGCTGCAGTTGTCCAAACCCTGCCGTGTGAAATTTGCGGAGAAATGACCGTCTCGAATCGCCTCGTCGAAAAGATGGGCCGAAAAATCTGCCTGGGATGCGCGGAGGCCTCCTGAGGCATCAAGCGGGTGAAAAACGTCAGAAGCATTTGCAGGCACGCCGCGGGGAAACTTCTTGAAGAAAGTTATCCCGGCACCCCGTTCGAAAACCTCTATGATCTGCAATCGCGTCTTAAGCAACCGACTAAAATAATGTTCGTTAGCCCCCAACGGCCCTCCTGCCATTTCTGCTTTGCTCACCCCGTCGTTCCCGCGAAGGCGGGAACCCAGGCAAGCTCATTCGCCGGAAATCTGTTTCTTAAGCTCCCGTTTCAAAATCTTTCCCGTCGCGCTCTTAGGCATTTCTTCTACCGTTACGCACTCTTTGGGCACTTTGAACGGGGATAATTGTGCCTTAAGTAGGAGTTGCAGTTCCTTCCAATCCACTTCCCGTCCCGGTCGGGGCACGACGACTGCGGTCACGCGCTCGCCCCACTCTTTGTCCGGAAGTCCTATAACGGCGCACTCCTGCACTTCCGGCCTGGTGTAGATCACCTCCTCGACCTCTCGCGGGTACACGTTTTCCCCGCCGGTTATGATCATGTCCTTGAGCCGATCAACGATGAAGAGGTACTCGTCATCATCAAAAACACCTATGTCCCCTGAACGAAACCAGCCATCCTCCCAGAAGGCTTTTTCTGTTTCTTCGGGATTATCCAGATATCCTCTCATTATATTGGGTCCACAAATGCAGATTTCACCCTCCTGGCCCTGTGCCACCCGATTTCCTGCGCTATCTCTGATCTGCACTTCCACACCGGGAACCGTGGTCCCCACCGAAGCGACAACGTGGCGGTAGTAATGGTTATAAGTGACAGCCGTCGCGGACTCGGTTAGTCCATAGCTTTCATGGATGGTCAAATCGGTTTGTTCTTTCCACTGCCGGACTATCTCGGCAGCCATGCTGGCAGCAGCGGAAAAGCAATACCGGATTCTCCCGAGCTTCTCTTTAATTCGATCGATCGTAAGCAGGCGGGCATAAATCGTGGGCACCGCGAAAAATTTTGTTACCCGTCCGGTGCTTGTGGCTTCCAAAACCTGGTCCAAATCGTACTTCGGAAGAATCTCAACGCATCCGCAGCTGAGTATCGTAGCGTTCATGATGTGGATCTGCCCGAAGACATGATTAAAAGGCAGAAAGCACAGGGCCCGGTCCGTCTCGGAGGAGTGCTCGCAGAAGGCGACGTTGTGACTACCCGCGTTGATGTTTTCATGGCTCAACATAACTCCCTTGGGAATCCCTGTTGTGCCTCCGGTGTAAAGGACCGCAGCCGTGTCCGTGCGAACGCAATCTACGGCTTTGAAGGCCCCTGTGCCTTGTTCCAGAATCTGTTGCAGGGGTACATCACCATCCGGGCAGATGGTTTTCTGAAAGCCTGCCGAGGTCCTCAGAGGTTCGAGGTCCCCGAGCTTTTCATCCGCAGTAAAAACCAGCCTCGGTTTGGAATGGTTGAGCAACAGGGTGAGTTCGTCCCGCCTTAGGATGCTGGATAGGGTGATAGCTACGGCGCCGGCTTTGAGCACGCCGAAGTAGAACGCGACCCAGTCGGCCGAGTTTGGAGCAAAAAGACCGATGCGATCACCCGGTTTAACACCCATTCTAATTAGCCCTGTCGCTATCCGATTGGAGCGGTCATTGAGCTGCGCGTAGCTGATCTCCGTCCCCGCCTCGCTAATAGCCGGACGTCCGGGGAAGAAGAGCGCAGACCGTTCCAAGTTTGTGGCCAAATTCATATTGTCTCTCCTCGAGAAGAATAATTCCGTTCCGCGTCAATTCGCGCCGATGCGGATTGCCAGAAATCTTGGACTTGTCCACAGGCCGCATTCTGCCGGTATTGGATTAATCCTCTCCAACCTGGGAAACTACCGGCCATGAGTTCCAGCCTGGGATTTCTCAATAAAACGTGATCCAGTCCGACACCGGCTCCAATGTCCCTTTGCTGGGATTGGATTTCAAGACGCGGGCCACGGGAAATCTGTTGCTCCTTATGGTCAATGGCGGGGTGAGTCCCCCTGTATCGAAGTCGCGTAATGATTGTAGGGCCTTCGTCACTCCCTCCCCATTCAACTCTCCGGCAGCATCGGCTTTCCTGAGACATTCCACAAAAACCTTCCCCGCAGTGAATGTCACGAAATAGTTCAAGGGCCGGTAAGTGACGTCAGGATAATGCTTCGCGATATAGGCCTTAACCTTCCTGATCATGGGCACGTCATCCATCCACCAGTAGGCGTATGGGCTTACTGCCAAGAATGTAGGCCCATCGGGCCCCAGCGCGTCTACAACGCTCTTATCCGCTCCCCAAACTGTGAGCACAAATTCGCTCTTCAGTCCAAGATCACGGCACTGTTTCATCAATGTGGCGTGCGAGGCCCCGACCCAACCCTGCATGATGACAAAATCCGGGTTCTGCCGCTTTAGTTGCTCAATTTGATTTGTGTGGTCACCACCTCTGATGTCTCCTGCCACTTCGCCGACCAATTCCATTTTCAACCGTTGACACATTACACGGCCGTAAGCCAAGGGATCTTCGCCGAACGGGCCTTTGGAGTAAAAGAAGGCTACTTTCGCCTCTTTCTTCTGCTGAGCGATGTACTTGAGCGCAACAGCAAACTGGTCGCCATAAGTGGGCCCGACGACAAACATTGAAGGGATACCGCTGACCGCAAGTTTCGCTGAAAAGGAGGTGGAAGTATAAAGCACTTTATAACGATCCCGAATCAGCGGCGCAGTAGCCAATGCCACCGGCGTCCCTGACCCGAAGAAACACAGCGGATTATATTTGGACACCATTTCTTCGAAAATCCTCGCGCCCACGTCGGGCTTGTACTGATCGTCCTGCATAACGTGCCGGAGTTTCTTACCGTTGATTCCTCCCTCATCATTGGCTATCCCGAGAGCATCTCTTATGCCGGCTTCAAGCACCTCGCTCGTAGCAGCAATAGCCGGGGGACCGGTCGGGGACAAACTCATTCCCACAGTAATCGTTTCCTGTGCCGTGGCCGCCTTCGCCATGGCGAAAGTGAAAATCAAAGCTACAACCAAACACAATGTCCCGCTGCATTTCTTCATGACTCCCTCCCCTAATCGAAAAAGAAATAAGACGTCACAGACGTCTGGCAGTCCTGTGATTGAAGTTGTTTGTGCTTTCGACCCTTATTTTGCTCCTCCCGATACTGCCGCGTTTTGTACAGTCTAACTTCTCTCTTTTACATTCTGTCTGATTGCTGAATAGTATAGGTAACCATAGGATAATGCCCTAGTTTGAGCACTCAATACATCCACGGCGGATTAGGGGGTTTTCCTATTTCTTCCCATGTAAGTCCGAGCCGCTCCTTGAAGAAGGGCCCCAGTCTATCAAACAACTTTCTCCAGTGGCTCCTGCCCTCCGCGAGCCCCTCGAAAATCTCGGCCACGTTTACGTCCAGATTTGCCAACTCTTCTTTGGGAAGGAATGAAATAGCCCCAAGGCCCAGGGCCTTGTTGACGCTGTCAACAGTGAGGGAATGAGCTGTGAGCATTGCCGCGGGGAATCCCTTTTCTCTGCAGATTTCGAGCAGGGCAAATCCGTTGACGCCCATGATATCCAGTAACACCAGATCAAAAGGGTCTGCGGATAATATCTCCTCGGCCTGCTCATAACTCGAAGCGGTTGTAACTTCACATGCTTCGAGTTGGGCCTTAATCATTTCGAGCACATCCGGCTCATCATCCACTGCGAGAATCCGCTTGCCTGTTATTATTTCAGTAGTTCCCATTCGGGCTCTCCTCGATCTTCGTATAGGTTTGGGTTGCCGCCTCCCCACAGCACTTTTCCAGGTGTGGGCGGCATGCCAAATATATTAGGAATGCGGTTTGGAAATTCGCTCGCATTGTTGCGCCCGGCGCGGTTCACTTTCTTGTAAGAGCATCCGATCACAATGAGTCCCAAACTATTTCATGAGCAGATTCGGCAACCAGTAAGCCAACTGTGGAAACGCGAACAGCAATATGCCGCAGGCCACCAGGCTCAAAATGAACGGCAGGCAGCCCCGGTAGATGACGTTGATTGATACACCGGTGATGCCTCTCACCACAAACACGCACATCGCAACCGGAGGAATTATGACCCCGATCATGATGGTAACGAGAAGCATGATGCCAAACCATAGGGGGTCGTAACCCAGCTTCACCACTGCTGGGAAGAAGATCGGCGTGGCAAGTATCAGGAATGCCAGGTCATCGATGAATGAACCCCCGATAAGATAGACCAGAATAATAAGGCACATGACGAGATGCCGGTGAAGCGGCAGCCCTAAGATCCAATCTGCTGCGATGAAAGGGATTTCCGTGACGGCAAGAAAATGGCCGAGGACCATCGATCCGGCGATGAGGGTGAGAACCATGCAAGCGGTCCGGAGCGATTCGGTGACCGATGCTACAAGCCCCTTTAACGTCAATTCCCTTCTCGCGGCAGCCAGGATCAAGACCGACAATGTGCCGATGCTCCCGGCTTCGGTCGGGGAGAATATCCCCTTCATCATCCCGCCGATTATCACAAAGAAGATTACGGCAATCCACAGGAATTCAGGGAGCGTGCGCAGCCTTTCGGACCACGGGGCGGGTTCCGCTCCCGGTGCCACCGCAGGATTGATTCTCACCCACCCGTAAATGACTAACATGAAGAACAAAGCGATAATAATTCCGGGGACAATTCCGGCCAGAAACATCTTACCGATGGACTCTTCGACGATAATGGCATAAATGATCAAGACGATGCTCGGAGGAATCAGCACGCCCAACGTGCCCACCGAAGCCACTACCCCGGTAGAAAGCCTCTTGTCGTACCCGTAACGGTCCATTTCCGGAATAGCGATCCCCGCGAAAGCCGCGGCCGTGGCCAATGTCGATCCACACACGGCCTTGAAGAGGGTTGCGCCGGCAACCGTTGTCATTGCTAGACCGCCTGGGATATGGCCCACAAACTTGTGTGTCGCCAGGTAAAGCCGTTTGGCAATATCCGAATGCGAAGCGATCTGCCCCATGAGCACAAACATGGGTATTACGGTAAACCCGTACGAGGTAAATGTATCAAAGAAGTCTTTCACCAGAAGGTTCGACGCGGCGCTGAAGGAAACGAGGTAAGCAAATCCTACGAACCCAAGGAGGGCCATCCCAAAGGCCAATTCCAGACCTGAAAGGAAGAGAACCAGCAGGACTAAACAAGCAATGATCCCTACAGTGACTTCGCTCATGCTTCACCCCTTACGGTCGTATATAGATCGCATAGCAGAGTCACTGCCTGAAGAAAGCAGCTCACAGCCAACCCGAAAGTGATCGGGTAGTAAGGTATTCGAAATCCGGGGGACACCTCCCCTGTCCTTATAAGGTCCAATCCATAGGAGATAAAATTGTAACCTGCGAACAGGAACAAAGCGATGCCCATGAGCCTCGTTATGATCCGCAGGATTCTGACTGTCCCGGGGGACAGCTTCTCCAACATAAAATCAACTATGATGTGCCCTTTGGTCCACGATGTGTACGGTATCGCGAAGCCGATAACCACTGCACTGGTAAAACAGACGAGTTCCATGGCCCCGAACATCGGCCTGCCCAGGTGCCTCATCAAGACATCCGTAAGAGTCACGACCATCATAAGGCCCAAGCCAAGACCGCCGACCACGAAGAGAGCGTAATCCGCTGTCAGTACCACTTTCATAAACTTTTGCACCTGTCGTGCCCCCTTTCTTGTCAACGGCCCCGGCCTAACCCAGCTACGGATTCTTCTTCACATATTCAATACAGAAATCCAGAGCCTCCTGGGCCGGGAGTCCTTTGGCCGCGGTCTTCTTCGCCCACTCTTCCTTTACGGCCTTCATTTTTTCGCCTACATTCTTCGCCTGCTCCGGGGTTGCCTTGATTAGCTTGATGCCCTTCTGGTTGGCGAGTTCCGTGGCTTCCTTATCCAGTTCATTCCACTGTTTGGCCTGCTTCTCGACCCACTCTTCGTTGATCTTCTCTATGGTCGCTTGATCTTCTTTAGACAAAGAATTCCACTTGTCCTTGTTCATGAATACGCAAATAGGAGCCGTGTACGCCATTGTGGGACAATCAATTACGGTCTTAATGACGTCGGCGAATTTCCACCCCTTGAGTGGCTCGATGGGCAACAGGAGTCCGTCCACCAATCCTTTTTGACAGGCGTCATAGGTCTCGGTTATGGGAAGGGCAACCGGCGCGGCGCCCAGTGCGGTGGCAATCGCGGCGTTTTCCGTGTTGGCTTTGATCCTAAGGCCCTTGACCTCATCAATGGACGATACGGGTTTCACCGTCTGGAACATGCCGGGCCCATGGCCATGAATATACATGATCTTCGTGTCGTCGAATTCCTTAGGCTTGAACTTCTTGTAATACTCGTTGGCGGTTTTCGTGGCCTGGTATCCGCTGGTGAAACCAATGGGCTGGCCTAGGACTTCCGTTAAAAGAAATCTGCCTGCCGAGTAGGCCGCCAAAGTGTGACCGATGTCGGCGATTCCTTTGACCACGCTGTCATAGGTCTGCGGCGGGGGAGTCAGTGTGCCTCCGGGGAAATGGGTGATCTTTATCCTGCCGTTGGTCCGCTTTTCTACCTCTTTGCACCACTGCTGAGCAAGTAAGCCGTTCTTATGTGAGGGAGCAAAGAAGTCCGAATACTTGAGCTTGATCACTTTCTCTTGCGCTTGCACCTGGAGAGGGGCTGCTCCGATGAGGAACAGAACAGCGATGACCAAACACACAGATAACATGCCAAAAGCCCTTGTCATCTTCATGACCACACGTCCTTTCTTGTACGGTTGGGAGCCAAGCCAATCGACTTGACTCAGTCATCACCTCTTCCCACCCTACCATGACGTCCCAACGCCTGCCCTTAGCAGACCGGCCGGAGAGGGCAAGAGCGCAAAAGGGCCGGTTTATTGGAGGGATTCACCATGTCCTCTATCTCGGCGAACTGCGTTCACAGAAGCCAAGGGGGAATATCGCAAAGTTAAAGGTCTAATATTTTTTGTCAAGAAAAATATAGCCCAATTTAAAAAACTGTTGAAAAAAACATTCGTCATTTATAGTGTCCCTACAGAGGTTCATAATGGGCAGATTCAAACCGATTCGCCAACCGCGAGTATCTGAAGAAGTCATCGAACAGCTTAAACAGGCGTTCATCGTAGGCCACTTCAAGGAAGGAGACAGGCTACCCCCTGAACGGGAACTGGCTAAAGAATTCCAGGTGAGTCGCGTGGCCATTCGAGAGGCATTGCGGGCACTCGAAGGTTCCGGATTCGTCACTGTCAAACAAGGCGTCAGCGGTGGCGCATACGTGACGGATCTCACTTTCGAAACTCTGTCCAATGCCTTCGTAGACCTTTTCATGGCTGAGAAGATCTCAGTCCCGGAGCTTGTCTATGTGAGGCGCGTCATCGAACCGGAAATCGCCCGTATGGCCTCTGCCAAAGTCTCTCCGGATTACCGAAAGCGGCTTTTGGAGGCCATTAAGGCCGAGGAATTACCCGTAAAGTCGCTGCTCCAGGACTTTGAAGCCAAGACCATGGTCCATTTCATTCTGGCGGAAATGTGCGGCAATCGCTTGCTTGAAGCTCTCGTCAAATCTCTGATGGGAATGACCACGCGATTCGTGGCCTCCGTCCGGCCTGATGTTAAGTCCATGCACCCCGCCGGAATGCACAGGCCGATTGTTGAAGCGGTACTGGGAGGAAAAGGGGATGCCGCCGCCGAATCAATGAGAAGGCACACAGAGGAATTCGGCGTGATCCTCATCGGCATGGAGGAAGAATTCCGTCAGAGGCCCTTTCCGGTCGTTATCTGATACCAATGCGCTTTCGTAACTGTGAGATTGAGAAGGCAGTTAGCCGCGGGCAACCGAGGAAACTCCTCCCGACCCTGACTCTAATCGGAAAGCTTACCCTCACTGAAGGCTTGCATGTATACGAGGCAGAAGCGATCGTTATCTACCGGCTCCACCGAAGCATAAAGCAGTTCCTGAAAGTCTTCACGGATTGGCTTGCGGGTGACACGGCCTTGGCTCCGTCAGGTCCGTGCCGGTTCTCTTGAAAGACAGCAAGATTGTACCCAGCGTTGAAAACCAAATTGAAAAGCGAGCCGATGGCACGGTGAAGCTGGAGACCTTCTGAGTTATTGTGGCGGAAGAACCGGCAGGAAGCACGGACTTGGTAAGGCCCGGGTCCGTGGCACCCAATACAGAAGGAATCACTCGACAGAAGCAGCTAAGTTAGGTCGGACTAGAAACCCGCGTCCTGTGCACGCGGTCAGAGGCCCTTGGCTCGGTCGGTAGATTGCTCGAAGCTTTCGTGGCAATCCAGAGGCCCAAGCCGTCACCCCGGCGAACCCCGGATCAAAGTCCGGGGCAGGCACCGGGGTCCAGACGACCCTAAAAATCCTGAATTCCGCAGGAATAACGGGATGGCGTCCTCCCGGATCGGAAAAGATTTTGGAAACTACTCTAAGCATTCCACGAGTCCCGGAGCGGCCGGGCTCGACATAGCTCCTGTCCGATGATATGTTCTTAAGCGAATAGCCTGAACCTTCCTTGTCGCGAGTCATAGGATTATGAAAGTAACAGAGCATCTTTATGTGTACCTGTGGGGCGACCCGAAAGAAAACAACTGCAACAGTGTGTTCATTGACGGAAAAGTCCCGCTTTTGATCGACCCTGGATACTTGCACAGAGTGGACGACCTGTTCAGCCGGATGCGAGCGGATGGGGTTAACCCGTCCAAGATCAAGGTGGTTATTTGCACTCACGCACACCCCGACCATTTTGAGGGTGCGAGCGCGTTCAAAGACGGGTCGGTTAAGATCGCCATTTCTCAACAAGAGGAGAGGTTCATCGAAGATGTGGGGCGGCCCATGTTCGCGAAGCAGGGCCAGGCCATGCCTGACTACCGGGTGGACTTCTACGTGAAGGACGGAGAGCTGGTTCTTGGCAAATTGGAACTTCAGGTGCTGCTGACACCGGGGCACAGCCCGGGCGGCGTTTCCATTTATTGGCCCAGGCACAAGGTCCTTATCCCAGGCGACGTGGTGTTCTCGCAGAGTGTGGGACGTGTCGATCTTCCAGGGGGAGATATCAAGTTGTTGAAGACCAGCATCGATCGTCTCAGTAAGTTGCCTGTCGAGCTGTTGATTCCCGGACATGGAACGGCAATTCAGAGTGCGGCAATGGTCCGCAAGAATTTCGACTACATAAAAAGGGCCTTTCTTCAGGTTAGATAGATAATGTTCAAAAATTCGGCAGCCAGCCTGTTTTTTGAACGCACATAATTTGCCGGAAAATCAACCACATACGACATTACAGGAAAATCGTTCCAGAATTTGGACAAAAGTCGAAGGGTGACGGAGGCGGATATCCGGGCAAACAGCGAAACGCGACTGCCAATAACGCAGCGGAATAATGAGTGGTTCTCTCCACGCGTGACAGAGTCCGGCGGGTTGGCACGTGAATTGCTACAAAGATCGGCAAGAAAAGAATCTATTCCTCCTACGCCAACTGTAAATACAACAGTTGGTTTTTTTTTGAATCTCCCGCTTGGCGGAAGGCGCCCTTTATGATCCTTGGCATTCGCAAAAATGCCGCTCTTGTCAGGGGGTTCGAGCCCCAATCGCGTTGGAGCTACTTTGCAGACCCTGGGTCGCGTGCCATCCCACGGTTGAAGAACAGTGCCGTTTTCCACCGTGTGAGATCGTCGTGGGCCAGGTTCGATCATGGGATTTCTCTGCACAAAACAGTTTGCACGGTAGACGCCCTGCTTGAAAACGCTTTCGTGCCGGCATTGTTGGCGGTGCTTATTTTGCTCTCCTGCGCCATTTCCGACGCGCTTGCGGCTCAGCCGAGAACTGTTCTCGTCTTGCCGTTTCCTGCAACCTCCGGACACAAAGACCTTGAGACTTTCGCGGACCACGTGGAAAAGAGACTTCGCGCGGGAATTGTGCCGCGCAATGACTCTTTTGTCATTGAAAGCGAGCGCAAGACTGAGCAATTGCTGGAAGGGAGGGCCGCGCCTGCAGACGATCGCGAAGCGCGCGCAATTGGCAAGGAGTCAGGTGCGGATCTCGTAGTATACGGATTTCTCGCCCAAGAGGGCCCCTTGTACCATA
Source organism: Desulfomonile tiedjei (assembly GCA_016212925.1). NCBI lineage: Bacteria > Pseudomonadati > Thermodesulfobacteriota > Desulfomonilia > Desulfomonilales > Desulfomonilaceae > Desulfomonile > Desulfomonile tiedjei. The sequence continues at coordinate 243,246 of JACRDF010000025.1, forward strand.
TGCGAGCTGTCATGTGGGATGTTCAGGCGGACCGCGCGATGGTGTCAACCGATCTCAAAGTGGACAACATCCACAGATTGCCGGGCATCTTGGAAGTATTCGTGAATTCCATCAATACCCATTTACATGGGGCTCCTGCGCTGCCTTTTTACAGAACCGAACCATCAGGCGGGACAGGAGGCGGCAGCCACGCGGGCAGACCGTCTAATGTGGTGAGCCTCCCGCGCAACGGCGGTCCATGGAGGAGTCCGGACATTCCGGCGGCAATCTCCGCCCTGGATATAGGGGATCTGGACGGGGACAAGAAACAGGAAACAGTTTTTCTGGAGGAAGGGCGCCTGACAATAAGCCGGTTTGAGAATGGTGGGCTGCGCCAGCTGGCACAGTTCTCTCAGCCTCCTGCCGGGTATATCTCCACCGAGGTTGCCGACCTGGATGGCGACGGCATAGCGGAGCTTCTTTTGTGCTACCAGACGCCGCTGGGCTTGGAATCAGCGATTGCCCGGTATACCAACAGAAATTTCAGAATAGAAGCCAAGTTTCCTAACGTGATCTTGCGTGCCATCCGAGATTCTGATGACGAGAAGACCCGCATCCTTGTCGGCCAAAGAACGGATGAAGAAAACCTGTTCAGCGGAGAAATGATCCGGTATCACGTGCAAGGCAGCGATGTGGCTCCCGCGGGCAGAGTCGCTCTTCCGCCAGGTACTCTGTTGCCGAGCTATGTGGCCGGCAAGCTCGGGAAGAAGGGCGAGTTTTTGAGGGTAATCCTGAATCAGGATCAAAAGTTGATGGTATTCGATACTGAGAATCGCCTTCTTGCCAGTGTCGCGGATAGGATCTACGGTCTCGAGAGGAGAATCCGCCTGCCGTTGAAGACCGGGCGCAAAGAAATCACTTATCCGGGTACGCTCCTCATTGCAGATACGGACGGGGACGGGGAAAACGAGCTGCTGGTTATCAAACAGGCTGTTGACGGAAGCATGATCCAGGCCCTGGTCTGGGATGGCACCCAGCTGGCGGAAAAATGGAGAACCGTGACCAGCCCCGGCCTAATATCCGATTTCAGGGTCGGGGATTTCAAGAACCAGGGCACTCGATCCTTGGTGTTGATTCTGATGAAGCCAGGGGCCTTCCCCTTCCTGGCCGGTCCTCGCAGCGTGGTATTCGCTTACGACATCTTCCCCTGACATCAATTCGGTTTCATAAACGTATATACCAAGTGTCAAAAATAATGTCCGATCGCGAAAAGCACCTCGTGCAAATTGGTAGGTGCCGGCCTCCGTGCCGGCACATGTTGGGGATACAAATCAATCACGCCCCTGGCGTGAGAGGGACTCCGACCCCTGATAGCGCTGGGTTTACCAAAGGTCAAAAAATGGTGGCACCTGATATATGGCCGAACACGTGGTCCGGTGAAGGCTGTCATCGGCATCGATAGGCGGCGGGCCCGGCCCGCCCTACGCCCTACGGTTGGACGACATGTCCCTTGTAGGGCGGGCCGTGCCCGCCATATCAGGACAGTTGCCAAAAGCGAGGTCGGACATTGATTTTTTGTTCAATCTGGAGCTGATGTGCGATGGACGTTTGTGGCGGGATCCGGTCAAAAAAAGCCCCGCGGTTCATGCGAACCGCGGGGCTTTTTGTTACAAGGACGCGCGGGGTGCGCGTCGAGTCAATCTACTACACAAGGTAGGGCACGATAAGCAATGCCACCATGTTACAGACCTTGATAGCCGGGTTCAACGCAGGACCCGCTGTATCCTTGTACGGGTCTCCTACGGTGTCGCCCGTGACAGCGGCCTTGTGTGCGTCACTCCCTTTCCCGCCGAGGTTGCCTTCTTCGATGTACTTCTTGGCATTGTCCCAGGTTGCGCCGCCGGTGGTCATGGCAATAGCCAGGAACAGACCGACAACGATGCTACCGATGAGCATACCGCCAAGGGCTTCCTTGCCCAGGCCCGGAATGAAAGCTACGATCAGCGGAAAGACCACGGGCAACAGAGACGGCAGAATCATCTGTTTCTGCGCGGCCGCGGTGACCAGATCCACGCACTTGCCATATTCGGCCTTAACACCGGGCAAGCCCTCTTTCAACCCTTTGATTTCCTTGAATTGACGGCGCACTTCGTCCACAATGGAGCCTGCTGCCTTACCGACGGCAAGCATAAGCAGAGCCGCGAAGAAATAGGGAATGATCCCGCCGATGAGCAATCCTATTAGAATCGTGGGATTCGAAAGGTCAAAGGACATTGCCTTGCCGGAAAGTTCCTCTATGGCCCTGGTGTACTCGGCGAAGAGAACCAATGCAGCCAAAGCCGCGGAGCCGATGGCATACCCCTTGGTTACGGCCTTGGTGGTATTCCCGACCGCGTCCAACGGATCGGTCCTGTTGCGGACTTCTTCCGGCAGATCGGCCATTTCCGCTATGCCGCCGGCATTGTCGGTAATTGGGCCGTAGGAGTCGATTGCTACCACCATTCCTGTCATGGAGAGCATGGAGACAACGACAACAGCGATGCCGTAAAGGCCGGTACCCGGACTACCCGCGAAACCGCCTCCTAGCGCGTAACCCATCATTATCGCAGCGCCCAGAGCCACGACCGGCAACACCGTAGATATCATGCTGATGGCCAGACCCGCGATGATGTTGGTGCCGTGGCCTGTTGTGCTGGCCTGGGCCACGAACTTAACCGGGCCATACATGCCGGTAAAGTACTCAGTGATGATGACGATAACGCCTGTCAGGACGAGACCGAGAACCGCCATCCAGAAAATACTTCCCGGAGAAATAACGTATGCCGCTCCCTTGGGAGGTGCGCCGAGAGGAAGCAACTGGGCCACGAAAAAGAAGCCTATGGCGGCAAGGATTCCGGACACAGCCAGGCCTTTGTACAGGGCGCCCATTATGTAGAGATCTTTCTCCGCCTTGGTCTTGCTCAGTCGGACAAAGAACGTTCCGATAATGGAGGCGATAATCGCCATACCACCGATAAACAGGGGCATATGAAACGCCGCTGTTTTCGCTCCCCCGTAAATGGTGCTTCCCAAAAGCATGGCAGCAACGAGGGTGACTGTGTATGTCTCGTAAAGGTCAGCGGCCATACCTGCACAGTCGCCAACGTTATCACCGACGTTGTCAGCGATAACACCCGCATTGCGGGGATCGTCTTCCGGCAGATCGGCTTCGACCTTACCAACCAGGTCGGCTCCAACGTCGGCAGCCTTGGTGTAGATACCGCCGCCCACACGAGCAAACACGCTCATAAGCGAACTACCGAAGCCCAATCCGACCAGGGCGCTGAAAATCTTGTGCGGATCCGGGTCAGAGGCCTTCGCGATCAAGTAGAATCCGGCCACACCGAGAAGGGCAAGGCCCGTAACGACGATTCCCGTCACAGAACCACCCTTGAACGCCACATCCATGGCATCAGATAGGCTCCTTCCAGCCGCCGCTGCCACGCGCACATTCGCGTTCACGGAAACCTTCATCCCGAGGAACCCTGCCAAGGCGGAACCTACCAGACCGATGAGGAATCCGAGAGCGGGTATGAATCCCAGTGTGAACTTCAAGACGATGATAAGGATGATCGCGATGACGGCGACCACCTTGTACTGACGGGTGAGGTACGCCATCGCGCCCTCTGCCACGTAGCCGGATATTTCCTGCATACGAGCATTACCCGCATCCTGCTTGAAGACCCAGCCCGCGGTAAACAGGCTATAGGCCACCCCTAGCGCCCCACAAATGAGCGCGACATAGACAACCCATTCCATCCTCCTACCTCCTTAAGGACAAAATTACGGCTATTTAAAATGGGAAAACACGATTGTATCGTGGCAGATTATCTACAATTCCCGGTTGTGTCAAGGATAAAGACTAGCGAGCAGTAAGGATTCGGTTACGCGGAGAAAATCGGGGGTACTGGTCAGGAAATACAGTAGGACCGGCATCTGAAACTGTCTCAAAACTGACAATTTCGACACATGGGCGGTAGGGGCGGTTCGTGAACCGCCCTAAATCAGGGCGCTTCTCGAAGCGCCCCTACCCGGAAATATGTCCATTCCAGGGTTTTGAGACATTTTCATCTTGCCGGTCCTACTGCCGAAGCCTCATTTGCCAAAGGCCATAATGAACAATGGGTTCACATTCGGGGGAAGCTTCAGCGCACCAGACACGTTGGCCTCCTGGAACGCGCCGACCGAACCCGCGTGAAGCCCCAGGGATTCCGCTTCCAAATAAAGATTCTGAGACGCGCTCCCTGCCTCCATGAAAATGTAGTTTATTCCGCGGTTCCCGTACTTGGATGTGGTTCGTTGAAATACGGCTCCAATGACGATCAAAGCCGGGGCTTTTGCCAGCCACGTTTGCCCCAGCGCCGCGTGCGCGAGGGGAGCCCGATTGTCTCCGGCGGTAACGGTCTGAAGGGAATTGTTCCCCGGATTGTATCTGTAAACTCCAGCCGGTATTTGACCTACAGAATCTTTTCCGGTGACAAGGTACACTTCCAGAGGATAAAGCCCCCCTGCGGAAGGGATAACTTTCGTCGTTGCCCCCGTCACCGCGTCGTGAGGCAGATCCCCGTTAGCCGCCCACAGGAGTTGCGAAACCTGGGCTTCGGTCAACGGTGCACCACTGAAATTCCTGACCGACTTTTTGGCGGCCATCGCAGCCTCTACGGAGAGTTTCCCGCTGAGAGAAGGTTTGGGCAGCTTGATGTCATTGTCCGCGGCCCTGATCGCATGAGGCACAAAGACCATTGCAGAGGCCCAGACTATGAAAAACAAGCGACATGTGAACTTCATTGTCGCCTCCTTGGACGAAAGCCCTTCTTCACATCGAATGCATTGGCAAAGAGCTATAGCTGAACCCGATCATAAATTCAACTCTCCGGCCAACCGTTCGTCCATCCTCGGGGCGGCCGGGCCTTTTCTTCACCTGTTAAATGCTATATAGCTGTATGGATCTTATGCGCATCAAGGAGGTAAACGATGCAGAGGACCCTGTCCATAATAAAACCGGACGGCGTAGCCAAGAAACTGATTGGTGAAGTGGTCCGCACTTTCGAAAGCGCAGGCTTGAAAATAGCCGCAATGAAGATGAAGAAGCTCAGTCGCGAAGAAGCAGAAGGATTCTACTACGTACACAAAGAACGACCTTTTTTCGGAGAACTCATAGAATTCATGATTTCCGGGCCCGTAGTGCTTATGGTACTGGAAGGGGAAAATGCCATAGCGCGCAACCGCGAAATAATGGGCGCCACCGATCCAGCGGAAGCGGCGGATGGAACGATCCGGGCTCGCTGGGCTGACAGCAAACAAAACAACATCGTGCACGGCTCCGACTCGGAAGAGAGTGCGATGTTCGAGATAAGCCATTTTTTCAGTGGCATAGAAGTCTTTTGATGGATTTAATTGGCTCAGGAAAACTTGATTCATGCGGACTGCCGGATGTGGTCGGAATGACGCATCCTGAGTTGTTGGAGTTCCTCGGTGGACTCGGCAAAGAAAGGTACCGATCCGCTCAAGTGATGAAGTGGGTTCACCAGGGCTTGGCTGATTCCTTTCAAGGAATGACCAATCTTTCCAAGGCCATGCGGGAAGAGCTTTCTCTCCGGGCCCGCATCGGCCTTCCCGAGGTCCTGCACGTGAGCCGATCCGACGACTCCACGTGCAAGTTCCTTCTTGGGCTGAAAGATGGGCATTGCATAGAAACCGTCCTGATTCCCGAACAAGACCACGATACCCTTTGCGTTTCCACACAGGTCGGATGCGCGATGGGGTGCCGGATATGCCGTACCGGGAAAATGGGGCTGAAGCGCAACCTCACCGCAGGCGAGATTGTGTCCCAGCTCCTTACCGTACGTAGGACCCTCCCAACTTCTAAGATCACCAATGTGGTCTTTATGGGAATGGGAGAACCTCTGGCAAATTTCGGAGAGACCGTCAGGGCCGTCAACATCTTGACCCACCCCAATGGCCCACAAATTTCTTGGAGGCGTCTGACCGTGTCTACCGCGGGGCTTGTTCCACGCATTGGAGAGCTTGGGCAAACCGTCAGGGTGAAGTTGGCGGTCAGCCTGAACGCGGTCACCGATGAGCAGCGAGACGCGATAATGCCGATCAACCGGAAGTATCCGCTGGCGGAGCTTCTTGCCGCCTTAAAGGATTACCCTCTGCCCAGGAGAGATCGCATCACCTTTGAGTACGTGCTCATCGACGGATTCAATGATTCGGACGCGGACGCCAGGCAGCTCGTACGGCTGCTTAACCCGATCCGGGCGAAAGTGAACCTCATTCCCCTCAATGACGAAGCGGCCGAAGGGCTGAAGTCCCCCAAGCCTGAGCGGGTCCTCAAGTTTCAGGAAATCCTCATGTCGCGGTCACTGATGGCAATAATTCGGAAGTCTCGCGGCCGCGACATACTTGCCGCATGTGGCCAATTGGCCGCTGAAAAAGGGGACCTCGGTGAGCGGCAGGCTGGATGACCTGATTCGGGCCTTATCCCACCCCTCGATCTACCCCCACAATCCCCAGTCGGTAAGGGTGCTTCAGACCCATATCTCAGTGGTCTTCATCGCGGGCGACCTGGTCTACAAGATCAAGAAGCCAGTGGACTTCGGTTTCCTGGACTTCACAACACTTGAAAAACGTCGCTTCTTTTGCCGGCAGGAAGTGGAGTTGAATTCGCGCTTCTCCGAGGGCATCTACCTGGGAGTGGAGTCCATTTATGAGGGCCCCTCCGGTGTGAACCTGCGCGGGGAAGGGGACGAAATCGAAGCCGCGGTGCTCATGCGGCGCGTTCCCGAAGATCAGACGATGCTGAAAATGCTGGAGGCAGAGCGCATAACTCCTGAGATTCTCGATCAGCTCGCGGACAGGCTGGCTTATTTTCATTCCCAGGCAGCCACAGGACCCGAGATATCTAGCTTCGGGTCACCCGAGGTGATCTATCAGAACCTTAGAGAGAACTTTGAACAAACGGAAGCTTATGTGGGGAAAACCATCGATGCCGAGACCCATAAAGAAGTCTCACAATTGGCAATGGATTTCCTTCAAACGCACAAAGATCTCTTTCGACAAAGGATTCGTCAAGGATTCATCCGGGATTGCCACGGAGACCTTCATCTGGATCACGTGGTGATACTCGATGAAATCATGCTCTATGACTGTATTGAATTTAACGATCGCTTCCGTTACGGAGACACTGCGGCAGATCTGGCTTTTCTACTCATGGACCTGGATTTCAGGGGATTTCCTGCTTTTTCGGAGCAGATCTCCAATAGGTACGCGGATTCGTCGGGAGACCGCGAGATTCTACGACTGCTGCCTTTCTACAAGTCTTATCGCGCTTTTGTGAGGGGCAAGGTCCTGGGCTTTACCTTGGATGAGCCCGAGGTTTCCTTCGCGGAAAAAGAATCCTCTCGCGCGATGGCCGGTGCCTATTTCCGACTGGCTCTCGCGTACATGATGCCCCCACCCCCACCAGCGCTTGTGATCTTCTCGGGCCTGATGGCCACGGGAAAGAGTCACCTGGCAGAGAGGCTCGGGGTGAGGCTTGGAGTCGAGCCTTTGCGATCCGATAAAGTTCGCAAAGAGATACATGGATTACCTCCAATAAAACATCAACTTGACAAGTACGGCCAGGGGATCTATAGACCGGATGCGACAGAACGGACGTATGAGGCGCTTCTGGTTGAAGCCCGGCAGCGCCTTAATCGTGGAGAATCCGTTATCTTGGACGCTTCTTTTATGCGGTATCGACATCGCCGGGCAGCACGTGAACTTGCCTTGGCCACCAACGCGGCTTTCAGGATCGTGGAATGTGCCTGCCCCGACGAGATCATTCGGCAACGGCTCGAAGACCGGCTCCAGAATAAAAAGGAGCCCTCGGACGCAACGTGGGAGATCTTCCCCGACCAGAAAGTCCGTTTCGAACCCATAGGCCCGGAAGAACGCCAAGGCCATCGCGTGTGGGATTCAACCACCAATGCAGACTCTTTCCTGGCTTCATTGGTTCTTGACCTCATGTGTCCCTAATAGTCGCGTGGCGGCCGGAGCGCAGTGGGACACCATATGAGCCATTTTCACGTTTTCGACGGCGCTTCCGCAGTCAGTCATCTCTTGAGGAGGCTTGCAATGAGCTTCGGTCAAATCCTTGCTTTCAGTCTGGCGTCTATTTTGTTGGCAGGGTGCGTGCCTCAGACGGTTTCCGGTCCGGGGAAAGAAGAGAAGGATGTGCAGCTTCACTACCAGATGGGCATAAACTATCTCAACGAGGGAAAAACCCCGCAAGCAATAAAGGAACTGATGGAAGCGCAGAAACTGTCATCAAAAAATGCGGATGTAGAGCATGCGCTAGGGCTTGCGTATCAGGCGAAGGGACTTAACGACAAGGCGATAGAGCAATACAAAAAAGCCTTGGAACTGGAGCCCAAGTTAAGTGAGGCTCGAAACAACCTCGGCACGGCTTATCTTGCCAAAAGCATGTACGATGAAGCTGTCAAGGAATTTGAGCAGTGTTTGAAGGACCCCACATATGCCACACCTGAAAAGGCCGCATACAATATGGGCGTGGCATACTTCAACATGAAGGACCTGGATAAGGCTATTGAACACTATGAGAAAGCTATCGCTCTGAAAGACAATAATCCCAATGCCTTGTATAACCTGGGGTTCTGCTACGAGGAAAAAAGGGCTTACCAGAAGGCCCTCGACTATTATAAGAAGGCCTCTAACATGGACCTGGCGTTTAGAGAGGCCTATTACCGCATGGGTGTGGTGTTAGAGCTTCAGGACGATCACGCCAAAGTTGTGGACACCATGAAGAAAGCCCTCGAAGTTGATGGCGATTATCATGCCGCGCGCCTGCTGATGGGAAAGGCGCTTGTCCGCATAGGAAAGGTGGACAACGGTGTGAAAGAACTGGAACGTGTTCTGAAAAGCGATCCGGAGAGCAACTTGGGCAAAGAAGCTCAGAATGAGATCGCGAAACTGAAGCTGTCGAAGTTTAGAGGTATCGCCAAACCATAGCGAGGAGCTTCCTTTTCAACCATGGATTGTTTACTTAGACCCGCTTCGCAGAAACCAGCATGGAAACAAGCTTGCCGTCTTCGTTCCCAGGCTCCGCCCGGGAACCGGGCAAACGGTTGCACGAGGCCTTAATCCGGATTCCTGCTTTCGCGAGAACGAGGGTCCCGGGTCATGAGACTGTCCAATTTCAGCGTTTATGCCCTTCTGGGGTTCCCCGACCATTTCCTCTATCAGGAGACTTCTATGCCGAAGATCCAGCGAGCGTTAATCAGTGTTACGAACAAGTCCGGAATCGACGAACTGGGGAAAGGCCTGGCCGAATTTGGGGTGGAGATTCTCTCCACCGGCGGAACAGCCAAGACGCTCGGGCAAGCCGGCGTGAAAATCAAAGAGGTGGCCGATTTCACCGGGTTTCCTGAGATGCTCGACGGAAGAGTCAAAACTCTGCATCCGAAAATTCACGGCGGGATACTGGGCATTCGTTCGCGCTCCGAGCATGTTCAGGCCATGAATGAGCATGGGATTCTCCCCATAGACATGGTGGTGGTCAACCTGTACGCGTTCGAAAAGACCGTCGCTCGGCAGGGATGCGCTTTGCCCGACGCCATAGAAAACATCGACATCGGAGGACCTACCTTACTGAGGGCCGCGGCCAAGAATTATCCCTTTGTCACGGTTATAACCGACCCTGCGGACTACGCAGCGGTCCTGGAAGAGATGAAGCGTTCCGAGGGAGCTGTATCGGAAGCGACGAACTTCCGCCTGGCCAAAAAGGTTTTCAAACTGACCCACGAGTACGACGGTGCTATCACTCGATACCTGGCGTCGGTGTCCGGCCCGGACAGGTAGGGGAAGTCAATTGGCTCAAAAGGACACCATGAAAAAGATTCAGGTCGGGATAATTATGGGGAGTGACTCGGATCTGGCGGTCATGGAAAAGGCTGCCCAGATCCTGCGGCGTTTCGGGATATCGTATTTCATGACCGTTGCCTCCGCCCATCGGACCCCCGAGAAGGTGGCAGCCCTTGCTAAAAGAGCTGAAGAAGAAGACTGGAAGGCCCTTATCGCAGGGGCCGGAATGGCAGCGCACCTCGCGGGTTTCTTGGCTGCCCATACCGTGGTGCCGGTGATCGGTGTACCGATGGATTCCTCGTCCCTGAAAGGGTTGGACGCGCTGCTGTCAACGGTCCAAATGCCGGGTGGCGTACCGGTGGCGACCATGGGACTGGGAGCCGCGGGCGCAAAGAACGCGGGCCTGCTCGTCGTTCACATTCTGGCTGCATTCGATCCGAGCCTGAGAAACAAGCTCAAACAATACCGAAAAGAACAAGCCGCAGAAGTAGAAAAAAAAGCAGCCCGCGTGGAGGGTAGAGAAGAATAGGGTAGAAGGAACAGATGCATGCGGGGGGAAACTTTTTTGCAAAAAAGTTTCCCCCCGCACCCCCCTTCCAAAAACTCTTGGTGTTGCGTCGAAGCAACTTCCCAGAGACCGAGTTCCGGGCGCAACAGAGACTGAAGCCGCATGGGCTACGGCTCGGTTGTCTATAACTTCACTTCGTAGGCCGATCTCATTCAGGCATCGGTGTTACGAGCCCCTCGGCTCGCAGCAGCTGAAGGAGCGGCACTAATCTGTCCTCGTAGCCCCCCGGCTCGTAATTTTTATATCTGGGTATTCTTTCCAAATCCGTGTCGTCCAGTGTTAGGGTGAGTCGGTTCAGATCAAGCTGCTTACCAAGCTTACGCAGTAGATCTTGGAATCCCCCTTGACCGTGAACATCAGCCATCAGTTGATCAGCAATCTCTTGAGTGACCCTGACTTCGATGGTTTTCATGCCTAGTCCTTCCTGAAGAAGAGGATCTTCTCATCCGTCATAACGCTATAAAGACCAAACACTATTTTGCGTAGCTCCCTCTCGTACCTTAGCCCGTACGGAGCACCCCACGCTTTCATTTCTTCAGTGGTGGTTACCTCAGTCCCATCCGTAGCGTCACCGATGACGACCGCCGCTGCGCCGCCTGGTTTCAGAACGCGAGCTATTTCCCGGTAAACCAGTTTCATATCGTCTGTATACAGCCCCATTCTGCGTTTTGGTTTTCCTCTGACTCCGATAAAGTTTTCACGTATTGTGGGCAAATCGTGACCCATTGCACGCAAGGCATGAGCGTCGTTCTTCACGTAATCAAGGGCAATAGAATATGGCGGCGAGGTGACTATGGCATCGATACTGGCATCCTGGATGCCCACGCTGGCCATTTCCCTGCAGTCGGCTTGAAACATTGAGATCCCACCAAAGTCAATTTTCAGCTTTTCCTTCGCCAATGCCATGTGGGTCACGGATCGCGACATTTTTGTGAGATTCTTTTGGTAGTAGGTATCCGGGTCACGTTTTCGGATTGCCACGTCGCTGGCGGTAACCATGTCCGCGAGCATGAAAAAATCACCAATTATGGGGTCAAAATCCTGTTTCGGCCGTCGACCGGTGGCCACAAGGTTAGCGATCTCGCTGGCCTTGCGCCAAGCTTGGGTTTTGACCCGAGAGATAAGCACGCACAAAGGCGAAATATCAATTCCCACGAAGTCAATGCCCAATATCATGCATTCGATAGCCGTAGTCCCGCTTCCGAGAAAGGGGTCCATCACGACCTGTCCAGGTCTAAGATGCAATAGGTTGAGAAGCGCTCTCACCATCTGCGGATGAAACTTGCCTTTGTACGGATAAATCCAGTGCGTGAGGTATTGATTGACGGAGCGAGTTATGTTGTATTCACCGCCTTGATACCCTGGCAATATTAGCCTCTTGTAGATTGAGTCCTGTCCGTTTACCGTACCAAAGTATGCCGATCGCTTGAGTAGCCCATCGATATCACCATTTCCGTTGAAAGTGTAATCCCATGGATTGAGCCTGTCCGAAGTGAAATCTGTGATTCCGAAAGATTCCAGTTCCCTTTCAGCAAGGGACTGTTCGTACATGAACTGCACGTTTCTGTGGAGACGGGCGCCGTTGCGAAAAGTCATTTCCGTTACCCCCTAGTGATACTCCTCGGACGCCTTCTATCACGTTTAGGCGAATTGTACAAAACCTTTTGTGAATGACGTCGGGGATGACCGGAGTCCAAGAGCTTGGGCTGACAAAATTGCGGGAGTTTTTGGAAGGGGGGTGCGGGGGGAAACTTTTTTGCAAAAAAGTTTCCCCCCATGCATTTCGTTCTTCTCCCCCTAATCCTCGAAATTGCCGGAGGGGCCTTTGTCGGATTCGAGGGAATTAGCTTTCTCTCGGATTTTCTCTTCGGTCCATTGGGCTGGATCTTCGATACGAGAGGCCTTGGGGCCCAAGTCGTAAGAACCGGCCTTTAGAATCGCCTCGACAGCCAGGGGCGCTGTGTCGTGGCCGTTGAAGACTTCCGTGATCAGCATGAAAATGAAGTCATCAACCGCCTGGATCATCTTCTGGCGGTACTCCCGAGGCTGGCCGAGCAGTTTGTTCTCGAATGGCTTATTGAGCTTCTTGAAGTCCCCGCCTTTCAAGCCCTTTTCCCGAGCGTACGCCACCATCTGCTCCCACAGGGGGTCGGAAACCCCCGCGTCGCGTATTTTGATGAAGTTTCCGTTCTCGTCCTGGATGGCGTTTCCATACTCGTTTACCTTGAGCCCCCAGGAAACCATCTGAAGCGCAGTGGCGACATTTGCTTTGGTGGTGTGGGTTTCGCCGGCGATGCGCTTCAATCGCTCGAAACTGTTCCCCGAGGTGCCATGCTGAGCCCCTGAAGTATGGTAGGGCTCCAGTGCTTTGTGAATCTGAGCCGTCAGTTCCACCTGGATACCCGCAGCACTGGCCTCGATGCCGTGTGTGGTGCCGTTGTTCAGGGCGATCCAATCCGGATGGAGATTGTGCGCGTTGAGACCTTGGATCAGGAAGAGGGCCTCCGCCACCGTGGAAAGCCCCTGTTTTCCCTTAATCTCGCCGACTTCGGTTTCATAACCTGCCCATGCCGGGACGAATTGGCTCAACGCCAGGTTGGTCAGAAGATTGTCCACGTCAGGCAGGTGCGACGCGTCAATTGCTATGGAGGTTACCCCCGCGTCGAACAGGCTCGGGATTTCCGTCCTCGCGGACTCCCTGTCAGCGTCTTTCTTTATTCCGTAATGATCAGCGTGGATGGCCACGGGAACGGTGATATTCAGTTCATTGCATATGGCATCAACCAACCGGGCCATGTTCCAGAGACTAACGTCGCAATAGGCGTCCGCGCCGCCTTCGGATTTGGCAATCTCGATTATTATGGCAGCGTTCGCTCTCTGGGCTGCTCGGAGCGCTCCGTAGGCGACAAAGGAGTTTCTGGCGCTCGCGGCTATGGCTATTGCATGGCCCTTGGCTATCATGGCCCGGTCGATGACCTTTCCGCTGACAATAAGTGCTCTGGAATGCGGAAACAATTTGGCCACGTTTGGCGGGCGCCCGACGGCCAGCGCTCGTTCGAAATCGCTTTTTGTAACAACCGGTTGACCCTGCATATCATCCTCCGTGAGATTATTTCGAGAAAGGTTTAACCACTTCATTCCGAAAAGCACATTGGTATTACAGTATAATTGCGGAGGAACCCACATACAATCATAGAGTTTCAGATTGCCAACGTGGAGTTTTGTTCGAGGGAAGTCAAGGGGGTGATGATGGAGCGTGTAAACATCCAGTTACACGGGGGAATTTGCCGTTCTCTGTCATTGCGAGGAGTGAAACGACGAAGCAATCTCTGCCTTTGAGCGCTGAGATTGCTTCGCTGCGCTCGCAATGACAGTCTTTCGCCGCCGACAACTGAATGGCTACTGGAGCGTTAAGGGGAGATCAATTCCGGGATTCCGACCTGGCAGATTGGCCGGCAACTTTCTTGGACACGGGTGTTTGCTGCATGTGGGCTGGAGGATAGCCGGCAGCCCTAACTATTCTTAGATCATATTCGATCTGGTCGGGCCCGGCAGGAATTTTATTGAGATTGCACCTCAAGGCCCCGAAGTGAAGAGGACGAAAGGCATCCAAATCCCTCAGCACGTATCGCGTTCCATCAAAATCAAATTCCACGCGCTTAATCCACCACAGGGTTCCGTTGTGAAGTTCAATCTTCAGGTACGGCTTTCCGTCATCTTCGCGGAATCGCAGGTAAGCGGTCGCGAATACCTTCTTGAGGTCAGCATCGCCGAGGCTTTCATACGGTGGGGTGACTATGGAACTACGAAGCAGCCATGCAACCATGCCCATCGCTGCCACGAACACTATGCCGATGACCGCGGCCACCAGGTATATTTCGTGACGTTTGTAGGCTGCCAAGAATTTTCTTCTCATCCCGCCTGGTCCTGTGCTCGCGAAACTGTGGTCATCTTGCCCGTTTCTGAGGTGTATTGGTGTAAGACCTTGCCGCCGAGGTAAAATGCCTGACCGGTAAAGGCTGCCTTTCCAGTACCACGCGACTTGAGACTCAACACTACGTTAGGCGGAACTTTCACGTCCGTTTTGCGCCCTTCAGGGGTCGTCAGGAAGGCGTCCCCGCCATTTCCCGACACTTCCGCGTCGAAGTAACGGTGTTCCTTGGCGAAAAACTCTTCTTGCACTCTGGCGGCGAGCATTAAGACCCTCGCTGCCTGCTCGCTCATCCTGCGTTCCTTGTAAGAGTCCATGAGAAAAAAATAAATTGTCGCGAGCGCGGCAATAATTGCAATGGCCGCCGCCATCTCCAGGACCGTAAAACCTGCCGCAGCTTTGGTATCCTTCATCGCCGTATTCTCCCTCAGGATATCAACTTTGGCCAGGCCCGTCAGGTGCGACGGATTCCACCCAATCTACGTGTTTCGCTCTTCGGTTTCGGCCGAAGGTCCGGCGCAAAGTCTGGTGGTGTAATAAACCAGAGGGAGGTATATGTCAAGCCACATTGTGGCGTAGAATCAAACCATTATAGCGCCTTGAAAAACAAATACAGCGGAACCTGCCATAAGCACTGGATTATGTGGACCTTTCCAGTCAATATCCAGGTTGCCTCCCTGCAACTCCACTGTCACCCTGGAATCCACCAGACCTTTCAACTGAGCTGCCACCGCGGATGCGCATGCCCCCGTTCCGCACGAGAACGTCTCACCACTTCCGCGCTCCCAGACCCTCATGACGAGATGGCTCCGCGACATGACGCGGATGAACTCAACGTTGGTCTTGGCAGGGAACAAGGGAAGGTTCTCGATTGTCGGGCCGTAGCGGCGAAGCAGTGATTCGAGGTCCTCATCCACCACGATCACGCAATGGGGGTTCCCCATGGACAGAATGGATGCGGGAAAAACTCTGTCACCCGCTTGGATGTCATGTTCGATGGCAGGTGTGCCGTTGTGCTCGATGTTCACAGGAATTCTATCCGCGTCGAAGATAGGTTCCCCCATGTTCACGCGGACAGTCTCGATCTTGCCATTCAGACCTGGCAGAAGCTCCAATGCTTTGACGCCGGCCCTGGTTTCCACCGCCAGATGTCGTTTATCGGTCAAGCCATTGTCATAGACGTATTTGGCCAGGCAACGAATCCCGTTTCCGCACATTTCAGCGAGCGAACCGTCAGCATTTACGTAATCCATGAAAAAGTCCGCGGCCGACGATGGCCGAACCACGATCACACCGTCCGCGCCCACTCCTCCGCGACGATCACAAATGCGGGCCACTTGCTCGGACGACAGTCTGACCTCGCCTTCGAGATCATGGAAGACCACGAAATCGTTCAGGGTGCCATGCATTTTCTGAAAGCTGATTTCCATTGGTCAAGATTAGTCCATTCGCCCGCGGCTTGCAAGGTGCGACGAGCGCGTGGGATAATGATTGCCCGAAAATCCTACCCGTGCGCTCTCTTCGAGAAGACAGTTATGAAGTACTTGGTCTTGCTGGTTTTTGGGTCCGTCGCCTTGCTGTTGCTTAATGAATTGGTTTTCAAGCATCAGGGGCCCGTGAAGTTGAATTCCCTAGGTGCTAGGCTGAAAGATTTAGGTACGCGCTTTCATTTGACAATAGGGGTCATGGCTGTATTGATCGTACTTTACCTTCTGGCAAGATTGCTGTTGGGGATGATGGAACAGCACTGAGTGCCGGCCGGACCGGATGAGGGAATAGTCGCCGGCTTCTGTCGCTGGGGTCTACTCGAACGATCCTGTGAGGATTTTGGTTAGCTCGACGGTATCGAGCCATTCAGTGACATCCTGACCGCAGCGCGGACAACTCGTAAACTGGTCGCCTGAAGAAAAACCGCAATAGGGACATGTGCGGCCCTTCTTGTCTTCCTTGGGGCGAAGCGTCGCCTGTGTCATTGCCCTCTTCTGAAAGTAAGCCTGGGTGGCCAGTTTGGCTTCGACGAGTTTGGAAAAGAGATCCTGTAATCCCTGAAATGAAATACCGTATTTGTGCATCAGCTCGGAATCGGAGAGGCCGGCCTTCAGGTCGTTCATAATGGCCTTTGCGCTTATTTTCTTGGTAGTTTTTTGGTCGGACACGTCCCTCAGGACCCCTCACCGGCTTTTTCAACTTGGCCCGTCCCTGTCTAAACGCGTCGCATGCAGCCCCGCTTTTTGCACACCAGAGAATCTGCGGGGGAGCCCTCTGACACCAAAGGTCTCCCCCGCGGTTTCCACTCTTGGCTGCACTTGCCTATTACACGATCTCCAGAGCGCATGCCATGGAAACACCCCCTCCACCGCAGAGGGTGGCGAGTCCAAGGCTCTTGTTTCTTTTCCTCATGGCGTAAATAAGAGAGATCATCAGCCTGGCGCCGGTACAGCCCACCGGGTGGCCGAGCCCAATCCCGGACCCATTCACATTGGTGATCTCACGGTTCAGCTTCAGCTCCTTTTCACAGCCCAGGTACTGGGCGGCAAAAGCCTCATTGAGTTCAATCAGGTCGAAGTCACTCAAGCTCAGTCCGGATTTCTGCAGGAGATTATGGACCGCGGGAACCGGGCTCAAACCCATGACCGTCGGATCACAGGCCCCCATTCCCACCGCCTTGATTCTGGCAAGAGGCTTCAGGCCCTCGGATTTTGCTCTCGCCTCCGACATTATTATCATCGCTGCGGCGCCGTCGTTGATTCCGCTGGAATTGCCGGCTGTGACAGTGCCTGTCTTCGGTATGAAAGCCGGGCTCAGCTTTGCAAGAGCTTCCATGGTAAGCCCCGGCCTGAAGTGCTCGTCCTTATCGAAGACCTTGGGTTCTCCCTTTTTCTGAGGAATAAGTATCGGGACCATCTCGTCGGCAAACGATCCGTCGTTGGTGGCCCTTTCCACATTATTGTGGCTTCGCAGCGCTACCTCGTCCTGTTCCTGCCGGGTGATGCCGCACTTCATGGCCACGAACTCCGCTGTATGCCCCATGATGTACGGTTTGCCCCTGAAGAATTCCACAGGGCCGTCCTGAGGATACGGCAATATGTGCGACCCGCAGTGGAGCCCGGTGGTCATGGCGTCAGTCAGCACAGAGTTGCCCATGCGCACTCCCCAGCGAGCCTTTTCCACCGTGAACGGCACGCCGGACATGTGCTCAACACCGCCGGCCAGTATTACGTCGGCAACACCGGCTTTGATCATTGCCGCGCCGGACAGCGTAGCCTCCATGCCGGAAATGCAGACCCGATTTATGGTGGCCGCGGGAACGCTCTGCGGGATGCCGGCCATGAGAGCCCCGATGCGAGTGACGTTCATCGCATCAGTAGGATTCAAGCAGCATCCGAAACGGACGTCGTCGATAATATCTGCCGGGATGCCGGCCCTTTCGACAGCCGCTTTCATCGGCACACTGGCTATGTTGGCGGCATGCATGTCCCTTAGCGAGCCTCCAAACTCACCAATGGCAGTCCGGCATCCTGATACGATTACTACTTCCGTCATAAATCTCTCCTTCGACATGGTTTGAGCACTGGAGCGCCTCATACCAATGCGTGTTCATACGGGCAACATGGAAAAGCCGGTTAATCGCCCGCTCCGGCAAATCTCATTCGTTGCGAACGCGTCGCCTGAACGGGGCGGACTTCATTTCGCAGACCCACCAGGGGAGGTTTCACCCAAGGCACTTCTGTGCCACCTCCTCGGGGTCAAAAGCCCTTATCCCAATGCGCCATCAAAGAAGTAATGTCGATGGTAGCGGGCGCAGGGAGTATTCTCCAAAAAATCCCCCCGGCCCCCCTTTAGCAAAGGGGGGTAAAATGATGACTTTCCCCCCTTTTCCAAAAGGGGGGTCAGGGGGGATTTTGACCGAAGGCCTCACTTCTGCTCCCATCTAGATCACTTCTTCGAATGCGAATTGGTATTATTCACCCAGGCCGGCCATTGGGCGCAAAACAAACTTCCCCGTGCCAACAGGCCATCCTGTCGGCCCGGTTGAGTCAATGACTGGACCGATCCTTCAGCGGCTCTTGAAGCAAAAATCACTTAATGATGGCCGCTTCTTCTACGGAAAGCTTTTTCTCGAAATCCTCCCAGAATTCTTCTTCGGATTTCCTCCAATCAGACCCGAACTTCTTGTTGAACAGAGTACCTACGCTGTCGAGCGCCTTTTTCCAGGCCGACTGGTAGTTAAGCTTTAGCACGTCCTCAAGAAACGGCACCAAGGAACCGAGTTTTTCCTTCGGCAAATAGGCACGCGCTCCCAGTTCGATGGATTTTTTCAAGGCGTCCGGCGTGAACGCGTGCGCAGTGAGCATCACGACAGGGAACCCGGCGTTGTTTGCGATCTGTAGCAGGTCAAATCCTCGAACTCCCATGATGTCCAGAATGACAAGGTCGTAGGTGTAGGAGACAAGGTACTGCTGGGCTTTCTCAAAGGTCGTAGCAGTATGCAAGGTGACGTTTGCAGCCTCCGACAGTTCCTCCTCGATGATGTCCAGGACATCTTCCTCGTCATCCACCGCCAGTATCAGTTTGTCTTGCAGGATTTCAGAAGTGGGCATGGCTAATCCTTTTCTTTCGCTTTTTTTGCAGATACCCTGTTGGCGTTGTTTCCTTGCGTAAGAGTGTGAGAATCAGCGTCCACTGAGGCCGAGGAAACCCAAACTCCTTCCCCTCACTTGCACTGTCCAAAGCACAGCCTCGCAAGGCTGTACGAAACCAAGATCACGCTAACATGCTTACTCATCCCGGACCATGAAGTCAACTATTTCACCTTATAAATTAGTCACGCGAGAAAAAGTTGAGGTTGACCCCAGCAATTCTCATGAGATACGCTTGCCCACGGACGGATTTATAACAGGTCCCAAAATTAATGAGCGATACCGAGGAAGCCCGGTGGGGAGAGTCCCCCTGCCGGTGGCACCAGGCCGCCAATCTGTGGCCGGACCGGCTTTGAATTCCGGATGCGGGAATCAGTCAACTTTTTCGGGATTCGCTATGACAGAGAGGTTCCTATGGCATTACGCAAATACGTTGTGGTCCCCCCCATGAAGGGAGGGCTGGAAAGCCTGAGAGAAATAGCCGGGAACTTCTGGTTCTCCTGGAACACCGAGGCGGTGGAACTCTTCGACCACTTGGATGAAAACCTCTGGCAAGAAACGAATCACAATCCGCTGCAAACCCTCATCCGCCTTTCCAGTCATAGGCTGAACGAAATCCGTGACGATGAGGGATACCTGGCTCACGCGGAAAGAGTCCGGCAGAGATTCAGGTCGTACATGAAGAGAACTCGGGCTTACGAATACCACCTCGAAGAACCCATAGGCTTTACCACCGCGTATTTCTCGCTGGAGTTCGGACTTGTCGAATGTCTCCCCATCTATTCCGGCGGACTGGGGGTCCTGGCAGGCGACCATCTCAAGTCTGCCAGCGACCTTAACTTGCCACTCGTCGGAGTCGGTTTGATGTACCAGGCTGGGTATTTCCATCAAGCCCTCACCAATGAAGGCTGGCAGCAGGAATTCTATCCGCCGATTGCCCTCGATACCCTGGCTCTCGAAAAACAGACCGACTCATCCGGCAATACGTTACTCGTCAGCGTGGATCTGGCAGGTGAAACCGTATGGCTGCGAGTGCTCAAGGCCGGTGTCGGCCGCGTCCCTCTGTATCTCCTCGATGCAGACATCCCGGAGAACTCGCCCCGCCTGCGAAGCGTTACCGCAAAGCTCTACGGCGGAGACGTGGAAATGCGCATTCGGCAGGAAATCCTTCTTGCTATGGGCGGCTGCCGCGCTCTGAAGGCTTTAGGGATAGAGCCCGCGGTCTATCACCTGAACGAGGGGCACGCTGCTTTTGTCCCGCTGGAAAGAATTCGTTATTTCATGGATGAGGAAGGGTTGTCCCTGGAAGAGGCGCGGGAAATAGTGACCAGCCAGGGTGTTTTGACCATACACACGCCGGTCCCTGCCGGAAATGATGTCTTTGATCGAGGGATTATGGAGAAGTATTGCGGGGGGCTTGCCAGAAGGTTGGGAATGGATTTTGAGAGCTTCCTGGGGCTGGGGAGAAGGCATCCCCGCGATGCTTCTGAAGGCTTCTGCATGACCGTACTGGGCCTGAGGTTGACGTCCCGGACCAACGGTGTGAGCATGCTGCATGGGCAAGTGGCCAGAAAGATGTGGAGGGAGGTTTGGCCTCAAGCGGACCTTGAGGATGTGCCGATCGCGCACATAACAAACGGGATCCACATGCCGTCTTACCTTTCTCGGGACCTGCTGAGACTTTACGATCGCTACCTGGAGCCGGGCTGGACCGAGGACCCTGACAACGAAAAGATTTGGCAGCGGGCTGAAAAAATCCCCGATACGGAACTCTGGCGTACTCACGAGAGATGCCGTTCACGACTGGTCCACTTCGCAAGAAGGCGCCTTGCTCAGCAGCTTAAGAGAAGGGGCGCGTCCGCAAGAGAGTTGGATACGGCCCAAACAGTGTTGGACCCCGAGGCATTGACCATATGTTTTGGCCGGCGTTTTGCCACGTACAAAAGAGCGACGCTGATCTTCAAAGAGCCCGAACGTCTGGCCGGGATCCTGGCTCGTTCGGAGAGACCCGTACAACTGATACTTGCCGGTAAGGCGCATCCCGCTGATGACGCGGGCAAGGAGCTTATAAAGAAAATAGTTGATCTTATCAAACAAGAACCGTTCCGCAGCCGCGTGGTGTTCATCGAAGATTACGATATCAACGTTGCCCGGTATATGGTCCAGGGCGCGGACGTTTGGCTCAATACCCCCCGACGACCGCTGGAAGCGTGCGGTACTTCCGGAATGAAGGCCGCAGCCAACGGGGCTTTGAACCTCAGTGTGCTGGATGGATGGTGGGATGAGGCGTACGCGGGCGACAACGGATGGGCAATCGGATCAGGAGAAGAATACGACAACCCGGTTTACCAGGACGACATCGAGAGCCGCGCGCTTTATGATCTGCTTGAAGAGAGCGTCCGACCGCTGTTTTATGAAAGAGGCGCGGACGATCTTCCGAGGGAATGGATTGGGATGATGAAACAGTCCATTCGGACCCTTTGCCCGGTCTTTAACGCGCACAGAATGGTGTCCGAGTATATTGAAACTTCTTATGTGCCCGCAGCCGGAGCGTATTCCGAACTGCGCGCGGGAAACTACGCGGTGCTCCGCGAAATGGTGGCGTGGAAAAAAAGAATGAGCAAGGATTGGCCCAAGATAGCCATCCGAACCGTCGAAGTCCGAGGGGAAAGAGAAGCGGTTAAGGGGCAAGAAGTGGAAGTCGTCGTTACCGTGGACACAGCGGGCCACGATCCCCAGGAGCTGAATGTGGAATTGTTACATGGGCCGATCGACCTGTGGGAAAACTTCAAAGTCCGGCATATTACACGGCTGACCGCGGATGCTGGAAACCCGGACGCGAATGGGGACCGAATTTTCTCCGGCTTAATCCCTCTGAGCCACACAGGCAGGTATGGGTACGTGGTTCGTGTCGCGCCTCAACATCCTAATTTGGCTTTCTCGGAACGATTGTATCTTGTCCATCGAGGATAGCCGGGACTGGTTACTGCTGTTTCACAAATAATGCCACAACCGTTCCGGACCATTTGATGTCACTGGTTCGCTGCCCGAACTTTTCTTGGGGCTGCCGGCGGAGGAGGCAATGCGGGACCGTTTGCCGGATATATAAGCCCTATGGGGAGTTGGCAAAGGCCCGGGTCAGGGGAGGGTACTTGGGGACCCTTGTAGAACCCGTTCACATCCCATCCCCACAGCGGGTGCGACCAGCTCCCGATGTGAGAAGGAGACATACGGTATCCGTGTAACCCTTTTTCCCAAGAGCAGCCCGTATTCAGGACGCGCATGTTGCCGCCGTAACCGTGCGGCAGCCAGGAATCACTTGCCGGCGCCTGCGGCATAACAGGATCCGCGTGTCCGAAACCGGCGGAAAGGATAATTGCGATTGCGGCCGAAACTACGAGCAGTCGGGACATGTGTACTCCTGAGGCCTTCCAAATATGGAGGCGAATCATAATTTGCTAAATTATACCAAAATGATATGAGATTTGTCAATATTTAGGTTGATTATTTGTGGCTAACATTAACCAACTATGCGAGTGATGTCAGGGAAGGACGGCTGCAACGGCCTGTATGATCTTTTCTTTTAATTCCGGCAAGGGTAGGGTGGATTTCGCTCCTGCGGCTTGTCGATGGCCTCCTCCACCCATGGATTTGGCCACCTCGGAAACATCGACCGCGCCTTTGGATCTAAAACTCATCCTGATCACTTTATCGGGCATCTCGGTGATCATAAGTCCCACTTCCACTCCCCGGCATTCACGAAGCCGGTTGACGAGATTTTCGCTCTCGGACATGTGGGCTCCCAGCCGCTCGAAATCTTCATGATATAGGGTGCTTATAACGAGCCTGCCGCCGAGCAGAACCTCGATCCTTTGCAGCACGATCTGCTCCAATTGGAGCCTTCGAAGAGGGAACTCCTCATATAGGTAGCGAGTCACTTCAAAAGAGCCGAATCCCGGGCTTAGTAATTCCGCTCCGAGCGACAGGGTTTCGCTCGTGACACCCGAGAAGCGGAAGCAGCCCGTGTCGGTGACCAGCCCTGTGTACAGACATTTGCCAACTTCCGTGGAAAGCTTGTAACCGGCCTCTTTGAGCACTTTGTAAACCAACTCCGCTGTGGATGCGGCGGTGGGATTAACGAGGTTCAGGTCGCCGAATCCGGGGTTAGTGGGGTGATGGTCTATGTTTATCAGCCGGGCCTTATCTCTGAGCCCGTCAATATTCGCGGAAATCCTTTCCTCCGATGCAACATCGAGGCTTATTATCCATTCAGGAGGTCTGTCCAGCAGGGTGAGATCCGTGACAACGGACCCGGTACCCGGAAGGAAATCGTACAGTTCCGGAAATGTTTCGCCCGCGGCGGGCCGGGACATCTTCCCCATTTCTGTTAAAGCCAGGTGCATGCCGAGCAAGGACCCGATGGCGTCGCCGTCGGGGTTTACATGCGTGACTATCAAAAAGTGATTTTCGTCTCGCAGGATCTTAGCGATCTTCCGCATCATCTTTGGTTTCCGATGCTCCGATCTCTCTGAGTATTTTGTTTATACGGGAAAAGTGGTCGAACGAGGTGTCATAAAAGAAGGAAAGCTCCGGAATGTACTTGAGGTCCAATTCGCGGCGCAGTTCGCGGCGGATGAATCCTTCCGCGGCCTCCAGACCCTTCCGGTGAGTGTCGGCTTTTCCGTCCATCAGGCTGCTGAAATACACTTTTGCGGATTTCAGGTCGGGGCTCACCTTCACGGAAGTCACGGTTATGCCTTGAACCCGTGGATCTTTGATCCGGAGCACCACAATGTCCGAAATCGCTCTGAGCAGCAGTTCGGCAACACGGTCTTTTCTGAATGTTGGCATGGTAGCAAATGCAATTCCGACGCAGTGGCGGCAGATCACGCGTCCCCATAAAATCAAATCAATAGTGAATGATTTCTATGCGCGAGTCAATAACTTCGGCCAGATGCAGGCCTTCCACATAATCGGCTACTGTTTCAAGCAATGTATGGGCGTGCCCGCCGTCGTTGGTCACGACGGCGAATCCTATGGTGCATTTTTGCCATTTATCCTGGTCGTCTACCTCGGCAATGGAGATATCGAATTTGCTGCGGACCCTGCCCAGTATGCTCTTGACCACTTGCCGCTTCGCCTTGAGCGATGACGAATTGTGGACAATCAGTATAATTACACCTACACCTACGACCATTGCCTGTCGGACCGTAAACCACGTCGCATTATTGGCTGGGGACCTGTTCGCGGGTCAGTTTTGCAACTTCCTTCTCTATGATAAAGGCTTCCACCACATCGCCGACCTTGACGTCCTTGTAGTTCTCCAGGACAAGACCGCACTCATAGCCTTCCTGGGCCTCTTTGATATCGTCTTTGTATCGTTTCATGGAGAGGATTCGGCCCTGATACACAACTACGTTGTCGCGCAGAAGCCTGACTTGATTGGACCGTTCAATCTTACCGGACACAACGAGGCAGCCGGCAATCGATCCTATTCTGGAAACGTGGAAGGTCTGGCGAACTTCCGCGCGACCGACCACGGTTTCTTTTTCCACGGGGGCCAGCATGCCTTCCATTGCCTTGCGAACGTCTTCGATCGCGTCATATATGACGGTGTACATCCGTATATCAATGTTTTCCTGCTCGGCCAATTGAGTGGCCTTCGGGGTGGGCCTCACGTTGAACCCTATGGCAATGGCCCCTGAAGCGCTGGCTAACATGACGTCGGACTCCGTGATTGCTCCGACGCCGCCGTGGATCACCTTCACCTTGATCTCTTGGGCTGATATACCTTGCAGCGCTTCTTTCAGCGCTTCCACAGACCCCTGAACATCTCCTTTGATGATGATGGCCAGTTCCTTGGTTTCCTGTTCCTGCATACGAGCAAGGAGATCTTCCAGCGATACGGGACCCGTGATGACCCCTTCCTGTTCTCGCTGCTTCTTCTCGACCCGGTGGCCGGCGATTTGTCGAGCTATCTTCTCGTCGTCCGACACGATGAGGCTATCCCCCGCCTCAGGCACCCCTGCAAACCCCTGAACCTCAACCGGAGTGGCGGGTCCGGCCTTGTCAACGCTTCGACCCTCGTGGTCGAGCATGGCCCGCACTTTGCCATAGGTCGTTCCGGCGACGAATGCATCACCTGCCTTAAGGGTGCCCTCCTTGACGAGCACCGTGGCCAGCGGACCCTTCCCTTTGTCGAGTCTGGCTTCGATCACCGTGCCGTTAGCGGTTTTGTTCGGGTTAGCCCTGAGTTCCATAAGTTCGGCCTGGAGCAGTATCATGTCCATCAGTTCGTCAATACCATCGCCGGTTTTGGCGCTCACATAACAGTACAGGGTGTCCCCGCCCCAGGTCTCGGGTATCAGGTTGTGTTCACTCAGTTCTCTGGTAACCCTGTCCCTGTCTGCATCGGGTTTGTCGATCTTGTTTACCGCCACGATAATTGGAACTGACGCGGCACGAGCGTGGTTAATGGCCTCACGGGTTTGCTCCATTACTCCGTCGTCCGCAGCCACCACCAGAACCACAAAGTCAGTGACCTGTGCCCCCCTCGCACGCATTGCCGTGAAGGCCTCATGGCCGGGCGTGTCCAGAAAAACCACTTCACCTTTGGCCAATTTGACTTTGTAAGCACCTATATGCTGGGTTATTCCACCAGCCTCCTGATCCGTAACATGGGTTGATCTTATGCGGTCCAGCAGGGAGGTCTTTCCATGGTCCACGTGCCCCATGACAGTGATTACGGGCGGTCTTGACATCAGGTTTTGTTCGGTATCCTTGATAATCGTGGGCAGAAGATCCGTTTCGGAAGCGGAAGCGGATTCGACCTCAAACCCGAATTCCCCGGCCACGATGGTAGCGGTGTCAAAGTCGATATTTTCATTGATCGAGGCTGTGACCCCCAGCGTCATGAGGTGTTGCACTACTTCGGCAGACTTGACGCTCATTTTGTGAGCCAGGTTAGATACAGATACGACTTCGGGGAGTTTCACCCGGCGTTTAATTGCCTTGGGGGTCGTGATCTCCGTTTTGCGCGGTCTGGGTTTCTTGCCCTTCCCTCGAAGTCGGCCCGGCCGGCCCCTGTCGTCATAGAGGTCGTCTCTTAACAGCACTTCCTTGCGCCGACGGATTTTGCTGGCTTCTTCCTCAACTCGTTCCTCGACTACGTCGCGACCCTTCTTGTCTTTTTTCTTTGCCTTTTTTCTGGCCTCTTCGGAGGTCGGCTCAGGGGTAAAGACTTTGGGGCCTACCGGCCGCACCTCCACCGGCCTCGCCTCCGCCGGCCGCACGGGCGCAGGAGGAACTATCCTGGCCGGTTCCGGACGTTCCGGCTCCCTGGGTGGTGGCTCCTTCTTGAGTTCCACCTTGCCGATAATTTGAGCCGGCTGCATTTTCTTCTCTTTCTTTTTCTTTTTCTTCGCCGGCTTCTCTTCGCCGCCTTCTCTGGCCTCCAAAGGTTCAGCAAGGGGTTCGGGCCCAGCCGCCCCGGGGGCGGTTTCCGCCATGGCCGGAGCTTCAGCAGTTGGCTGCGTCTCGGGGGGGACTTCGCCGCGTTTATGCGCGGCCCTGGGTTCGGCTTTGTGCTGCGGTGGAGCTTCGGGCAACTTTTCCGCTTTTAGCGTCGGGCCCCCCTCAACAGGTGGGGTCACCGGCCGGATTGGAGGGGCTGCAGGCTTGGGGGCCATTTCTATAATTCTGGCGGGCTCAGGCTTCTTGGTTTTCTTGACCGGCCTTTTCGGTATCTCCTGAGGAGCCTCTCCTGTGACCTCTTGCGGAACTCTCTTTTCCGGAACTGCGGTGGCCTCGGCGGCCTGCTCCTGGATCTCTTCGGCTGCGGCTTCTTCCGCCATCTCCTCAGGCGGAGCCTTTTTCATTCTTCGCCTGATAACGGTGGGTTTAATCCGCTGTTCCACTACTTCTCGCTGCGGAAGTACTGTCACGAGCCGAGCACGCAATTCGGCCGGATCATCGGTCTCCAGGGGACTTTCGGGGCCTTCGACCTGGTAACCCATGGTTACGAGTTCCCTTACGAGATCTTCGTTTCTGACCTTCAAGTCTCTGGCCAGGTCATCAACGGTCAACATTGGCATCCAGTAATCCCTTCTGTTCGAGCCCTCTCAAAAGTTCGTCTTTCAAGGGACCTGCTATGGCGCTGCGACGTAAAGCCCGCGCAAGGCGCCCTTTCTTGAGAGCAGCATCCAAACATTGTTCAGTCGGACAGGCGTAACATCCTCGTCCCGGCTTGTTTTCTCGTCCCGGAGATACGACAACCCTATCTCCACAGGCTGTAAATCGAATCATTTCCCCTGCCGGACGCCTCTTTCTACATGCAACGCACGTCCTTACGGGTATGTGCCCTTTCTTCATGCCGAAGGCCCGACATTGCCTCTTATTAAAATAGTGGCCCGAGGTCCTCTTAGAAAGACCGCTTGGTCTTGCTCTCCCTGTTTCCTCAGTGGACCGCCTCCGCCGGTTCAGCCTCCGAAGCCTCGGTTTCCGGGACTTCCTCGGTTTCGACCGTCTCCACTTCTTGTTCGGTTTCCGGGACTTCCTCGGTTTCGGCTGTTTCCACTTCTTGTTCGGTTTCCTCCTCCACCACTTCCGGCGGATTGGCCAGATACCTCAGTGCGCCGTGAACAAGAGTTGAGGCTTTTTCTTCAGTGATTCCCATGAAGCTTGTCAACTCTGCGAGAGTGGCTTTGGCAATGTCTTCGGGGTTACGATAACCGTTGTCAAACAGTATTGTGGCTGTTTCCTCGTCCATACCGTCCACTGCCAGGAGGCGCTCAAAGGATTCACCAGTGATCTTTTCCTCTTTTGACTCGCTCCTGACATCAATCTTCCACCCGGTCAGCTTAGCAGCCAGTCTTACGTTCTGACCTTTCTTACCAATGGCAAGGGATAGTTGATCGTCGGCAACGATTACTTCCATTGTATTGTTATCTTGATCGATAATTACTTTTGATATTTCCGCCGGTTGCAGAGCGTTGCAGACGAAGTGAGCCGGGTCGTCGTTCCAAGGGATGATGTCTATCTTCTCTCCTCTGAGTTCCTGAACGACCGACTGGACTCTGGAGCCTTTCATCCCTACGCAAGCGCCGACCGGATCGACATCCGCATCTGAAGATCGCACGCCTATCTTGGCCCGCTGCCCCGGTTCCCTGGCAGCGCACATGATTCGCACGATGCCTTCGGCGATTTCCGGCACCTCTTGCTCAAAGAGCTTAACCAGGAATGCCGGGTTGGCCCGCGAAAGGATGATCTGCGGGTCTTTCTGGGTTCTTCGGACATCCAGAATTAGTGCTCTTATTCTGTCGCCCTGGCGGTAGTTTTCGCGGGGGATTTGCTCACTGTAAGGAAGTATGGCCTCGCCCCGGCCCATATTAACTATCAGGTTACGTTTTTCAAAGCGTTGGACCATTCCCGTGATTACATCTCCCTTGCGGTCTTTGTATTCCGCGTAGATGTTTTCACGTTCGGCGTCCTTCACTTTTTGGATGATCACCTGCTTGGCTGTTTGTGCGGCGATTCGGCCGAAAGATTCGGTGTCCATCTTTACTCCAAGTTGGTCACCGATTTCGGCTTCAGGGTCCAATTCGCGGCGCGCGGTTTCCAGGTCGATCTGGACGGTGGAGTCCTCTACGTCTTCCACCACGTCCTTGAACAAGAAAACCTCTACCTCGCCTGTTTCGTCGCTGTACTGGGCCTCCAATTCGACCCTTCCCCCGTACTTCTTGCGTGCTGCCGACACCAGGGCAGCCTCCAGAGCCTCAACGAGAGTGTCTCTTTGTATGCCCTTTTCCTTAGCCACCTGGTCTATCATCCGGCTCAAATTTCCCATGCTCAATCTCCCGTTGTCCCTGCTCTTCTGCGTAAATCCTGTCGGAACAACTCTCCTTCAGGAAGGTCCAGTCGAGCCTTCTCAAGATCCTCCGGGTTTATCTCCACTCGATTTCCATCGACCTCGAGGATGATCCTGGAGTTCTCCATTCCTTTAAGCGTCCCTCGGAAATTTTTACTTCCGCCTACTTTTCGACGTGTCCTTACGCGAACCGGAGACCCGGCAAAGGACCTGAAATCTTTTTCTCTTCTAAGGACTCTGTTGATACCCGGGGAGGACACTTCCAGTGAATAGGGACGATCAATGGGGTCCTTTATGTCGAGCAGGGCACCCACCTGCCGGCTCACAAGTTCGCAGTCATCCAGCGTCACCCCCCCAGGGGTGTCAATATAAAGCCTTAAGATCCAGCGGCCCCCTTCGAGCTTGAACTCAAGCTCAACCAGCTCCAGGCCTTCAGGTTCCAGTATGGGCTCAATCATGGCCCACAGTGCATAAATCAATTCTTGGTCCATCTTCTCCATCCTCAGGTCCAGGAACCCGAAGGACGGCTGTGCGACTTCACACAGCAAGGACGGCAACAAAAAACCCGGGGATAAAACCCGGGTGGACTTAACCACTCTCTGGAGCGGGCAACGGGGATCGAACCCGCGACATCAAGCTTGGGAAGCTTGCACTCTACCAGCTGAGCTATGCCCGCACCATCAAAAATTTAGCAACGAGTCGCAGTGATGTCAAGCACTTTGAAAGGGTTCCTTCTCTCTGTTCCCAATTAGAGAGTGGCCGTCGAAGAGGTAAGGGCAGTCCCGGACCGTCGGACGCTCGGAAATCCTTTCCGGAGACGATTTCCTAAAGCTTCTCCGAGATCGTTACCCGGGAACGCTCTTCCAGTAGTCTGAGCCAGCCTTTCAGGAATTCGGTTTGCCTCACTTCGACGACCCACTTCTGGAACGTCTCCGCTTCTTTTGCGTACTGTTCGTCGCCGGCCCGCTGGACCTCGGAAAGCTTCACCACCGCAACTCCTTGCGCTGTGGGAATTGGCTTGGCGAATAGGGGCGTTGCCGAGGAAACCGATGTCAGCATCTCGTTGACTTCAGGGGAGTTTCCAAGCTGAGTCACAAAGCCCGAGGTCCTTGAAACAGGGTCGAGTTTGGTCCATGTCAAGCCGAAGTCCTTGGCCACCTTGTCCGCGCTGTCGGGCTGCTGCTTAAGCGCGGCAATAACCTCTTCGGCCTTTTTCATCGCGCTCGCGAGGGCCTGGTCCTTGAGGAAATCCTTCTCAACTTCGCTTCGAACCTCATCAAGATTGGGCAGACGCTCTTTGGCTTTGTCAACCACCTTTAAGACAGTGAATCTGTCACCATTCTTGATTAACTTCGAGACCCCCCCGGTTCTTAACTGAAAGGCCTCGTCCATGATCTTCGGGTAGTCGGCCAGATCGGGGACGCCGACAGCCCTGGCGACCCCATCCGCCCTGTGGACGGCAAAGCCGAATTGCTTAGCCGGAGCGCTGAGGTCCTCGGACCGATACACCTGCTCGTAGAATTTTTCTGCGTCGGCCGCTATCTTTCTCTTCGCTTTCTCTTCAAGGAGTTTTTCCTCGATTTTTGCTTTCGCGGTCTCGAAATCCACCTGGGTCTCAGGTTTGGCTTCCTCGACGCGCAAGAGGAGGTACCCCTGGTCTGTCAACAAGGGTTCCGACAACTTACCGACTTCCAGTTTGAAAGCCACTTTTTCCAACGAAGGGTTCAGAGTGCCGCGGGACAGCCATCCCAAGTCGCCGCCTTTTTGTGCCGTGGCCTCATCCTGTGATTCCTTTTGTGCGACCTTTTCAAATTCTTCCCCGCCATTGATTCTTTCGCGGATCTCTTCGACTTTCTTGCGTATTTCTTCAATCTTTTCTTTGTCCGCGCCTCCTGGAACCTTCAACACGATTTGCCTCGCCCTGATCTGGTCGGGTACGAGAAATTCCTTTGGGTGCGTCTGATAATAGGCTTGGACTTCATCTTCCGGGACGGAGATATCTTTTCGAGCATCGCGCGGCGATAGAGTCACGTACTCAAGGTTGACGGTCGGTGGGATCTCGTATTTCGACTGATTTTTCTTGAAATATGCTTCAAGGGCTTTGGTGTCAGGAGCTTCCGTTTTTTGTTCCGGCTTTATCTCGAGCATGGACAGGACAAGTTTGTCATGCTGAAAATGCCAGAGATTTTTTATTTCCTCAGGATCGGTCTTGATCCCATCGATAAGCAGCCTCACCACCTGTTGTTCCAGCAATTCCTTCTTCCTGGATTCCTCGTAAGCGCCCACGGAAAGTTTGATGGCCCTCAAGTAAGCCCTATAGACGCCTTCGTCAAAAACACCGTTTCGCTGAAACCTCGGATTGGACTTGATGTCCTGGGCAAGGTCCTCATCGGTGACGAACAGGCCGAGCCGCTGAGCTTCCTGAAGAAGGATTATGCGGGTCACCAAGGCCTGAACGATGTTTTTTTTCAGGTCCAATTTTTCCAGAAGGTCCGGGGGGAGAGAGCCCTTGAACCGATCGCGGATTTTTTCCATCTCAAGATCGTAGGCGTCGCGGTATTCATCGTAAGTCACCACGGTATCATTAACTTTTGCTACGTAATCCTGGCGTGTTCGATCAGGACCCGACCAACCGAAAAATAATACAAAAACGACGGCAATGCCGCCCAGGGCTATTTTGATGAACCACGACTTGGCATGTTTCCTCATCAGATCAAGCACGGGATTCTCCTTTCCTCGCCTAGGATCGAAGCGGATAATAAGAATTTCGAACTGTCTTGTCAATGGAGAGGCTCGGCCGCGATCAACGCTTGAACATGATGAAGCCTTCTGTTAGATTTCGCAGCGTCGCTTCAATTCGAAAGGTTTTCGGTAAACTTCTGCAATGTTCTTCGACGCGCTTTCAGGGATTTTCTCCAACGACATGGCCATTGACCTCGGCACGGCCAATACGCTGGTGTACGTGCGTGGCAAAGGGGTCATACTTTCCGAACCGTCCGTCGTGGCTGTGAAGACCGATTTGAGGCGGGGCCCGCGGATCGTGGCAGTGGGGGCCGATGCCAAAAAGATGTTGGGTAGGACCCCTGACAACATAAGGGCCATCCGACCCATGAAGGACGGCGTGATAGCGGACTTTGAAGTTACCGAAGCCATGCTGAAACACTTCATCGTCCGGATTCATCATCGCCGATTCCTGGTCAAACCCCGTATAGTAGTGTGCGTGCCTTCCGGTATCACGGAGGTGGAGATGCGCGCGGTGAGAGACGCGGCGAAGAGCGCGGGCGCCAGAGAAGTCTATCTGGTCGAGGAACCCATAGCCGCGGCCATCGGCGCTCGCCTACCCATCACCGAGCCGACGAGCAGCATGATTGTGGACATTGGCGGCGGTACCACGGAAGTGGCTGTCATTGCAATGTCGGACATAGTTTATGCCAAGTCCCTCAGGGTCGCGGGGGACAAGATCGACAACGCGGTCATCCGCTACGTGAAGCAGAAATACAGCCTCCTTATCGGAGAGAGGACCGCGGAGATGGTCAAAATGATGATAGGGAGCGCCTGCCAAGAGGCAGAAGAGTCGATAATCGAAGTCAAGGGGCGCGACCTTATCGCGGGCATTCCGAAAATCATTGCGCTGAGATCCGGCGAAGTTACCGAAGCTATAACCGAGCCTGTGAGAGCCATTTTGGAGACAATCAAAACGGCCCTGGAAAGCACGCCCCCGGAACTGGCCGCAGATATAGTAGATAACGGGATTGTGCTCACCGGAGGAGGGTCACTCCTGAAAAACCTCGATGTTGTCATCCGGCGGGAAACCGGCTTGCCTGTGAGAGTGGCGGATGATCCCCTTTCAACGGTGGTTGTGGGTTCGGGCATCATATTCGAAAATTTTCATCTCTTGAAAGACGTGTTGGTGAAATGTTAGTAACCAACCAGTCATACGGGTGCTTCGCCGTGCGTGCGCGTCCCCGCGCGAACTTGAACGCTTACCTGAACAACTCACTTGCCCTTGACGTGTGGCGAGAGCGCGTCAGAACTTACCCACTCCCGGGATTTACAGCCGATCCGTCATAATGCCCAGATCCATTCGTGACATTGCAATCTTGTTGATTCTCATCGGTGGAGGACTGCTCATACTGTTCTCCTCGCCGCCGAAACCTGAGGGTGGAGTGGCAAGTCGTTTTATTTACACGGTATTGCACCCTTTTCAACAAGTCGCTGCTTCGGTCCACAACCGTGGAAAGACTACCTGGGAAAGCTACATCAACCTGACGGGCGTCCAGGAAGAGAACCGCGCGCTTAAATTGCAGATACGTCAATTGATTCGCGAAAAGGCCGATCTACTGAATTATGAAGGCGAAAACAGGCGCCTGAGAAATCTCTTGAACCTCAAAGCCAGGCATGAATTTCCCACCTTGGTTGCCCAAGTCATAGGGGAAGACGCCTCGGGCTGGTACAGCACGATCTTCATTAACCGAGGAACGGAAGCCGGCGTGAGGCCGGATATGCCGGTGACGGTGGCCGAAGGGATTGTGGGAAGAGTTGTCAACAGCTCGGCCGATGTTTCCAGGGTATTGCTATTAACAGACCCTAATTTTTCCGCGGACTGCCGCGTAGCGCGTACCCGAGACCGGGGCGTGCTGACCGGATCTCTTGATCGCTTCTGCGTCCTGCGCTACGTGAGCCTTAAGTCTGAAATGAAACAGGGCGACCAATTGGTCACCTCCGGCCTGGACGGCATTTTCCCTCGGGGGCTGCCGCTGGGGAGGATCGAATCCATACGGCACGGGGACCAAGGGCTCTTCTTGGAAGCAAAGGTGGCGCCCGCGGTGGACTTTGCAGGAGTAGAAGAAGTGTTGGTCATACTCGGACAGCAGGGCGGGTTCGACATTCGCCCCGGCCTTGAGGATAACCATTGAGAGAGATCGTATTTCTCTTTGCTGTCGGGATAGTGGCTCTGACGCTGCAAACCACGTCGCTTGGGTTCCTCGTTCCGTCAGCCTACAAACCGGATCTGATTCTCGCTCTCGTCGTGTGGGCAGGTCTGAGGGTAACGTTTGTGCCTGGAGTGGGCTTCGCATTTTTAGTAGGGCTGGTCATGGACACTCTATCCGGGTCTCCGGCAGGCCTTTTCGCGTTGGTCTATTGCCTGGCCTTCGTGGCGTCCGGTTATGTGGACTCGGTCGTTCCGATAGACGATCCGGTGGGTTGGGCTGTGACGGTTTTCTTGGCCTCGGCCGTGGCAGGGTTCCTCGTGCTGATGACAAGGTGGCTGGCGGGGCCGGTGGAATTTAGTGCACACACGTTCGTGTGGATCCTTGTGAGATCTCTGGTGACAGCCGGGGCGGCGGTGGCCGCATTCCTTTGCCTCGATAAGATTTGGGCAGGCTATTCGAGGATTATCGGGGAACGCTGATGACCGAGTTGCCCATTAGAGATGCTTCACTCGCTTACCTCCGCAACCGCATCAAGGTGGCAATAGTCATAATGCTGCTGGCAATGGGTTTGCTGGCGGCTAGGTTGTGGCAACTACAACTCTTAAGGGGCGAGTCTTTCATTGAGATGTCTCAGGGCAATCGGGTCCGCGTTGTGCGACTCCCGCCGCCACGCGGAAAGATTGTAGATTCTGCCGGCCATGTAGTGGCCGAAAACAGCCCTAGTTTCACTTTCTCAATAATTCCGGGCGAACTAAAGGACCCGCAAAGGTTGATCCGGACTTGCTCAGACGCGCTGGGCATGACGCCGGAGAAGCTGCGCGGACTCTTGGAGCGCAGCGGGACCATTCCACGTTTCATGGCTTTCCCGCTGAAAAGAAACATGAGCCTTGAAGAAGTCTCTCTCCTGAAATCGCAGGTCACGGACCTCAAAGGCGTGTCTCTGGAAGCCAGGCCGCGGCGTGTTTACCCCTGGGAGGAGACCCTGTGCCATGTGGCCGGAACGTTAGGAGAGATCTCTCCCGAGGCGCTGGCTAAAGGACCCAAATTGGGCTACCAAGCCGGGGACCTTCTCGGAAAGTCAGGAATTGAAAAGGAATATGAGACACACCTGAAAGGGGAGGAGGGATGGGAAAAGATAGAGATCGACGCCAAGGGAAGGCAACTCGGCGTGGTGTCCCGTCAGGCTCCCCAGCCGGGAGCTGATGTGATACTCACGGTTGATGCCGAATTCCAACGCTATGCCGAAGATGTGTTCATACACCGTGCGGGTTCCATTGTGGCTGTGGAACCGGACACGGGGCGCATTCTCGCGATGGTGAGCAAACCCGGTTTCGATCTGAACTTGTTCTCCCCTTCGATCAGCGAACGCCAATGGAAAGCTCTTAACAGCGATCCTTTGCATCCACTGGAAAACCGATCCACAAGAGGTCTGTATTCTCCGGCGAGCACTTTCAAGATAGTGACCGCTGCAGCCGGTTTGGCCGAAGACCGGATCGATCCGCAGCACAGGTTTAGTTGCAAGGGAAGTCTTGACTTGAGAGGTCAAGTCTTTCGTTGTTGGAATCACTACGGCCACGGGAAGGTCGGTCTTCACCGCGCGATTGTTGAATCATGCGACATTTATTTCTATGAACTTGGCCTTCGGTTAGGCGGAGATCGGATAGCTCGGTGGGCTTCTCACTTCGGACTCGGACAACCAACCGGCATCGGTCTACCTCAGGAACTTCCGGGCCTGCTGCCCACTTCCGCGTGGAAGCTGCGAACATACGGAGAACCCTGGAAGGACGGCGAAACCGTCACACTGGCAATTGGCCAAGGATACCTGGTTTCCACCCCTGTTCAACTTGCGATGATGACTGCGGCCCTGGCCAATGGGGGCAAGCTTCTGAAGCCGGCGATTGTGCAAAAGGTGGTTTCGCTGGACGGCAAGATGATCTTTGATCACCAGCCCCTGGTGCGGAGCACTCTACCTTTGGATCGCGGCGCGTTTTCGTTGCTGAGCGAAGCCATGAGAGACGTCGTCTCGGACAAGAGAGGGACAGGGAAACGATGCCGGATTCCGGGATTGAACATCAAGGCTAAGACAGGGACATCCCAGGTCATAAGGATTAAGGAAAGGATCGCGGAAGAAGATCGGATACCGTATCATGAGAGGACCCATGCAATATTCGTCGCGTACGTGGACGATCAACCCAAGAAATTCGCTCTAGTGGTGATAGTAGAACACGGCGGGGGCGGCGGAGCGAGCGCAGCGCCCATAGCCCGAAAAATAATAGCCAGGTACTACGGACGGCCCGATCCGGGCGATCCGTCTGACTGATGCGAGTACAGCGAAATGCCCCAAACCGACTTGAAACCCAAATGGCATGCACCGCGATCGGTGGAATGGCCTCTCATCTTGATCAGCCTGATGCTTTCGGGAATAGGGATAGGCCTGATATTCAGTGCGACTGCGCCAATGGGCGAGGTCGGAAGGTCTCTGGTACTGAAACAGATGACGTGGTGCAGTCTAGGCCTGGTTTTGATGGCGCTGTTCGTGCTTTTTGATTATCACTCTCTCGACCGATGGGCCGTATGGTTCTTCGCTGCTGTCGTAATTGCCCTGGTGGCGGTGTGGGGATTGGGAAAAGTTACCGCGGGGTCGAGAAGATGGATTGAATTGGGTTTGCTAAGGTTCCAGCCGTCGGAGTTCGCGAAACTGGCTGTAGTCCTCATTTTGGCCAAATACTATCAAGATGCCCCAAGTATCGAAGGGCGGCAAATTTCGGATTTGGTCAAGCCGTTGCTGCTTGTGGGTTTACCGATAATTCTGGTGCTGATCCAACCGGATTTAGGCACAGCGAGCCTGATGTTCCTCGTTGCCGTGTCGATGGTTGCCGTGGCCGGATTGAACCGCCGGGCCCTGCTTTGGGCCGGGGGGGCGCTCCTGGCCATAGTGCCGGTTTTGGCGCTGGTCGGGGACAAGCTGCTTCTTGGGTACCAGAAGAAGCGGCTCATCACGTTTTTGAATCCCGATACGGACCCTCTTGGTGCGGGATATCATATCATACAGTCTCAGATAGCCATAGGTTCAGGAGGCCTCTTCGGCAAGGGCTTTTTGCAGGGAACGCAGAATCAGCTCATGTTTTTACCGGTGAACCACACGGACTTCATATTCTCGATTCTTGCGGAGGAATGGGGCTTTGTGGGATGCGCAGTTGTCTTGATCCTATTCGGCGCTCTGTTTTTGCGAGCAATGGCTGTGGCCGACCAGGCACGCGATAACTTCGGCGCACTGCTGGTTTTCGGCTGTACCGTGATTCTTTTCTGGCATGTTGCGATCAATGTGGGAATGGTTATGGGGCTGGCGCCGGTCGTGGGGGTGCCTCTGTGCTTTCTGAGTTATGGCGGATCCGCGCTGCTCACTTCGTTCATTTGCATAGCCATCATGGTAAACGTCAGCATGCGACGATTTTCATACTGATGGATTTGGGCTTGATGATTCCTGTAAGCCTTCAGTTACAGGCGGAAAAAGACTGTCATTGCGACCCCGTTGAAAAGCGGGGGAAGCAATCTCTGCCCCTAAAGCCTGAGATCGCTTCCCCGCGCAACGCGGGATTTCAATCCTCGCAATGACAGAAAACCGATGGTTCCCCCGCGTGACTGAATGCCTAATTCCTTGAATTACTCCTTGAACATGGGATTTGTCTGTGTTAAGGAAGGGGCGGCTTAATAATCTAAGGTTCCTTCAGGGAGCCGCCGCGGAAACGTGGAGGAGACATGCTTGGATTTAGAAAAGCGAAACCTGACGCCGTAAGCGGCTTCTTGGGAACTCAGACGGAATTTGCCGGGAAACTGTCTTTTTCCGGGGTGGTACACCTGGACGGGAATTTCACGGGAGAAATAATCTCGCGAGGCACGCTGGTCGTTGGGAGCGAATCCGTCGTTCATGCGGAGATTCACTCCAGCATTCTCAAGATAGCCGGCGAGGTACATGGAGACTTGATAGCGACCGAAAAGATAGAGCTGTATCCTCCAGCCAAAATCTACGGCAATATACGTACCCCCAGCTTGGTGGTTGAAGAGGGGGTTATTTTTGAAGGCACGTGCAGGATGTCGTCGGTGTCCGCGGAAATACCGGCGCTCGTCGATCCGCGGCACGAAGCGACTGACGAAGAACCCCTGGAGGAGATCTCAGCCCAGGCCTGGCCCCCGACCTATGAAGTCAGTGACAAAGTTGACGAATCGGTACCTGACAAAGCCTTGCCCAAACACGAGTGATGCCCCCCTTTTCTTGCCTCCTCGCATTGGCAAAAAGATCTTGACACCTTGTGTACGCGGTGTTACCATGCGACTTCATTTTAGATTTGGGTCTCATTAAAATATCCTTATCAAAATCATTCAGGCAGTTGGAAGTCATTGTCCGGTGAGCCCCTGCTGGGGGAGGAATGCCGGAAGGTCGAAAAACTTCGCGAATCCGGGAGATTACGCCAGTGATTCAACTCAACTTCACGCTGTTCATTCAAATAATCAATTTTCTCGTCCTGCTGTACCTCCTGAACATCCTTCTTTACAAACCGGTCCTCGCAAAAATCAGGGAAAGGGAAGCCCGAATAAAGGCAGACCAGGCCAAGGCGCTCGAACTGGAGAAAGAGGTCGAAGCACAGGAGAATCGGCATCAACAAGAGCTTGGAAAGGCCAAACAAACTGCGGCCCAGGAAAAAGGCGCTCTGATGGCGGAAGCCAAGAAAAAAGAGGCGGAAATCCTGGACAAAGCCAAAGCGGAAGCCTCCAGGATCGTTGAAAGCATGAGAACCACCATCCAGACGGAAGCGGAAGAAGTCCGTAGGACGCTTAGCGCTCAAATGACCCCGCTGGCCCAGTCTATCACCGAGAAAATCCTGGGGAGGTCTGTGTAATGAAGGCTAGGCTCACTCTTTCACTTTTTCTGGTCCTTCCCCTAATATTGATCTGCGCCTCAAGCGCCCTTGCTGCGTCTGAAGCGGGCTCTTCTCCCTGGACCATGTCAATGCTCCTTTGGAGAGTGGTCAATACGGTGGCCTTGCTTGCTCTCCTCATATATTTCCTGAAGAAACCGCTGGTGAACTTCTTCAAGGAAAGGAAAGCCAAGATTGAGCAAGATTTGGCTGAAGCCGTCGAGCAGCGCCGAAAAGCAGAGGAACTGATCAAGGAATATCAGATGAAGTTGGCCGGCATGGAGCAAGAACTCGAAAAGATGCGCGGCGAACTCCAGAAGGCTGCCGAGGGCGAGAGCCAGAAGGTCATTGCGAGCGCCGATAAAATGTCCGTAGCGATTATAGAATCGGCGAAGATCGCAGCGGAACAGGAAGTCAGGAAGGCCAAAGTCGCCTTGAAAGACGAAGCAGTCACCCTGGCTGTGGAACTGGCAGAATCGCTCATTCGTGAGAAGATCAGCGATGACGACCGCAAGAAGATTGTGGAAGACTATCTTGTTAAGGTCGGGGGTATGAAGTGATCAGCAGCACTCTAGCAAGGCGATACGCCAGGGCTTTGGTTGAAATCGGACAGGAACGAAACGCCTTGGAAAAATACGGCCAGGACTTGACCACCTTGGCCCAAATGATGGAGGCGTCCAGAGATTTCAGCGAAGTCCTGATCAGTCCTGTATTCACCAAGGAAGATAAGAAGAGGATCGCCGGCGAGGTCCTGAAACAGGCCGACACAGATCCGATGGTGATTAACTTCGTCAACTTGCTAATAGATCGCAAGCGCATCGACCAGTTGCCCGGCATAGACAAGGCCTTTAAAGAAAAAGTGGACGAGATCAACGGTATCACTCGGGGACAGGTGACCAGTGCGCAAGCCCTCGATGAGAGCGAATTGGGTCGAGTCACCGAGGTTTTGTCCAAGATGAGCGGGAAAAAGGTCCTGGTTACCACCAGCGTGGACCCGGGACTGATTGGTGGATTGTTTGCCAAAGTCGGAGATATGGTTTTTGACGGGACGATTCGCACGCAGTTAAACCAGCTTAAGGAAAGCTTGAAGGGATAGGGACAATGCAGATCAGAGCCGAAGAGATCAGTGAGATC
This sequence comes from Desulfomonile tiedjei, assembly GCA_016212925.1. Lineage (NCBI taxonomy): Bacteria > Pseudomonadati > Thermodesulfobacteriota > Desulfomonilia > Desulfomonilales > Desulfomonilaceae > Desulfomonile > Desulfomonile tiedjei. The sequence goes on from JACRDF010000025.1 coordinate 283,119, forward strand.
ATCAAGCAGCAGATTCAAGACTACGACAAGAAAGTCGAAGTCAGTGAGACAGGGTCGGTGATCAGCGTCGGAGACGGAATCGCCAGGCTCCACGGTCTCGAAAACGCCATGGCAGGGGAGTTGTTGGAGTTCCCCGGCAACATCATGGGAATGGTGCTCAACCTTGAAGCAGACAACGTAGGCGCGGCCATCCTCGGCGAAGACGTCCATATCAAAGAGGGCGACATCGTCAAGAGGACGGGGCGCATCGTGCAGGTCCCCGTTGGAAAAGCCATGCTGGGCCGCGTGGTCAGCTCCATCGGCCTCCCGATTGATGGAAAAGGCCCATTAGATACCCAGGAATTTCGCGTCGTCGAAATCGTGGCCCCCGGTATCATCAAAAGACAGCCTGTTAAGGAGCCTTTGCAGACCGGCCTAAAGGCCATTGACTCCATGATCCCCATCGGGCGGGGTCAGCGAGAGTTGATCATCGGTGACCGCCAGACCGGCAAGACCGCCATCGCTGTCGATACGATCATCAACCAGAAAGATACCGATGTGTACTGCATTTACGTCGCGGTCGGCCAGAAGAGGTCCACGGTGGCCCAGGTCGTCGCGACTCTGGAGAGGTTTGGGGCCATGGAATACACCACGGTGGTGTCGGCTACAGCCTCCGATCCTGCTCCCATGCAATATATAGCCCCCTATTCCGGTGTTACCATGGGTGAATACTATCGGGACAGCGGCCAACATGCGTTGATCATATATGATGACCTGAGCAAGCAAGCCACTGCGTACCGCCAGCTCTCGTTGCTACTCCGCAGACCGCCGGGCCGTGAAGCTTTCCCTGGCGACGTTTTCTACCTGCATTCGCGGCTTCTCGAGCGTGCTGCCAAGTTGTCCGATACCCACGGCGGCGGCAGCCTAACTGCTCTGCCCGTTATCGAAACACAGGCCGGCGACGTTTCCGCATACATTCCGACCAACGTTATTTCCATTACCGATGGCCAGATCTTCCTGTCCACGGACCTTTTCTATTCGGGCATCCGTCCCGCGGTCAACGTCGGTCTGAGCGTTTCCCGAGTCGGCGGCAATGCACAGGTCAAGGCCATGAAGCAGGTCGCGGGTTCACTCCGTCTGGACTTGGCTCAGTTCCGTGAACTGGAAGCATTCGCTCAGTTCGGCTCGGATCTGGACAAAGTTACCCAGGCGCAGCTTGCCAGGGGCACCAGGCTGGTCGAAATTCTCAAGCAGGCGCAGTACGAGCCGATGCCTGTGGAGAAGCAGATAGCCATCATCTTTGCCGGCACCAACGGGTTTGTTGACCAGTATGATACTCGGGCTCTTGCAGAATACGAAAAGCAGCTAATGAGCCATCTGGAGACAAATCATTCTGCGGTCTTGTCGGAGATCAAAGAGAAGAAGGTTATCTCAGCCGAACTCGAAGGCAAAATGAAGAGTATCCTTGAGGAATTCAAGGGGATCTTCACGCCGCCTGAGCTTTCTATTATCTGACAATTCACGGGTGAAGACTACAAAGAGAGAAATCGGGACTCCGCTCCTTGATATATAGAGGTCGAAATGGCAAGCCTCAGAGACATTCGTAAAAGAATCGCCAGTGTCAAGAATACTCAGAAGATCACAAATGCCATGAAGATGGTTTCCGCGGCGCGGCTCAGGCGCGCGGAGGAAGCCATAAAGTCTGCGCGGCCGTTTTCGGACAAGATGCGTGACGTGCTCATGTCCCTGGCCGCCCGAACCAACCCGACCGGGCATCCGCTACTGGAAGCGCGGGAGCCGAAAAAGATCCTGCTCATCCTGATAACGGCGGATAGAGGGCTCTGCGGCGCGTTTAACGCGAGTCTAAACCGCCGGACCGAAGCCTTCATAAAGGAAAAGCAGGCCAAGGGAATAGAAGTGGATCTGCTGACGGTCGGCCGTAAAGGGAACGATTATTTCCGGAGGCGCCGGGTCAACATCCCCGAGAAGTTCATCAACGTGATGAATCAAATCAGTTACGAACTCGCGGGAAACATCGTAACCGCTGCCACGGAAAGGTTCATGTCCGGAGAGTACGACGAGGTCTGGACCCTCTACAACCGCTTCAAGACCGCGGTAACACAGATTCTTACACTCAAGAGACTTATGCCGATAAGGCCGGAGGAAGAAGAGTGGACGAAACGGAGAGAATATCTGTATGAGCCCTCCGAGGACGAGTTGCTCAAGGAGATTCTCCCGCGGTACATTCAGGTTCAGATATTTACCGGTCTCCTGGATTCAGTGGCCAGCGAGCTTGGGGCCAGAATGACCGCTATGGAAGCAGCGACTACCAATGCGGAGGAGATGATCTACAAACTGACGTTGAAGCATAACCGCTTGCGTCAGGAATCCATAACCACAGAGCTTATGGAGATAGTCGGCGGGGCCGAGGCGCTCAAAGGTTAGATAGGGCCCTCCGCCTCCTCGTACAGCGAGAAATACCAAACCCGTTTGAAGACGGTATCAGGAGGATATCCTAAAATGGTTGAGGGAAAAATAGTTCAGGTAATCGGCCCGGTTGTTGACGTGGAGTTTCCGGAAAACCAGCTTCCGACCCTCTACAATGGTCTTTTGATCTCCAACCCGGCTATCAGCGACGAGCCTGACAATCTCGTTGTCGAGGTTGCGCAGCATCTAGGGGACAACACGGTCCGAACGATCGCTATGGACACCACCGACGGCCTGGTCAGAGGCATGCCGGTCAAAGATACCGGCGATTCCATTATGGTTCCAGTCGGCAAGGCGGTCCTCGGCCGCATCATGAACGTGGTGGGACGTCCCGTGGATGAGGGAGGCCCGATCGCAGCGGAAACATCCCGGCCGATCCACCGTTCGGCTCCAGCCTTTGAAGATCAGGTCACTGAGATCGCGGTGCAGGAGACCGGTATAAAGGTCGTCGACCTTATCGCCCCGTTCATGAGGGGTGGAAAGATCGGCTTCTTCGGCGGTGCGGGCGTGGGCAAGACCGTCTTCATGATGGAGATTATTAACAACATCGCGAAGCAGTTCGGTGGAACTTCGGTGTTCGCTGGTGTTGGCGAGCGTTCCAGGGAAGGCAACGACCTTTACCTTGAAATGGGCGGCGTGCTTCCGGGTCAACCCAAGCCTACCGGCGAAAGAGTTATCGACCGCGCTGCATTGATCTATGGACAGATGAACGAACCGCCCGGCGCCCGTGCTCGAGTGGGGCTGACCGCCCTTACCGTCGCGGAGTACTTCCGTGACGAGATGAACATGGACGTTATGCTCTTCGTCGACAATATTTTCCGTTTCACTCAGGCGGGTTCAGAGGTTTCGGCCCTTCTCGGCCGTATGCCCTCGGCGGTCGGTTATCAGCCCACTTTGGGAACCGACATGGGCGAGTTGCAGGAGCGGATCTGCTCCACCAAGAACGGGTCCATCACCGCTGTTGAATGCATCTACGTTCCGGCCGACGACCTCACCGACCCCGCGCCGGCAACAACCTTTGCCCATTTGGATGGAACCGTGGTTCTCTCACGGCAGGTGGCGGAACTCGGAATCTACCCGGCGGTTGACCCTCTCGACTCCACCTCCAGGATCATGGACCCGAGGGTCTTGGGCGAGGAGCATTACCAGGTTGCACGTTCGATCCAGTTGGTGCTCCAGAGGTACAAAGACCTTCAGGACATCATCGCCATTCTGGGAATGGACGAATTGTCCGAAGACGACAAGCTGGTCGTTACCAGAGCAAGAAAGATTCAAAGATTCCTGTCACAGCCCTTCTTTGTGGCTCAGGAATTCACGGGCACGCCAGGAAAATACGTGAAAATCCAGGATACTGTCGCTGGGTTCAAGGAAATCGTTCAAGGCAAGCTGGATCACATCCCCGAGCAAGCTTTCTACATGGTGGGTGACTTGAGCGAGGTGCTGGTGAGAGCTGAGAAACTGGCGGCTGCAGCGGCCTGATCGGGAGAGATCCATGTCGGAAAAATTCAAGGTAGAACTGGTCACCCCTAAAGGGGTGATCCTCGACAAGGAAGTCGAAGAGGTCATTGCACCGGGCACTATGGGCGAGTTTGGTGTACTCATCGGCCATACCCCCATGCTGACTTTTATCAAACCGGGCATCTTCTCGTATCTTGAAGGGGACAACTTCACAAGGTTCGTTGTAGGATCGGGGTTTTGCGAGGTCCTCAAGGACGCTGTTACCGTTCTGGTAGGTGAGGCCTACAGCAGGGAAGACATCGATGCGGCCGCGGCTGCAGCGGAAGTGGCCCAGTTTGAACAGGAAATTGCCCAAATAGACGCGGCGGCAAATCCCGAAGCTCATCAAGCCGCGTCGGACAAGCTCAAAGTTGCCCGATTCAAAGTAACGCTGGCTGGTATGAGCTGATCTCGGCCCGAAATCATCCGGTTTTTCGAGGCCCCTCGTCCGGTCCGGTGTCTCCGGTCCTGCAGGGGCCTTTCTTTTTCAATGTCTGTCAGCGGCCTTTTTGGTCAGTGCTGATCGAAACTTTTAGATGGCGCGGTTGTCTGCACCTTATACCAATGTTCTTTCATACGAGTGAGCATGGCGGGCCGTCCAGGGGACCGCTCGCAGGTTGTGGCAAGAGTCGGCGTCCCTGCCTGCCCGCGTCGCTGTTATCTGTTCGATCGTGCGTTGGTTTTGAAAGCTTATCGCCGGACGATCGGGCTTACGATTTCTCTTGATTCCTTTGGATTAAACGTTTAGAGGTTATTTAATGCGTGTAGGGCACTGGAACGACCAGAGGGGTAAGATCCTCTTCTGACGATGCCCGGCGCAATGAACCCACTTGAAAAAATCTTCCCCAGCTAACTCATGCGATTCGGCTGAATAAGGGGGAAGCGCGTGTGTCGGGTTCCTGGGCTGATTCTGCATCCAGTCAAATTCTTGGAACATGACGCAGGAGCGGCTTCGTAAATCCCCTTATGGAACCGCCTGTATTTATGCGAGTCGGTGAAGAGACATCAATTTCAAAAGCAGTCATTAAACGGTAAATTGACGCAAGGCAAAACGCATCCGGGCCAAGGAGAAAACGATGGCTAAAAAGCCTCCGAGAAGAGATCCGATTATCGTATACAAGAGGGAAGAGAAGGGGCTCAAGCCGTTCCTTCCCAAATCCAGGGGATTCCGTTTCGGGGCCCCGCCCCTTCCTGGCCAGCAAAAAGCCAAGAAGCCCAAGGAGACCAAACCGGTTGTCCCTGAGAAAGTGCGCTTCCACCAGGCGAACCTCCTGGAGATCGAAGCATTGCCGTCTCCGGAAAAGGAAATAGCTAGAGCATGTTATTTCTTGTGCTTCCTGGTTCATGAAACAAAAACCAGCGCAGATCTTTTCCCGCTGAAGCACAACGCGCTGGAGAAAATATTCAAGAGCGGGCACCCTTGCCTGACCGTAAATTACGTGAGGAGAGGGGATCGGGAAGTCTATCATCTCTCCCCGGACGCCAAGAAAAAATGGGAGGCCGAAACCGACGGCAATAAACACCACATCCGAATGTACTTGACGGCGAAATGCAAGGTGGATTTTGAGGAAGGTTATTTCGACCTTTACCATTTCCATATTGTGACGGAGCCGTTCAGGTTCTCGTTCTACCTTCCCATACATCAGGCGCCGTGGCTCAATAAGAGGAGACTGTCCAAAAGGAGATTCCACTATCCGCAGACCGTCGAATACGGGCTGGTTCGAGGAAAAGTGATTACTACATCTCGAAAGGCCACGATGATCCCCTTGGAACAGATCAAGCTGGAGTTGCAGAAGCTACTGGATATGGATATGGATGCGAACGCAGAAAAGAAGAAGTGATTCTTGAGGCCTTAAAGCCAAAGCAATCTCAAAAGTACTGTCCCGGTTGTCACCAAAAATGTCCCGCACCACGGCTCAGTCAATTGTGATCTGTCATTGCGAGGAGTAAAACGACGAAACAATCTCCTGCCTTCAGGTGCTGAGATTGCTTCACTGCGTTCGCAATGACAGTCTTTCGCAGCTGGGAAAGGAAGTCCCTCAGGGGGGTTTCCAACGAGGTTGTTGGCCATCCCAATCGGCGGGCTGTGCCAGATCGTGGCTATCTTCAAGAGCAATCAGAAATCAATTTGGCCATTCGGTTTGGTATCACGCGACCCCGCATTCTCGTGAGATAATGGTCTGGAGTATTTCCGAGGTCCCTCCGCCGAACAGCAGGAACCTGCAATCCCTGTAAAACCGTTGAACGTCGTACTCCATTGAATAGCTGTAAGCGCCAAAGATGCGCGTGGCCTCGTCCGCGGCCCGGCAAGCGACCTCAGACGCGAAATACTTGGCCATAGAGGCTTCTTTAAGGGCCTTTTCCTTCCTGTCGACCATTTCAGCCGCCTTATAGACCATCAAATTAGAGGCCCATATATCGGTGGCCATGTTCGCAATCTTCTGTTGGACCAACTGAAAGCTGCCGATCTTCTTGCCGAACTGCGTCCTTTCCATTGCATACCGTTTTGAATGGTCAAAAGCAGCGCGGGCCAATCCCAGCGACAACGCGGCCGTCATTACCCTGATGATCGCCAGTATCCTCATCAGATTCGAGACGCCTTCGCTTTCTCTGCCCAACCTGTTCTCCAACGGCACCCGAACGTCCGAGAAGGCCAGCTCGGAGATTTCAGTGGCGCGGGTTCCGAGCTTATCGAATTTCTTGGAAATATAGAGACCAGGGGTATCCCGTTCCATCAGGAAGAAGTTGAGGCCTCTCAAGCCCTTGGTTTTGTCCGTCTGGCATAGGACGGTAAAGAAATCCGCTACAGGCGCGTTCGTGATCCATGTTTTGGACCCGTTGATCACCCAGCTATCCTGGTCCTGTCTGGCGGTTGTCTTGACGCCCGCGAGGTCTGTGGCCGCGTCCGCCTCAGTCAGAGCGAACGAAGCGACTTTTTCTCCTCGGATGGCAGGCTTTAACAGGCGTTCATGCTGCTCCGGTGTCCCGTATTCGAAGAGGAAATTGGTTCCCATCAGGCACTGCATGGCCGTGAAGGCTGCAACGCTCATGGAACCCCGCGCCAGTTCCTCCACCATAATACAGAACTGGGTCGTGGTGCCTCCCGCGCCCCCGATGGCGGGGGGATAGCGGATTCCGTACGCGCCGGTCTTGGCTATCTTGTCGAACATCCACCGGGGAAACTCCTCGGCTTCATCCATTTCGCGAGCTTTGGGAATTATTTCCTCGTCAGCGAACCGCGCGAAGGACTTCCTGATTAGCTCTTCGGGTTTTGGTTTTGCGATGGCATTCACTTCAGAGCCCTTCCTCAAAAGGTGTTAACGGAATCCCACGTGTGCGGGGCCGGGTTCAAACAAGAAACAGCGGGGACAACCTTCCAGCCTGTCTATCTGAATGACCGGCAAGATGCCGGTCCCACGGGAAACCCCCGATTAGCTCCTTTGCTCTCGTACCGCTCGTGTCAGGGCAGGCAATACCTCAAAGATATCACCGACAATCGCGAAGTCCGCTATGGCAAAAATAGAAGCATCCGGATCTTTGTTGATCGCGATGATATATCGTGATCCGTCCATCCCGGCCTTGTGTTGCACCGCGCCCGAAATGCCGCAAGCAAAGTAGATTTCCGGCCTGACGCTCTTCCCGGTTTGACCTACCTGGTGTTCCTGCGACATGAAGCCTTCCTCCGCTACCACCCTAGTGCAGGCCAATTGCCCGCCGACGGCTTCCGCGAACTCTTCTAACACTGCGATGCCTCTATCCGAACAGACAGGCCTGCCGCCTGCCACGATTATCTTTGCAGAGCCAAGGTCCACGCCGGCCCGCTCCCGCATTACGCATTCCAAGACTTTGGTGAATTCTCGACAGTCGGCCAGGGTGACCTGTTCCGGTTCAACTGCGCCTGTGCGCGAAGGGTCCGGTTCCAAGGCCTTCATGATCCCCGGCCGGACTGTGGCCATCTGCGGACGCGAAAAACGAGTCACGATGGTGGCCATTATGTTCCCGCCGAACGCGGGCCGCGTTTGCAAAAGGATCTTCTCTTCGAGGTCAATCGAAAGGCGCGTACAGTCCGCGGTCAAGCCCAGCCCCACTCTGCGCGCGACCCTTGGAGCCAGGTCTCTTCCAAGGTGCGTTGCGGCCACCAGGAGTATGTTAGGCCTGTGCCTGACTATTAGCTGTCCGAGGACGTGGGTGTAGGTGCAGGTCTGGTAATAGACCAGTGAAGGGTCCTCTACGACAATGCAACGGTCCGCGCCGCAGTGAATCAAATCTCGCGCTTTTTCACGCAGGTCATTTCCGAAGATTACCCCGACGACCTCCTGGCCGAGGTCATCGGCAAGGGTTCGGGCGCAGCCGAGGAGTTCATAGGCCGACTTGTGAAACGCACCGTCATGTTGCTCGACAAAGACCCAGACCCCTCGATAGTCGCTGAAGTCCGGTGCTTCACGAACAGGGATTTGACCGCTAAGGGCCTCGAACTTGCAAGATTCCAGGCACGCGCCGCAAAGCGTGCAGCGGTCCTCTATCCATCGGGCCTTTTTGTCCTGCATTTCCAGGGCCTGGTAAGGGCAAGCCCGGGCGCACATGGTGCACCCGTTGCACTTTTCAAGATCAATACGGATGGCCATATCAATCTCCAAGGCGGATTTCCCGCTTCTTGAGGGCCTGGATCAATTGATCCGCTATAGAAGCGGGTGAACCTTCCAGGTACTGGGTATTTCGGGCTTCCTTGGGGGTGAATGTCCGGACCACCTGAGTGAGCGAACCCATGAGCCCCATTTGCAGCGCCTTCGCACCAATGTCCGCGCCGTTCCATATCTCGATGGGCGCACGATCCGCTGTGGCGCTCAGGATGCCGGCCACAGTGGGATGCCGAGGCTGGTTGAGGTCGGCTAGAACAGTGGCCAAAACCGGTGTGGGAGTCTCGATCCGTTCGCAGCCCTCTTCCAAGGCTCGTTCCGCAATGACCTTTCCCTCAAGCACGTCCAGCTTCGTCACGTAAGTAAGCTGCGGAATGCCTAGGAATTCGGCAACCTGCGGCCCTATTTGCGCCGTATCGCCGTCCACGGCCTGCCTGCCGCCCAGAATCAGGTCGAACTCTCCGATCCGACTTATTGCCATGCCGAGAGTGGTTGATGTTGCCCAGGTGTCCGCGCCTGCAAACGCTTTGTCCGTCAGGAGTATGCCACGGTCGGCTCCCATGGCCAGGGCCTCACATACGGCCTCCATCGCCTGTGGAGGTCCCATGCTCAGCACTGTGACTGAGCCGCCGACGGTATCCCTGATTTGGATTGCAGCCTCCAACGCGTGTCGATCTTCGGGATTTATGATGCTTTCGACGCCCTCCCGGATCAGGTTTCCGGTTTTAGGGTCGATCCGGACCTCACTTGTGTTCGGGACCTGTTTGACCAGAACGATGATGTTCATGAGATCTCCATCGGAAGCAAAGGGTGGGTGGGTCTAAAAATAGCTTTGCGCCGACAGCCTTGTCAAGTTAAGGATAAGGGGGCTTCTTAGCCGCGGCACGGCGGGCCCTGATTCACCGCCATGCCTACTAATAGAGGAAGGTGAACTCCCGATGGAGCACCGGGAGTCCATGGGGGTAGGAGGTTGATAATTATTTCGACAAACAAGAGAACGACCGGTTCCGTCAATCGTGCAAACATTTCTGGTAAGGCACGCAATTAAGCAATATATTGGGCCACCATGAATCAGGCGCAGAAATCCGCTGCCAGATGGACCGTTCGTGACGTCTTGCAGTGGACAACAGAATACTTTGGGAAAAAAGGAGTGCAGACCGCTCGTCTGGACGCGGAGGTGCTACTGGCCCACTGTCTGGGAGTAGACCGGCTGTACTTGTATCTCCACCTGGACCGCCCGCTTCTTCCGGACGAAAGGTCAAAATACCGGGGCCTGGTTGCCAGGCGGGCGGCTCGAGAGCCCGTAGCGCTGATAACCGGAAGGAAGGAATTCTGGTCCATTCCTATGCGCGTGGTTAACGGCGTGCTTATCCCGAGACCGGAAACCGAAATCCTGGTGGAGGCGGTGCTCGAAGAAATCAGGCTGAAAACGTCTCCGCTCATCCTCGAAATCGGTACCGGTTCCGGCGCGATAACCGTCGCGATTATGACGGAACGGCCCGATGCCTGGGTCGTGGCGACCGACGTGAACCGCGTCGCGCTTGAAACAGCTTTGCTCAATTCCCGGTCAGCGGAGGTCGAGCCCAGTCTGGTTGCATCGGAGCTGTTCTCAGCCCTAAAGCTTGAGCCGGTTTTCGACGTAATTTGTTCGAATCCTCCGTACATCCCCGCAGATGCCATCCCAACACTAGCGCCGGAGATTTGCAGATATGAACCATGCTCGGCCCTTGACGGCGGGCCCGACGGGTTGGATGTGGTGCGGCGAATAACCGCTGAGGCGCGGCGCTTCCTCAAAGAAAACGGCGCGCTTATCATGGAAATAGGAGACGGCCAGGAAGAAGCGGTGAGAGAACTGTTGAACGCCGCGGGGTTCGGGGAGATCAAGTTCTTCCCCGACCTGGCGGGGATTACCAGAGTGGCGAAGGGAAAGGCATAGATGAACTACCTGATAGCCGGATATGGTAAATTCGGGCGCTTGGCCGCGGAAAGGATCAGGCAAGCCTTTCCTGCTGCCGGCATAATTGTCGTGGAGCAAAATCCGGCAAAATTGCCGCACAGCATCCCAGACCACGTAACAGCGTTCAACGACGACGCGGTCTCGTTCATGCTCAATTCAAAACCCTTGGATGGACAAGACTGGATTGTCCCGATGGTGCCTTTTCATTTGGCAGCCACTTATCTGCTGCAAAAATCATCGACTCTGAAACTCATACCGTTTCCCCTGGAGGTTTCGCTCTTTGTGCCCAACCCCTATCCGAGCGGTCAATCAGACCTTTGTTGCAGCGTTGCAGATTTTTTGTGTCCTGATGATTGCCCCGAAGGACTGTGTTGCACGGTCACAGGCCAGCCAAGAAGCCCTCTGCACAAAACCTTGGAGGAACTGCACATTCCGGAGTTCAAAGTTTCGGTTCTACGCAGTTCACAGATCTTGCCCGGTGTAGGGGGTTACGCATTGGCTGACCTTCTGGACCTTGAAAATCAAATCACCTCGGGCCAACATATCATCGCCACTTCATGCAGATGCCACGCTATAATGACCGCGTACGCAGCCGAGTAAGAGATTCTGAGGAGAATTTGAGGACAATCTCCCGGGGAGTACGATTTTGCAAAAAAGACCTCCCCGGACCCCTCCCCAAAAACTCTCACATCTGTTGTATGACAGCCCAACTCATCCCTCACCGCTTAACTACACCCTGAACTCTGGGGTCCATTTCGTTCATCAAATCCTCCCGGACCAGGCGGTCCCAGGGGGTACAGACCACTGACTGATCCCACGGGACGTGGGGCCAAATGCCCTGTGGAAGAAACTTGTAACTTTCTCGCTGAGTGCCTGCCGCCACCGGCGGAAGGCACTCAGCGAGCATGATATAAGAGTTTTTGGGGAGGGGTGCGGGGAGACCCATTTTGCAAAAAGGGTAAACCCCCAATTCCGCTTCTTAAACAAACAAAAAGCCCCGTGGACAGAAACGGGGCAAGACTTCGGTAAATCCTCGAAAGGCAACTTCAGTGATATCCGAGCGCGCAGTAGGGGCTGGCTTTCATTGATCGCAGGGAGCAGAGGATACTTCGTCTCCCATGTTCGTGCGAAGCTACCCACTGTTGCCATTCATCATCGGGCCAGACCTCTATTCGGGGCCGGATCAATTCCTCTTCGATCCTGATATCATTAGTTTCCGCCAGGTCTTTCATGTAGTCGGATTCCAGGAAATTTCCATAATCAGGTTCGAGTGGGTTCATTCACAGCACCCCCATCAACATTCTTTAACCTGATCTTTAGTTAATCACTGTAAGGTTGGAGTCAAGAAAAGGCTATGGAAGTGAGCTGCGGACGCGCGGTGGCGGGGATTCAAAAGCGCGCAGCCATTCATCAGGGTAGGATCGATGATTTGGTACGGCGGCCCATGGTCGTCATCTTACTGAGCTGTCAGGCGGCGGGCATGACAAGCCGTGCCCCCTTGAGGCATTCAGGAAAACCCAATGCTGTTCCACACAAAGGCCTGGTGCCATCTGACTGCCTCACCACCTAAGCCTTTCCAACGCGACAGGCAAGGCTGCCAGAACGATCAATATGCCAAGAACTGTAAAGAGTGGGAGCAGGGCCTTTCGCAGAGCTTTGGGGGGCATCAGGCCGGTTTCGATTTGGACCGTGCCGCCGGCAACGTCCAGTAGGCTCCTTTTACCGCCTGCGATGAGGAAAAGCAGCCACGAAACAGCCCAGGCTATCGCACCCAACGAGATCATAACCAGCGGACCGGCCCACGGGGTGTTCGACGCGAACGCCGGGTTCCCCAACCAGCGCATCAATAGGCCGGGCCCGAAAGTCAGCAGACAGATGGCCAAGGTCCGAAACGTGAGCGACAACAAGAGCCCACCGAATTGGGCTTCCGCGGTGTACAGCACTTCTATGGCAAAGGTCTTCTGGCCCCAGGAGCGGCCGTCATTGAACAGGGGGGCCACAAAAGAAACCGCTAAGACGCTGAGGACCCCCAAGAACATCGGATATCCCGTATATGCGTAGAATAGGAAATTCTTTGCCACGTGCTCCGGAACGGAATTCAGCGGTACAAAGGAGACGATAAAGAGCAGAACCAGTATGCAATAGACTGTCAGGAACTGCGAAAAAGTATAGATGGACGCCAACGCGCGTCTGCCCATTGAAGCGGGGCTCCTCTCGGCAAACAGATCTCTCGAAAATTCACCTGTATCCGCAAATTCTTCCTCTTCCACGCCGGCATCGTGCAAAAGGTCCTCGGCAACTTCTTTCTTTGCCATAAACCCGCAGCGGGGGCAGTCGCCTCGAACCAACATGACGTCGGTATCCTTTGTCGCCTCATACCCGCATCTCGGACATGTAGCCAACGCGGCCGCGGGTGCCAATTCTCGAGCTACCTCAGCCGGCCTCGCCGCGGGAGAGGGTTCAGCTTCCTTCACAGGCTCGATTCGGCAAACAGCGCCCGCTTTTTCTATGATCTTTCGGTACTTCTCCGCTGTGGCATGGTCTACCTTTTGCCTTATCAGCTTGGGCTTGCCCGAAAGGAGCTTTTCAACGAAGGCCGTGTCCTTACTAAAAGCTGCCGAGAGCTTCTTCACCACGTCCTGTCGGGACCGCTCGGGAATTGTCGCTCCTTCCAGGATCACGTTGTATGATTTTTCCGCCATTAGAATCCTTCAAGCTGCGCGCGGTAGACAAAGGTTCTTGTCTATGTCCGCGTGATCGGGCTTATTTACGATCTGCTCAGTGGTCCATAGTCTACACCACGAGGACGCCCCTATTATAAACCCAATTGAGTAAGTTCTTCTAAAACGCGTACCGGCCCACAAACGAACAACAGGTTACCCTTGAATGGTCCTGACTTTTTACCGACGAGACTGACAACTAACAGCGGGCCTTGACGCCTCCTTTTCATGAGTGTATCTGTACAAGAGGGCACGTGCACGAGCCTTTTTTTGTTAGTGGATTGTTTCCTTAACTCCGCAGGCTTTGCCGATGCTGTGGAGACGTGTCTCTGAGGCTTCGCTTAAATATGTGGCCCAACATTGTCATTACGAGGAGTGAGACGACGAAGCAATCTCATCTTCGGTGGGACCGGCATCTTGCCGGTCATTGAAATTGACAGGCGAGACGCCTGTCCCACCAATAGAGATTGCTTAAGGCTACGCCCTCGCAATGACATGTTCGCTGTATTCGGAATGATCAAGCGGAGCTAAAGGAATAATCCATTTGTAAATGAATCTATCGACCGAACGCGGTTGCACTTTACGGGAGGAACAATGACAGACGAGCCGTCGGATACCATTTTGGGCGCGTACAGTGATGAAGAAGTGGCTGAACTGGAAAAGAATGTTGTGGCCATGCCCGATTCCGCGCCTGCACATTACAATCTCGGATTGGCTATGGCTCAGCGAGGCGAGTGGGACGGCAGTATAGACGAATTTCGTAAGGCCTTGAAGCTGAAACCCGGCTTTGAAGAGGCTCGCGTAAACCTGGCAGTGGTGCTTCTCCAAAAAGGGGACCTTGACGGCTGCATACAAGAAAGTTTGAAAGCGCTGGAGTTTAGGCCCGATCTTGTACAAGCGTGTATTAACATCGGTATTGCGTTCACACGCAAGGGGATGATGGAGCCGGCAATTCAAAGTTTTGAGAAAGCCCTCCGGATTGATCCAAATTCCGCTTCGGCCCATCTGAACATCGGAAATACTTATTTGGCGCTGGATGACCTTGACAAGAGCATAGAACACTTCACCCGTGCCGTAGATTTGATGGACGGGTTTGCCATGGCGCATAACAACCTTGCCGTTGCTTTGTACCACAAGGGGAAGAAAGAAAAAGCCAAGCATCACGTCTACCGGGCCAAAGATCTGGGGTATCCGGTTCATGAGGATTTCCTCAAGGCAATTGAACAGGCCTGATACCGATCTGCGATCAAATAAGCGATACTAGCATGGACAGAGGGGGAGAGGCGTCTCAAGACTCATCCAACTGGTAGAATAGTGTTACGGGGACGGCAATTGTCCCTTCTGGGTGGCTCGGACGTTCGGTGGGACAGGCTTCCAGCCTGTCTATTAGAATGATCGGCAATCCCGCGTTCTGCGCGGGACGGTCCCACCCGCAGGTCGCGAAGCGACAAGAGGTGTATTTTCTGCGCGCCGTTCCAGCAGCGAGCTAAAGACGATCCCCTATCCATGAGCGAGCACCTCCTGTTCCTTCGGAACCCGGCAGTGGCCTCCAGGTCACCCGGCATAGCGCGATTTCTCCGCGCCGATGAATTCTGAAACAGCCTCGAGACACCGGCGCGTACCGTAATAGAGTACCTGTCGCGCGCGCCGCGGGATGCCGGCCATGCTTCCGCGCGTGAAAGCATATGGCCGGGGGGGCGGGAGGAAATTGAATTGCTCCAGAAAAATAGATTAATAAACAAGCATAGTTGTTAACGCTACCGTTATAATTACATCTATATATATAATAACAAATTGATATTAGATTAATTAATCAACATGGCAATCTAAATGTATGTTGCCTAATTCAATCAATTAATTATGATAGTTTCTTAAACTGTGATTCCGCGCGTAGATATCGGATTGATAAATCAGGTTAGTACCAAGAGATGACATCCACTTTACAGCGGCACCCCGCGATGTCCCTGTTATCACGCGTGGATGAATCTTTTTTATAAAAAAAACTTGACAAGTACGGGGTATCCCACTAGAAGGTCCTCACCTGCATCAGTCCTACCATATAAACCTTCCTGAGACTCTCGCCACGCATCCTACCCGATGCCCCGGAGGGGGTCCCGCCTTTTTTTGGGCCACATTTTATTAATAATTACCAACTATTAGGCACGCATCACCATAACTGTAGAACCTGTATTCTTCCCGTACCGCTTCCTCGTACGCGCTCATAACAAACTCTGTCCCTCCAAAAGCACATACAAGCATCAGCAAAGTGGATCCCGGCAAATGGAAATTGGTCACGAGGCCCTGGACCGCTTTAAAGGTGTAACCAGGTTTGAGAAAAAGCTCCGTGGCTCCCTTTCCCGGTGGCAATTTGCCGAGCGCGGCGGCTGATTCCAGCGCTCTGACTGTGGTCGTCCCCACCGCGATCACCCGCCGGTCCTCATGAAGGGCCTTTTGGATGGCTTCGGCTGTCTGATCCGGGATTTCGTAGAATTCCGGCTCCATTCGGTGCAGCCGAATGTCTTCGTTCCGGACCGGGACAAATGTCCCGGGCCCCACATGGAGGATTATAGGAACTACCCGGATGCCTTTGAGCGACAAGTCATGGAGCAGGTTTTCCGTGAAGTGAAGCCCTGCCGTGGGAGCGGCCACTGAGCCGGCAATTCTCGCGTATACCGTTTGATATCTGGATCTGTCGCGATCGAGATCTCGGCTGTCTGTGCTTATGTACGGCGGGAGGGGAGGGGAACCGTATTTTTCAAGGAAGCCCAGCAGGCCTTCCTCAGGCACGGGGAAAATCATTTGAACCCGGCCCGGGGAAACGGTTTCCGCTGCTGTCAGTTCAGGGCCGTTGTCCAGCGATATCCTGGTCTCGGGCTTTATCGGCTTGCTGCTTCTGGTGAGGCACTCTCGGCAGGCCGATCCGTTAGAGTAAGACTTGTTGCAGCGGTTGGCCGGGTCCAAAACGAGCAGTTCCACACGGCCACCGCTGGGCTTGCGTCCGAAGAGGGCCGCGGGGGTAACACGGGTCTCATTGATTACAAGAAGATCCGATGGCAGCAGCAGGTCGGGGAGTTCTCTGAAAGAGTGATGACGCACTTCGCCCGTGTTGCGATGGAGGACCATCAAACGCGAGGCGTCTCTGACGCGGCTCGGCTCCTGTGCAATGAGGTTGTCGGGGAGTTGATACCGATAGGTGGAGAGGCGGTAAGGTGCGGGGATAGGATTCCGGGTTGATTCAGGATCGCTTTCTCCTTGATTCCTGGAAATTATCTTCATAGATAACACAGCCCGTTTCGGGCAAGGTAGACTATCAGCACCCCGATAGCTATTGTTAGCCCGCCCATGACCCGCAGAGTGGTATCGTCCTGTTCCTGGACGTATTGCATGAACGCCTTCATTTTCTCGGGAAAGCCAAAGTAAGGCATGCCTTCAATAACAAGCACCATTCCAAGGACGCACAAAAAATATTCCAACATGGTATCGCCTTTACGAAGGGGTGAGCCCTGCGGTCGGGTCGGTCTGCCTCTCGGGGCTCCGGACTAGATCTCTGACCGCCAGGCATAGGAGTACTATATACAGGCCGAAATAGAGGACAAACGCGAAGGGGAGCCGAGTATCCGCGAATTGAACCAGGGTATCCAGGAGCACAGGAGGTATCATGGCGATGGCCGCGATCTTCATCGCTTGTCCAAACGTGAGTGCAACCGAGTAGGTTTGCGCTCCGAAATACGGGATAAGGCCTAAAATCAGCACTTGTAACGGTTTCATCAGTAAAAAATAAAGGATCACCACAATTGTGCCGTACCAAATCACTGTGGGCAAGAATTGGTCCAGCAAGTCCTGAAGATTCCGCGAATTGAAGACGAAATCCGGCATGTCTTTCAGCGAGATGATTCGAATCTGACCTCGATCCTTGGTGACAAGGCTTTCTCCCGTCAGCACAACCCCGGAGTCGGCCTCCTTCAGGTAATTCGGGGCCTCGTTCTCCTTGCCGTCTCGAGTGTCGATGACTATTGCCACGTCCTTTTCACCGCCTGTGTCTATGATATATGGCTGCTTTTCCCGTATGGACGCGTGGCCGTTCTTGAAGGTGATTTGCGGGAGCGTGACATCGTATTTCTCGACCGCCCAATTAAGGAAGGATTCAAGCCTCGGAGCGTTTGCCCACACAAGACCGAATGCGCTAATAGCCGCACAGAAGAGTACGGCAGCAATCGCTACTACAGCAGATTGCGCACAAATCCATCTAGCAATTCCTCGAGTCATGTGCTTATTCCTTGCCTGGAACCAGCCTCAATCCTGACCTAATCGGACAATCTCACATCATGCTGTAGGTTCAACGTCGCCGGACGCAATTCTTATCAGGCTGCCCCGGTCGTCTCTCAACAGAAGAGATCCGTCCGCATCTATACCCTCTGCAATTCCGGACCCCTCCTCGTGAACCAGGACCAAACCCCGGTGGGCCCAGCGGGCGTCCCAGAGGTCGGGAACGAATCCGCAGCCTTCTCTTTGTACTCGGTCATATAGATGCCCCAAAGCTCTCAGAAGTTCCCGCGCGACTTCCTCAAGGTCGGATTGCCTTCCCGTGACCGTCAACAATGACGTTACCGAGGAACGCAAATCGTGCGGAAAATCACTTTTCACCGAGTTCACGTTCAAACCGATTCCGATGATCACAAATTCGACGGTGTTGCTGTTGATCGAGGCTTCCGACAGTATGCCCGATATTTTTTGACCCTGCACCAGCACGTCGTTGGGCCATTTCAATTCCGCTCGTGGAACACCTCTGCTTTCAACGGTTTCTGCGACGGCCACTGCCGCCGCGAGCCCCAAAAGAGGGGCTTCCTTTGCCGCGACACGAGGTCTGAGTATCACGGACAAGGCCAGGTTCCTCCCTGGAGGTGAGATCCAGGTGTGGCCGGCCCTGCCTCTACCCAGAGTCTGGTTTAAGGCCATGATTGCGGTGCCGTCCGGTTCCCCCCGGACAGCCATCTCTCTGGCCAGGTCCTGGGTCGATTCCGCTTCCTGATAGATTGTGAGTCTTCCGGTCAATTCAGCACTTGTTTTAGGGGGCTCTCGCATGAATTCCTGGTATCTAGAATTTGGAGGGGACCTTTCTGGCGTAATCCCGCGGGACACTGGACCTCTGGCCCACCTTCAAGAAACTCGATATTTTGCTCTCTGAGTCGCTTGCGCCGTTGGCGGAAGCGACTCAGAGAGCAGCATACAGAAGTTTTTGGGGAGGGGTGCGGGTACCCTCGGCGGGCGGCCACATCTTCCTTCGAGTCGCCCCGGTTACCACAGCGGTTGAGCCGGCACAAAGACGGATTATCTCCCTGCGCGCAGCAGTTGTTACAAAAAGGGCCTCCCCGCAATTCCTTCGTTCCGAGCCTCAAGCTCCCTTGAGGCTGCGCATTTTTTGCAGCCCGTCACCGAGGCCTGAGAGTTTCGCGGACAGTTCCGCACGCTTTTCCTGCTGTTTTTCGACAGCCTCAGGATTAGCGCGTGAAAGGAAATTCTCGTTGGACAGCTTCTTGTCCACGGCCTCGAACTCTTTTTCGACTTTGGCCAATTCCTTTTCCAGCCTTGCGATTTCAGCGTCCGGGTCGACAATGCCCCCTAGAGGCACGTAGATTCGCATGTCTCCGACAACGGCTGTAGCCGACATGTGAGGCGGCTCCGTATTCTCGCCGGGCGACGCCACGCTCAATTCGCTCATTCTTCCTAGCAGGATAACCATTTCGCTATTGGATGTCACAAGCGTACGTTCGTTTTCGGATGATGGAACGGCAAGCACGCGCAGGGCCTTTGACGGGGGCAGATTCATTTCGGCTCTGATACTGCGCACCGCGGTGATCAAGCCCATGAGTGTCCCCATATGGCGTTCGGCCTCATCATCTACTTTGGAATCATCATAAGCCGGGAAGGGGCCGCGCATTATGGTTTCACCGTGAGCCGGAACCTTGGAAGCTATTTCTTCGGTGATGAACGGTATAAACGGGTGAAGCAGGCGCAACAATGAATCCAGCACGTGGTGCAGTACGGCCGCGGCGCGGCGGGTCTCCTCCGGGACGCTGCCATTTAGAGGTATCTTTGCCTCTTCAATGTACCAGTCGCAGAACTCATGCCATGTGAAGTGATAGAGCGTCTGGGCTGCATCATTGAATCTATAGGTCTCAATAGCCTGATGAACCTCCTGGCTGGTTTTATTGAGTCGCGAGAGGATCCATCGCTCCGTAAGAGAGAAGTCCGAAAACCTATCCAAGGAAAAATCCGCGGGGTTCTCATCGAGGTACGGCAATGCAAATCGGGCCGCATTCCATATCTTGTTCATGAAATTGCGATAGCCTTCGATGCGTGATTCCGACAACCGTATGTCTCGACCCTGAGCCGCCAGCGCAGCCAAAGTGAAGCGGAACGCGTCGGTCCCAAATTTATCCATCACCATTAGGGGGTCGATGACATTTCCCAGGGACTTGCTCATTTTCTTGCCCTGCTCGTCCCTCACCAGGGCGTGGATGTAAACGTCCTTGAACGGGACGTCGTTCATGAACTTCAGCCCCATCATCATCATCCTGGCAACCCAGAAGAAGAGAATGTCAAACCCGGTAACGAGGCAGGACGTGGGATAAAAGGTTCCCAGCAAGGGCGTGTTGTCAGGCCAACCCATAGTAGAAAACGGCCATAAAGCCGACGAAAACCATGTGTCGAGAACGTCGCTTTCCTGGACCAGCCGTGAGCCTTTACATGACGGGCATTCCTTGGGATCTTCCCGTGCCACGATCACTTCGTTGCAGTCCTGACAGGTCCACGCGGGTATTCTATGCCCCCACCAGATCTGCCGGGAAATGCACCAATCCCGGATGTTGTTCATCCACTCGTAGTAGGTCTTTGTCCAGTGTTCGGGAATGATTCGCGTGCGCCCGTCTTGAACGGCTTTGAGTGCTTGCTCGGCCAGGGGGGCCACTTTTACGAACCATTGTTTGGATATGAGCGGTTCCACCACTTCTTTGCAACGGTAGCACCTTCCAAGGCTTACCACGTAGGGCTCTATCTTGACGAGGTATCCCTTTTGTTCGAGTTCCGCCACGATGGCGTTTCGGCAATCATAGCGATCCATTCCCGCGAAATGGATGCCGTTTTCGTTTATCCGCCCTTGCGGGTCCATGATGGTGACATGTTCCAGGTTGTGCCTAAGGGAAAGCTCAAAGTCAGTTAAGTCGTGGGAAGGGGTCACCTTAAGCGCGCCGGTCCCGAACTCTGTGGCTACAATAGGATCGGCTATGATCCGCAACCGTCGGCCTACCGTCGGCAGGATGGCGTATTTTCCTATCAAGTGAGAGTAACGCTTGTCTTCCGGATTGACCGCCACCGCGGTGTCCCCCAGCATGGTCTCCGGCCGGGTGGTGGCCACAATCACCGACTCCTCCGAATTCTCAATCGGGTAACGGATGTGCCACAAATGTCCCTGGGCGTCGTGATGTTCCACTTCCAGGTCCGACAACGCGGTATGGCATCGCGGGCACCAGTTGACGATGTAGTCTCCCCTGTAGATGAGGCCCTCTTCGTAAAGACGAACGAAGACCTCTCGGACCGCACGTGAGAGCCCTTTGTCCATCGTGAAGCGCTCTCGAACCCAGTCACAAGACGACCCAAGCCTTTTGAGCTGATTTATAATGACTCCGCCCGAATGATGCCGCCAGTCCCACACTCGCTCGATGAATTTGTCTCTGCCCAGGTCTTCACGCTTGAGCCCTTGCTCCGCGAGTTGCCGCTCCACCACGTTTTGAGTGGCTATGCCCGCATGATCCGTGCCGGGCATCCAAAGAGTGTTGAAGCCGTTCATGCGCTTGTAACGGATCAAGATGTCCTGAAGCGTGTTGTTCAAGGCATGACCCATATGGAGGGACCCGGTAACATTGGGAGGCGGGATGACTATTGAATATTCCTTGCCGGTTTTATTGTCGCCTGCGTGAAAAAGCTGCTTTTCTTCCCAGAACGCGTACCATCTTTTTTCGATTTCCGCTGGTTCGTACGCCTTGGGTAACAGATCCTGCCCCATTGAAAAGCTCCTCGATAATTTGTGTGGTTTCCTTAGAGGTAATCGCTGATAATAGCACTCGGCAGCCCCGAAGACAACGATGTCATGGGCCGGCCGCGCCGTGCCTATTCTCTGCAGTGCGAAATTTCTTGCTCACGTGGGTGAAGCGTCCGCGGACACGTGAATGGTTACTCGGCACCTGCTATAAATGTTGACAATTCTCGCCTAGGCCGTTACACATCGAAAAGCATTGGTACCAGGCCCGGTCCCACCCGGCTTTACGAACCTCGGCTTTCGAGTCAGGCACTGGGCAAAGAAAACGCCTTTACTGAGCTTACTTGGAGCAGCAGCCTATTGAATCCGAATGGTCCCAAAGAATCGTGGTCTAGATTCACCGGCCTGGCCGTGATGGTAGGGGTTTTGTTCTTCCTGGCCGCGGGACCAGGCCTGGGTGGCGGACCGGTCCATTTCGGTGGCCCCATTGTTGGGCATTGGCAGTCGGCCAAGAAAAAATCCATGGTGGAAGGCCGATTCGGGTATCTGTTCGGTTTCAACGAGATCCGTCTGAGAGACGGCGACAACGCCAATATTCCTCCCAGCAAGAGAGAGGTGCCTTTGGACGGGCTGGTGTTCGGCCTGGAAGGCGAAACCTTTGTCATGGAGGACCTCGCGGTGCGAATTCAGGGATGGATCAACGTCCCTTTCCAGATTCGCAGCGATTTCTACTTAAATGGCTCAACCCGCTCCTGGGATAGTCTTGGCCAATATGTGGGAGCGGACCTTTCCGCGATCTATCATTTCGGTCTGGGCGGAATGCCTTACACCGCGGGCCTCGTGGCCGGGTACCGATACAACAATTTTGATTACCAATCCAAGACGGTAGGACAACCTGCCGGAACTTCCGAAGATCATTTTCACGTGCATATTCCTTACCTGGGGGTCTATTACGCCAATAGCGCCATGATGGGCTCTGTGGTGAGGCTCGACATTCTTTTCTCTCCTTTGGCCCTTACACGGCTGGACGCGCAGAGGCGAGTCCAGGGGGCCGTGACCAATATCGAAGGCCATTCGGTCACGGGGATCTGGTTTGAGTCCTATTTCCAGTGGTCCCGGCGTTTAAGTCCAAACGCGCTGCTCGGTGTGTTCGCGAATTACGATTTCTTGCAGCTTTCCGGAGGCGCCACGGAAGTCCAAGCTCAGCAGGGATCGACCAGGTTTTCTTTGGACTCGCGGCATCATCTGTTCATGACAGGGATCAGTGCGACTTACACTTTTTGACTCTACTCGGCCAAAGCCCATCTACCATAGGATGTCCTGGTGAGAAGTAGTCTACAGACCAAGGAAGAATTGGCTAAGGAATTGGCTCGCGTTAAACGCGAGGTGGCCAAATTGAAGCAATTGGAATCCGAACGGAGAGGAGTCTCAGAAGCTTTGCGCGAGTCCGAGACGATGTTCAGAAAAATTACGGAAAAATCCATGATGGGAGTCTACCTTATACAAGATGATCTATTCCGTTACGTAAATCCCAAGATGGCTGGGATTTTCGGGTACGAAGTGTCCGAACTGGTTGATGTAAGAGGCCCCAAGGATGTCGTTTGGGCTGAGGACTGGCCACTCGTCAACGAGAACTTGAGGAAGCGAATCTTCGGAGAATTGGAATCCATCACTTACCGTTTCAGAGGCATAAAGCCGACGGGGGAAGTCGTCCACATCGAGGTTTATGGCTCCCGCACGGACTACCGAGCCAGGCCTGCTGTGATAGGTACACTTCTCGATATCACTGATAGAGTTAAGGCTGAAAAAAAACTCGAACAATCGGAAAATGCATTGCGCCATCTTTCCGCACAACTGCTTCGGGCGCAAGAAGATGAAAGAAAAAGATTGGCTCAAGAACTTCATGACGGAATCGGCCAATCAATTTCTGCCATGAAGTTCGTGATAGAGACTTGTTTGAAGCAAATCCGGGAGGTCCCCGGCTCCGAAATCGCCGGGCGACTGGAAATGTTGCTGCCCATGGCAGAGAGTACCGTCGAAGAGGTTCAGCGAATAGCAGTTGATCTGCGGCCCTTTATTATTGACGACCTCGGCCTGGTTGCCACACTAAGATGGTTCATGAGGCGATTTCAGAACACATATTCGGGCATTCTCCTCGATAATCGCATCGAGCTGGAAGAACAGGAAATTCCTGAATCGCTCAAGATAGTCATGTTCCGAATAACCCAGGAGGCTTTGAACAATGTGACGAGACATAGCCGGGCCAAGCGAGTTCACGTCGCTCTCCGAAAGCGAAAAGACCGAATTGAATTGCTGATTAAGGATAACGGGGAAGGAATAGATGATAGTGCGACTGCTTCCAGCACAGGCAGCGGGAAGGGATTCGGACTTTCCAGTATGAAAGAGAGGACGGAATTCTCAGGAGGTAAGTTCCGTCTCGAGACAGAGCCCGGAGTTGGGACTTCCATAAAGGCGTCGTGGCCCCTCAAAGCCTCTGGTCCGAGCATATAAGCCCTGTTTCCAGAGCGAAAGCCGCCAATGCTGCCCCCGTGTGCAGATCCAACTTCTTCATCAGATTAGCGCGATGCCTTTCCACCGTCTTAACGCTTATACCTAAAAGGTCCGCGATCTGCTTGTTCTTATAACCTTCCGCTATCAATTTCAGTACGTCTGTCTCTCTTGCGGTCAGCGTTCGGAATGGTGAATGGCAGCTCATACCCTTCTGCCCCTCCAAATACGCTTCCAATACCACGGCGGAAACAGCAGGGCTCAGGTAGGGTTGCCCATCCAGGACCGTTCTAATTGCTGAGGCAAGTTCCTCATGGCCTGCATGCTTCAGGACGTACCCGTGACAGCCGGCCTGGAAGCTTGCAAGAATATACTCCTCATTCCTGTGAACGGTCAGAACAACGATTCTTGTGTCAGGCGCCACTCTCTTGATTTCTTTGATGGCCCCCACGCCATTCATCTTTGGCATCGACAGATCCATGATCACCACATCGGGACTTAGGCTCTTAACGGATTGTATAGCCTGAAGGCCGTCTTCAGCGTCTCCCACGACATCGAAATCAGGGTGTGTAGCAAGCAGCGCCCGGAGGCCTTCCCGGAGGATCGTGTGATCTTCAGCTATGACAATTCGATGTTTCCGATCCATTGCTATTTCCTCACGGGGGGCTACAAGTGCGCGCATCAACAGGTGGTTTTCGGCGCCGAAGCGCTTGAAGAATCCACGATAATGTTATCATATCGTGCTCTCGCTTCTCAATGATAGTAGCATTCCAAAGGCAATTAATCACTTACCGGGAGAATCGTCGATCATCTATCATTTCGAGGAGTGACATCCCGCGGAACGTCCGCAGTTGGGAGACCGCTTTGCTGCGCTGTTTCGCCACCCACGACTGCGGGAACACTGCTACAGAGCTATTCTGAAGAGGGTCAGAGCTGCATCGCCGGCAAAGGGCTCTTGGAATAAGGTCCATGATCTATCCTCCTACCCAGCAAGCGTCATTCTGGCAAATTGCTCATGCCGCAGAACTTAATTCAAGACACGCTGTTCAGTTTAAAGTTTTAATGTCCCGCACAGACCCCATAAGACCATGCAGGATTTCTCGCGAGAAAATGGAGCATTTACCTGATTGACCCAGACTTCAAAAATGATAAAATTGTCATAACACTAAAACCTGGGGGTCTGATCTGAGGTTCAGTGATCTGAACTCAGCAGTACTTTCGTGGTGCTTCTTTACAGATTGACACTTTCCTAGCAAGACACTAAGCTTCGACGATAATCTTTGGCGCAAGGGCCGGTTTCTTCTCCAAATCTTTTTGACTCCCGAGGGTTCCGCTTCGGATCGGGAAAATGTCACAATGATAAGGACGCAAACAGAAAAGTTGCACCGGATTTGCATCGCAGCCCTGTGCAGTGATTTGTTCAATGGCCGGCTTTGTGGTTTCACCAACCGTGTTTCCAGTTAGCAGGGAGGAAAGGCATGAAAAGGCTTTTGATCGTCGTAGCAGCGTGCATAATCTCATTAACCTGGACAATCATACCCGCCATGGCAGCGGACCCGATTCTTGTGGGTGTACCCTCGTCACTGACCGCCATAGAGGGTAAAGAGGCCCTCAAGGCCGTCGAGATGGCCGTTGAGGAAATCAATGCCAAGGGAGGCGTAAAAGTAGGAGACGTCAAGCGTCCCATAAAGATCGAAAGCATCGACATCAGGGATTCTTCACCGGGTGTGCCTGTGCAGGAGGCCTTGCTGGGTATTGAGAAAATCATCACCGAGAAAAAGGTGAGCGCAATCCTCGTGGGTCCTTTCCGATCGGAAGCATTGCTGCCCGCAATGGATTTGTTCGCCCAGTACAAGGTCCCAATGCTTGGGACTATCGCTATGTCCCCAAAATCTGAGGAAAAGGTAAAACAAGATCCGGAAAAGTACAAATACTGTTTCCGAGTATGCCTGAATGCCAAGTATTTGGTGGGATACCTTGCACAGACCCTCGGATTCCTCAACGAAGAATTCGGGCTCAAGAAATTTTACGCCATGCACCAGGACGTTGAGTGGGCACGCTTAACCGCTGGAGGGACCACCAAAGTTGCCACGGACAAATTCAAATGTGAAAGCGTGGGGACGGAAGTTTATCCCACAGGGGCGTCGGACTTCTCAGCGGGCCTTGTCAAAGCCAAGACGCAGGGGGCCCAGATCATACTGCCCATATTCGATATGCCTCAGAGCGGCATACTGCTCAAGCAGTGGCAGAGCATGAAAATACCCGCTCTTGTTTCAGGGTTTATCTCCCCGATGACCGGACCCGGCGCGTGGAAAACCTTCGACGGCAAGATCGGTGGCCTGCTCAACTGCAACTACGAACTCGGCAGCGGTATAGCTTCGGACAAATACCCCCCGTCCATGAAATTCTATAACGATTATAAGAAGAAATTCGGCGTGCCCGTAGAATCAGGGCATGGTCCCGGGCCGTCATACGATTCAGTGTACATTTTGGCCGAAGCGATCGAGCGTGCTGGGAGCCTCGATCCCGACAAGGTAGTTGCGGAAATAAAAAAGACCGATCGCCAGGGCGCAATCGGCAGAATCAAATTCGATGAAGGCGGACAGGTCATATACGGTGACGACCCGACCAAGACCGCCACTGGATGCGTATTCCAGTGGACGGACGACGGCAAGCAAAAGATAGTCTTCCCCGCGTCCCTGGCGGAAGGCAAGGTCAAACTGCCGGATTGGATCAAGGCCGGCAAAAAATAGGAAAGCACCGGGGAGGCTTTTTGTGCAAAAGGGCCTCCTCCAGGACCTCCACAAACGACAGTCTTTTTTACAGACCTAGTTCGTCCCGGAGGGACGAGAGAAAGTAGCCCTGCGATTCGGAGACTTTCTCAAAACTATTGCCGGCGGAATTCCTCATGTAGGGGCGCTTCGAGAAGCGCCCTGATTGCGGGCGGTTCACGAACCGCCCCTACGTGCAGCGCAGGCCCGTAGGGCGGGCCGTGCCCGCCATACTGCAAAGGCTGATGGCGGTTATGAAGGTGGGCAAATAACCATGCTTGAAGTCACTCTTATTTACGGGTTCGTCAACAGCATTATCCTGGCCCTGATAGCCCTTGGGTTCAGCCTCACGTTCGGGATCAGCGGCGTTTCCAATTTTGCTTATGGGGCGATGTATGTTCTAGCGGGCTATACCGTCTGGATTTTCATAAATAAGCTGTCCATCCCGTTTGTTCCTGCCGCGATCCTTGCCGTGCTGTTGACCGCCGCGCTCGGCGCTGTCCTTTACAGGTTTGTTCTGCTGCGGGTCAGGGGACTGGTCATTTCCGAGGTCATAGCCACTTTCGGAGTGGGATTGGCCATTCTCGAAATGTTCCGATACCTCGGCTACACAGGCTTTGAATACACTTTGCCGGTATTCACGGACGGCAGCGTGATGATCGGAGATACCTACATCGATCACCAAAGGCTCTGGATTGTAGGCGTAGGGATAGCTCTGGCCGCGGGGCTCTACGTCTTTACGCATCACACCAGGCTGGGGCTTGCCTTCCGGGGAATAGCTCAGGACGAGCGGACGGCTCTTTCACTTGGGATCAATTCGGATAGAATCGCGGGGATCAGCGTCGCCTTCGGTTCGGGTTTGGCGGCTGTTGCGGCCATTCTTATCCTTCCCAGAGGGACCATATCCGTCAATGAAGGATATGATGTCCTCATTAACGCTATGGCGGTCTGCATCATAGGCGGCCTGGGAAGCACCGTCGGGGTGGTTGTGGCTTCTTTCTTAATCGGATATGCCCAGATGCTGACGGATGTGCTTTCAGGACCGCACTGGAAGATGATCGTTTCACTGGTCGCTATCCTGATAATCCTGGTCGTCAAGCCTTCCGGTCTGTTCGGCAAGCAGAAGGAACTGGAGGAGCGCATATGACGCGGGTGGGCTTCAGTAATACTTTCGACGACGTCGGAAATCCCATTTTCACGGTGGCACGGTGAAACGAGGAAGAAAAGAGCGGATTGATCGAGGAATAAAGGCGCGGTCTGATGACGTTTTCGCACTGACGTCTTATCGCGAGATGCTTTACGTGGCAGTGCCGCCGGTTCTGCCCGTGATCGCACTCATCATACTTCCTTTGGTCCTGCCCGTTTACTGGCAAAAGGTCCTGATCTCCACAGCTGTCTTCGCTCTGCTGGCCATGAGTTGGGACTTTCTCGTGTCAGCGGGCATGGTTTCTCTTGGGCAGGCCCTGTTTTTTGGGGTCGGGGCCTACGTGGCGGGTTCTCTGGACCACTATTTGGGACTGCCCATGTGGGCAACCATACCTCTGGCTACCGTCCTGGGAGGAGCGCTCTGCACCGTTTGCCTGCTGCCCGTGCTGAGACTACGAGGGGTTTACTTCTCTATGGTTACCCTTGTTTTGCCCCTGATGCTGGAGCGGGTCATCGAAGCTACCGGCATGCTCGGCGGCACTGAAGGACTTACCGGGTTGCAATCCATCGGGAACCCCTTGGTCGAGATCTACATCCTACTGGCCGTGCTGTGTGTTGCCCTGTTCGGCTTCAGAAGGCTTGTAACCACTGATTACGGTTTGGTTCTAAAGGCCATTAAGGACAATGACAGGTCCGTCATGAGCGCGGGGATAAACATATATTGGCTCAAGGCCCAGGCCCTGTTCGTAGCCGGCTGCGTGGCTGCGTTCTGTGGCGCTTACGTGACGCATGTGTACAGATTTGTGGGCATGCCCGCCTTCGCCCTCGATTACTCCATACTTCCGCTAGCATCGGCAGTGGTGGGTGGTATGGGGACGTTCGCCGGGTCGCTCATGGGAGCCTTTATACTGGTGCCGCTTTCCGAGGCATTGCGCAGCCTTGGCGGCCTTCGGACCGTAGTCTATGCACTCTCACTGGTCGTGTTCATCGTGGCCTTGCCCGAAGGGATCTTTCACTACATCCAGAGAAAATACCAGCAGTTCGAGAGGTGGGTGGAGGTCGAGAGCTAAAGATTCGGATTTCATGAATCCGATGCGGCATTCTTGGATTTAACTAAGGGACCTGAAGTAAGCTCCCGCGTTCCCGTAGGACCGTCCCGCACAGAACGCGGGATTGCCGGTCACCGGCATAGCTCGGGGCGTTGGACCGGCAGGGACGCCGGCCCTACGGAAGGCATTAATTGCCAGTCCCAAAACGGGGCGATAAATCTATTGACCATGCGAATAGGGCCTGTCGCTCGACGTGACATCGATCCAAAGGTCTTCTGTTCATGGAAGCTGTTGTGATGCAGGCAAAAGATCCAGAGACACTCTTAAGCGTGCGCGAATTAAGCAAAAGCTTTGGTGGAGTCCGCGCCGTGATAGGCGTGAGCTTCGACCTCAGGCGAGGTGAGTTGCTGGGCATAATAGGTCCCAACGGTTCCGGCAAGACAACGCTTGTCAATCTGATCACCGGTTTTCTGACGCCGGATTCCGGCTCTGTCTTGTACGGAGGCCAAGAAATTACCGGCTGGATGCCCTATCGGATCGCGCGGCTGGGCATAGCCAGGACGTTCCAAATGGTGCGGCCTTTTGCTGAACTCCCGGCTTTCAAGAACCTCATCATTCCTCTTTTTTCGCCTCGTGTGAAAAGCTTATCAGGCGGCCGATACGGCGACCGTGATGCGGTGGCGAAGGACCTCCTCGAAGAAGTCGGCTTCGAGAGAGAGTCTTCGGTAACTTACAAAGCCGCAGGCAGCCTGCCCCACGGATATTTGAAGCGTCTGGAACTGGCTAAGTGCCTGGCACTGAGAGCGGACCTTATCATACTCGACGAGCTGTTTTCCGGACTGAGCATCGCTGAACTGGCCAGTATTTTGCCGATCATCGAGAAGCTCATGATCGAAGGGAAGACCATCATCATGATCGAACATCGCCTGCGTGAGCTTTTTAGAATCGCTCACCGTGCGGTAGTCCTGAATTTCGGACGTGCGATCGCGGACGGCAAGCCCTCCGAAATCATGGAAATGAAAGAGGTCAAACAGGCGTACCTGGGGTCGGAAGACTGAGCCTGAAGAAGGGAATTTTGCGGGGAGAACCTTTTTGAAAAAAGGTTCCCCCCGCACCCCTCTCCAAAAACTTCTATATCATGCCCGCCGTACAACCGTTGCTGTCAGCAACGTTTGCACGGCGGGACAGGACATAGAGCTTTTTAGAAAGGGCCTGCGGAGATTCTTCTATAGAGGTCTCATTCGCAGATTCTTTGGTGCGGGAATCCATCATGCTGGAATTGTCAAATCTAATGGTCTTCTATGAGAACGCCCTGGCGCTGAACGACTTCAACATGCGAGTGGAAGCCGGCCAGATTGTGGCTGTGATAGGCTCGAACAGTGCCGGCAAAACCACGCTGATGAACACCGTTTCAGGGCTCATAATAGATACCAAGGTGAAAGAACAACGCAAAGGCGGCGAACGGATAACCGTATACGGAACAGTTACCCTTGACGGGGAGGACGTCACCGCGCTGTACCCCAACGAGAGGGTCCGCCGCGGCATGGTCCTGTGTCGAGAGCGCCACCCCATCTTTCCCGAGTCCGATCTTGTGGAAAACCTTAGAATAGCCGGCTATCTGCGGAAGAGATCGCAAGTGCGCGAGATGATAGATTATGTCTTCCAACTTTTTCCCACTCTGGTGCGTCTCAAGACGCGTAAGGCCGGGTTCCTGAGCGGCGGTGAGCAGCAGATGCTCTCAATCGGGATGGCCCTTATCGTGAAACCGCGCCTCCTTCTCTTGGACGAACCGCTGCTGGGGTTGAGCCCTGTCATGCAGAGCACCCTGATCGATGCCATAAAGAAAATCAGGACCGAAACCGGTCTCACCATTGTCATCGCAGAACAGTTCGCTCGTCCCATACTACCGATGATCGACCACGGATATATAATAGAAAACGGCATGCTGACCATGGAAGGCAGCGGAATGGAGCTTATGGACAACCCCGAAGTCA
This sequence comes from Desulfomonile tiedjei, assembly GCA_016212925.1. Lineage (NCBI taxonomy): Bacteria > Pseudomonadati > Thermodesulfobacteriota > Desulfomonilia > Desulfomonilales > Desulfomonilaceae > Desulfomonile > Desulfomonile tiedjei. The sequence goes on from JACRDF010000025.1 coordinate 313,899, forward strand.
AAGGGGCCTACTTCGGCGTGTAAACGGAAGATAGGAAAGCTATTGAAAAGGCTTGCAGGAGGAAACTTTTTGCAAAAAGTTTCCCCCTACACCCTCTTCAAAAACTCCCATATCTTGGGCCCTAGCGCCTGGCGTCGCTAGGGCCGAGGAAATCATAACCCTAGGTCTCGAAGACGAGGTGAGGGCTTTGAGCGGACTGGTCTAGGAAGGTCGCAAACTCGCGGAGCAAAGCGACGCAGCTTGCCCAGATGGCGTTTTTTGGGAGGGGTCTGGGGACTTAGGCCTTAAAATAAGCTGTTGTCCCGGAGGGACATCCCGATAGTAGCCCGGCGATTTATCGCCGGGAATGAGGGGCCAAAAGAACCTTCAGCGTCCCCGAGGGGCGTCCGAAGGATCAATCCTTCGGACGCCCCTCGGGGACGCTGAACTGAATCATTCCTAACCGTTCACCCGGCAATGAATTGCCGGGCTACTATCATGGAGCCCCGCTGGGGCTCACAAATCCAGGAGGCTTGTTATTTTAACGCCTATGGTATCCGGGGAACTTCTTTTCTAAGCAAAAAGAGGGTTCACCGAAAAATCTCAACACGGCTGTTAAAAACGGAGGACTCTGAATTAATGTTGCCTTCGGCACAACCGAGCATTTTCAAGGCGTTTGAAGCCAATGCTGCGAAGTATCCCGATAAGACCGCTGTGTCGTTTCTCGGGACACAGTTCTCTTACAAGGATCTTTTGAGGTTGGCAGAAAAGTTCGCCGCGGGCCTTGCCGCTACAGGCATGAAAAAGCGCGATCGCATAGTCATGTACATCCCCAATTCCGCACAGTTCGTGGTCTCTTGGCTGGGCATACAGAGATTAGGAGCCGTGGCTGTGCCCATTACCCCGATCTACACGTCGTTCGATCTGAAGTACATAGCCAATGACACGGGGGCCCGCGGGGTTGTATGTTCCGATCGCAACTTCGGGTACGTAAAACAGGCGATGCCTGATACCGGCATAGAACGCGTGTTCGTCACCAATCTGGCAGACCTGCTTCCCTTCTGGAAGCGTGCATTTGGCATTCTTGCGGACAAGGTGCCTCGGGGCAAAGTCGAGAAAGCGCCTTTCGTCAGCCTTATGAAGACTATGGTTACCTCGTCCCATCCGCCCGCTCCGGACCCTGCAAGTCAGGAGGAGGACATTGCTGAAATCCTCTATACCGGTGGCACTACCAAACATCCCAAAGGTGTGCCCATAACTCACGGGCTGTTTCTTGTTTCCTCCGAGGAGCAGCTTGCTGTTCGAGACCCTCTTTTCCCCAAGGATAAAGACGTAATCATGGGAGGGGCGCCGCTGTTCCACATCCTCGGGCAGACATGCAGCCTGTCGACCGTGGTCGTCGGAGGCGGCACCGTGGTCGTTCAACCCAGGGTGAACCTCGATGCGATCTTTGATTCCATCCAGAGACTCAGAGCCACTACCCTCATCGGCGTGCCCGCGTTTTACCGGATGATCCTCGAACACGACCGAGTGGACCAGTACGACCTGTCTTCCTTGAAATACTGCTTCTCCGGAGGGGATGTTCTCCCCGTGGAAGTGGCAAGGCGCTGGAAAAGCCGCTTCGGGCTGGACATTTATCAAGGCTACGGCGCGACGGAGACCTGCGGCGGAATCGTCATGTGCCCCACAGATCGAGAGAGTCCACCCCTGAGTATGGGAATAAAAATGCCCAGCAAGCATATAAGGATACTGGAACCGGGCGGAATGGAGCCGGTAAAGGAAGGCGATCCCGGCGAGATGGCGGTCTCGTCAGACAAGATGGTTCGCTCGTACCTGAACAAACCCGAAGAGACGGAAGCTTCGTTTGTAGAGATTGACGGTCGGCTGTGGTACCGAACGTCAGATATAGTCCGTAGGGATGAGAACGGGTTCCTTTACTTTGTGGACCGCGCTGTCGATACCATCAAACACAAGGGCTACCGCATTTCAGCATCGGAAATCGAGGCCGTGCTTCAGGAGCATCCCGCGGTGATCGAGTCCTGCGTTGTGGGTATCCCTGACGCCAAAGTGGGAGAGCGCATCAAGGCTTTCGTGGTCCTAAAAAAAGACGTAAAAGGCATCACAGGTTACGACCTGTTAAAGTGGTGCCGCGACAAGCTCATTCAATACAAAATCCCGCAATACATCGAGTTTCGAGACATGCTCCCCAAATCCAAAGTCGGCAAACTCCTCCGACGAGAAATCCGCAGCGAAGAAAAGAAACGCCTGGAGACCTAAGAAGAAGAGGGGGAAGCGAAGGGAAGGAAAGGGGAGGGAAGCGAAGAGGAAATGCGCGGGGAGAGCCCTTTTTGTAAAAACTGCTGCGCGCAGGGCGATAACCAGCCTTTATGCCGCCGCGGCCTTAGCGAATCGAGGGGTCCATCGAAGACAGATATGGCCCCGCGCCGAGTGGCCCCGCACCCCTCTCCCAAAAACTTTATTATGCCTTTTTCCGGGCTGCGCCCGGAAAAAAGGATAAAAGTTTGCCGCGTCTTTTCAAGGCGTGCCTTTGAAGAAATCCTGTCTGTCAAACTAACGGGCAATAATTGTAGCCCATGTGGGGCAGGCTTTCCAGCCTGCCATTCGCGAAAAGGCAGGCTGGAAAGCCTGCCCCACATACAAAGTCTCAAGATGCCTCGGAATCCCAGCCGTCTTCGTCTAACCGATCCGGATCTATCTCAACCTCCCCCAGTCAATGCCATCAATGTCCTCCCGGAATATTGAACATCATATGTATTCCCGCGAGGGACAGGCCGAAGATGAATATTTCTTTAAGCGTCTGATCGGGTATTCGGCCGGCCAGCCGCGGACCTATTTGCCCGCCCAAAAGAACCCCCGGCAGTGCCCAAAGTACCAGGCCCGCGGAGAATTTGTCTCCTATTGCAACGTGTAGTATCGCAGCCAAGGTGGCATTGGCGGCCATGACAATCAGGCAGGCCCCCATCGCGGATTCCATGTTCAGTCGAAGTCGATTGCGAAGGATAGGCACCAGGAAGTCGCCCACACCCATGGACAAAAGGCCTGTCAGGACAGCGAAGACCGTGGACAGCCACAGATACGGCGCGGTCCGGCGAAAAGAGACTTTCTTCACGAGCGAGGTCTCGAAATCGTCCTGTGTGGAAACAAAGACCAGAGCCAGAGCCAGGCTGAGGACCCCTAAAAGGAAAACCAGGTAGTCCGCGGATACCAGTTTGGACAGCCATACGCCTATGGGAACACCGATGAATGCAGCGGCCGCCAAGTACAAAGACAGTCCCAAGTCGGTCTTTTTGGCTCTGATCACCGCCAGGCTGCCCGATCCCATGCCCCCCACCTGAATCACCAATGAGGTCACCACAGCCTTGGAAGGGTCCAACTGGGCCACAAGTATCAGGTAAGGCATCCAAAGTATGCCGCCACCGAATCCGACCAGCGTGGCCAGAGTTGCAATGATAAAGCCCGCGGGCAGGGCCATCCACTCACCAGTCATCGGTTTTCTTTCACCTCCGATGCGGCCAATGGAGCGGGAAACAGTTTGAACTCCTCCAGAATTTCGTTGAATCCGGCCAGCGTATCCTCTATTTCATCGAGCTGATCACGGCCCGCAGGATCGTCTTCCATTCGAGCCCGAAGTTTTTCAAGTTGAGGCTTAACGGAAGACTCCACGGACAGCCCGAGGGCCACAATCTCTTGAATATTACTGGTCAACCCGTTGATCGTTTCTCCAACAAGGCCTATCTCGTCCCGTCTGTGAATCTTGATAGTCCTGCTGAGATCGCCTTCAGATATCGCCCTGGAATGTTCCACCATCTTCTGAAGGGGACCGGTGATCCTCCTGATAAACATGACCAGAACAATCAAGGTGACGACAGCTTGAACGACGCCCATCAGGAACGCCTTGTTCCGTAAAGATTCCATCCGGTGGCGCACGTTCTCGACTATGGTCGAAGCCGAGGCAACAGACTCGGTCACCGTCTCCGGGCCAGGGGTGGCTTCTCGTATGGCCCACACAAATTCAATTGTTATGAGGAGTGACGCGGCCGCAATCAGGCCAAAATAAGAGAGCATTTTTCTCTCCAAGCTGTAACGTTTTTCCATGGCGGATCTCTCCCCAATCGGATTCTAATGAGACACGGAAAGCCTGATAAGCCCTTTGTATAGTCCCGTGCATGTAAAATTGCAAGGCCGGCCCCCGGCAATGACGATTGGAGGTGAAGCGATTTCCTCAAAACAAATGATTACCTCGCCGTGGTGGTTCATCATTCCTTGCGGCCGGACAATCTGTTATTATTGCGTCGATTGCAGAACCCCGGAGGGACTGAAATGGCAGAAGCGGTAAAAGCGATTCTGTGCGGCGAGATAGCCACTGTTTTGTTGGACCGCCCCAAAGCATTCAATGCCTTTGACCTGGACACCATAACCGTATTCGCGGAGCATCTGATCAACTTGGCGGCTGATGAGACGATCCGAGGCGTTGTGATCTCCGGTCAAGGCAACGCATTCTGCGCGGGCGGTGACCTCAAGTGGGTGAATAGCTGGCCCGACGGTCCTGCCGCAGCTTTCCACAATTTGGCGGCACGCTACCATCAGGCTATCCTTGAGATTCGGCGCATGAGGAAGCCTGTCATTGCTGCAATCAACGGGATTGCCGCGGGCGGTGGATTCTCGTTGGCGCTTGCTTGCGATTTTCGAGTCATGGCAAAGTCCGCTGTTTTCAGGCAGGCTTACACTTCCAATGGACTCTCCATTGATGGTGGAGGAACATTCACTCTTCCAAGGCTAGTGGGCTTGGCCCGTGCGTTTGAGATTGCAGCCTTCGATCAGCCGATCTCCGCGGAACAGGCACGGAAATGGGGCTTGGTCACCAAGGTAGTGGAAGACGGTAAAGCCTTGGACGAAGCGATATTTATGGCCGAGGTGTTGGCTCAGAGGTCGATTCAATCGTTCGGGTACGCGAAACAGCTTCTGACCGATTCGTTCAACAACTCCTTTGAGACTCATCTGGAGCTTGAGCGAGCAGCGCTTCGCTCCTGTGCCGCTCATGCCGAGGGGAGAGAAGGATTGACCGCGTTTCTTGAGAAGCGTAAGCCAGTTTTTAACCCGCAGTAGCTGTAATCAGTAACCATTCAGTCTTTGGAGGCAAAAATCCCCCCTCGCCCCCCTTTAGAAAAGGGGGGTAAGAAGTCGATGCCAGTTCCCCCCCTTAATAAAGGGGGGTTAGGGGGGATTTTGGGAAAACGGATGAAGTCTGATTCGCTGCAATTCTTCTCCTTCCCCCGCGTAACTGAACGATTACTGTAATCATGCGCATTGACTTGCAAGAGGTCTTTTATTATACCGTTCAGGTCAGAAATGGAATCCCGGGAGGAGCCGCATGACCGATAATCCGGGCGACGGCACACAAAAAAAAGGTCGATCAAGGGTATATTCCGCAGTGCTGTCGCTGATTTTCCCCGGTCTGGGCCAAATGGTCCGCGGGCGGTTCTTTGCCGGAATATTGTTTCTCCTCAATGTCGTGCTCTACTTCATACCTCTGTTCATTACCCATAACGTAGAATACGATATTCAGACGCCTTCGCTGCTGATTGCGGTCGGTGTTTGGGTATGCTCCGCGCTCGATGCGTTCCTTTACCGAAGCTCTTTCCTTGTGCTCGCTCTTCTGGTCTCTTTGTTCTGCTTTGGGACAGGGTTCTTCGGGGCCTTTTTCATACTTCCCCATTTGGATATCTGAGCAAGTCGAATAGTCGGAAGTCGCGGCTGGTTCATCCTTCCGCGGATGGTGCAACGCGCCGAGTTCTTGTGATTTTGCCCCCGTGACTATACTATAGCGGTTGGCAAAATCTTTGTCCGAGACGGTGGGTCAGTCAAGTCTATCTCCGGCCCATGCGATCGGCGGGCACGGCCCGCCCTACGATTGGGCGACACGCCTCCTGTAGGGCGGGCCGTGCCCGCCGTAAAACAGCGCTGGACAACGAATATCGTGGAAGTCGCGGGCTTCCGACAATAGCCCGGACGCGTTCCGGACACAAAATCCGGAAATGGATATATACCCGACGGAGACAACTTTGCACTGCCCCGGGAACATGAAGACATGGCTGATCAGCTTCTAAAAATAGGGGGCCTTAAGACTATCTTCCCTTCGGACGAGGGAATCGCAGTCGCCGTGGATCATGTGGATCTGAATTTGCGGCCAGGCGAGACGCTTGGCCTGGTAGGCGAATCCGGTTGCGGTAAGAGCGTCACGGCGCTGTCCATCATGCGGCTCGTTTCGCCTCCGGGGAAAATAGTTTCGGGAGAGATTTTCTTCGAAGGTAAGGACCTGCTTCGGCTTGAAGAATCGAAGATGCGGGAGATCCGCGGAGACGATATCTCGATGATCTTTCAGGAGCCCATGACTTCTCTCAACCCGGTTTTCAAAGTTGGAGACCAGATAGCAGAAGTTTTTCGGGTGCATCGGGGAATGAGCCGCTCGGAGGCTCGCGCGGCCTCGGTAGATATGCTCAGGAAAGTCGGGATTCCGTCTCCCGACAATAGGGTTGATGATTATCCCCATCAGATGAGTGGCGGGATGCGCCAGCGGGTGGTGATAGCGATGGCGCTGGCCTGCGATCCGAAGCTCATGCTCGCGGACGAACCCACCACTGCCCTGGACGTGACCATACAGGCGCAAATCCTCGAACTGATGAACAACATCAAGAACACAAGGGGCACCGGGATCATCCTGATAACGCACGATCTGGGGGTCATCGCGGAAATGGCCGACAGGGTCGCAGTCATGTACACCGGAATGATAGTTGAAGAGGCCCCGGTGAAAGATCTCTTCGAATCGCCCCAACACCCGTACACAATTGGTTTGCTGAAATCCATACCCAGAATAGAAACAGGAGCGGCAGCGCAAAAATATCGACTCCACGTGATTTCCGGCATGGTCCCCGATCTGCGGCATTTGCCCGAAGGCTGCACTTACCAGGATCGATGCCCTGAGGTGCAGGAGATATGCAAACAGCCGCCTGTCCTTGAAAAGAAGACTTCAGGGCATTTGGTGAGATGTTGGATGCGCGATCCAGCCCCCAAACCCGACCAACACTAGGTTGTGTTCAAATAGTGAATGGTCTGTTAGGTCCGGCACGGACCTGAGCAAACTCAGGTTCATTACACCCAAAGGCCGATCCTGATTGGCTGTTGGGTGCCACTGACCTGGGCACCAGGTCAGTGCTGATTTGGACCGAGGTCTTCTTCACCGTTTGAAAGCGACGTTCTCCTCGGAGGAAAGAAACTGATGGATGACAAGATAGCTAAGACCCAACACAAAATTGAGGACTCCAAGTCTTACGTCAAGATAAGATACTCGGTTCGAGTGGCCAACGGTCGGGTTCTCAAAGGGGCCGGTGAACCCGAGGTCATGGACTTCGTAACCGGGTACCGCCAGGTCGTCCCTGGTCTGGAACTGCGTCTACTTGGACACGAGGTCGGCGACAAGCTTTCCTTTTCGGTCCCGCCCGAAGAAGCCTTCGGCCCCCGACATCAGGAACTGGTCATAGAGAAGAGCAAGAGCGACTTTCACTTCCCGCCTGGTTGGGAGCCATATCCGGGAATGGAACTGCCCCTGCTTACCGGTGGCGACAACGCGCCTGACACGGTGATCATTCGGGAGGTGCGGGAGGACTCCATTGTTATTGACGCCAACCATCCTTTGTCCGGTGCAACCCTCGAATACGACCTTGAGATAGTGGAAGCGCGTCCCGCGACATCTTCGGATATGTGCTCCGAATGGGACGAACAAAAGAGTGGGGATGAGGAACCTTGTTGCTCGTCTCCGCATCAAATAATTCTGGGAGCACAAGACCCGGAGGTCAATTAATAGACAATTCTCACGGCACTCAAATGCCACTTCTAATTGGATTGAATACCTTGCTCGGTTCTTTTCGACGCCTGACTAGTTGGAGTTGACGCGGGGCGAGAGGTGAAACCGGGTCTTGTAGGGGCAGGCCCCCGGAGGCTGTCTCAGAACTGAGGATTTCACCGGCCGGTCGGTAGGGGCGGTTCGTGAACCGCCCGAAATCAGGGCGCTTCTCGAAGCGCCCCTACCCAGAAATGTATCCATTTTAGGGTTTTGAGACAGTTTCCCCGTGCCTGCCCTGAGCCGGGCCGCAGACCCAGCCGAGGGCGGACGCGGGGGTCCGCGCCGTACATTTGATCGGAGCCCTCTGAACAAAACGTGGTAATGGCAGATGGGCTGAGCTAAGTGAATAATCCAATTCTAATTAGTAAGGGTGGGGAGCGGGCGCAATGAGAGTCTTCATAACCGGAGCGAATGGTTTTGTGGGAACAAACCTGAGCCGGTTCTTTTTGGCAGCCGGCCATGAGGTGACAGGCCTGGTTCGTAACGAACAGGCGCGGGCCAAGCTTCCTCCGAAGGTTTCCTGCGTGATGGGAACGCCCATGGAACCTGGTGCATGGCAGGAGTCTGTCGCGGGCCACGATGTTCTGATCAACCTGGCCGGTGCAACCGCATTCAAGCGGTGGAATGCAGCTTACAAGAAGCTCCTCAGGGACAGCCGCTTGCTGACAACCCGCAATCTCGTGGACGCGATTCCGTCATCCTCCCGCGTGACCCTTTTCAGTACGTCAGGAGTGGGGTATTACGGCTTCACAGAGGACGAAGAACTGGATGAGAGCGCCCAAGGGGGCCACGATTTCTTTGCCGTTTTGGCGCGGGACTGGGAAGCTGAGGCTTTTAGGGCACGCAAAAGAGGTGTCCGCGTAGTTACTACCCGGTTTGGCGTGGTGCTCGGAAAGGACGGCGGGGCTTTGGCTCAAATGGTCCGGCCCTTCCGCTTCTTTGTGGGGGGGCTGATCGGCAGCGGGCGGCAGTGGGTTTCGTGGATCCACATACGGGATTTGTGCAGAGCCTATGCTTTTGTGGTGGAACACGCGGATATCCAGGGTCCCGTCAATTTCGCGGCTCCCGGCCCGGTCCGGAATCGCGACTTTGCGCAAGCCATAGGCAAGGTCCTGGGACGGCCCTCATTCATGCCAGGACCAGCCTTTATGATAAGACTGGTCCTGGGAGAGTTCGGCTCGATAATCCTCGAAGGACAGAGGGTAGTTCCCGGTGTCTTACTCTCGAAGGGGTTCTCCTTCGACTTCCCTGAAATTGAAAAGGCGCTTAGAGATTTGCTGTCAAATTGAAGTAATACGATGCCTGTGAGTTCAAACTGTGGCGTGCGGCGCAGGGCTGTCATAAAAGCACAATTCATTCTGCCTGTCCGTTTCGGTGAGAGGAAGCCAAATGGTGAAGACCGTGCCATCCAGATCAGATCTCACTGAGATAGAACCGCAGTGATCCTCAACGATTTTCTTTGTCACCGTCAACCCGAGTCCTGTGCCCTGTTGTTTTGTAGTATAAAACGGGTTGAAAATCTTCTGAATGGCCTCAAAAGGAATCAACGGGCCGGTGTTACGAATTTTCATTTCAAAATAGCCGGCAGAGGCAAGCTCCCCGGCCTTCAAGGCCTTGTCGCTGGGAATAGAGACCCCGGTCTCCAATTCTATCGCCCCGCCGGAAGGTGAAGCCTCAATAGCATTGGAAAGCAGATTCAGCACGAGTTGCTGAAAACGGCCCGGATCCAGGGGAATCTCACCTATCTCAGGCCCGAGACTAACTCTTAGGTCAAGTCCTCGCTCTCGAGCGCGGCCCTCGGTAATTCCCAGAATGTATTCGATCAGTTCGTTGGGGTCCATCTTTTGAAGGTGGATGTAGTTGCGCTTTGTGAAGTCGATGAGGCCGTCCAGAATTCTTTCGAGCCTCTGAATTTCAGTAATGATGATTTCAGTGTATTGCTTTTGCTTTTCCACATCAGGGAACTGGCCCGATTCAAATTGCCTGGCCATTCTTCGGGCGAAACCACCCACGATTGCCAGGGGCTGTCTGAGTTCGTGCGCGACCTCCGCAGTGTGTTCCTCTACGGCTTTGCACTTGCCCGATTGAACGATATGTTCATAGAGTTCGTCTATGATCTTTATCTTCTCGACCAAAGCTTCCTTTGAAGCTTTCAATTCCTCTTCGAGCCGTCTTCGAACCGTGCGGTCACGCATCACCCCTTCGAATCCCATGGACCGGCCATCGTGACCGGACGAGGCCTTGCAGCGGATTCGAGCGAACTTCCGTTCACCTCGCACGTCCAAAATGGCTACTTCTTCGTCCCAGATCGCTTCGGGTTCCATCCGGAGCATGCTGTCAAGCAGGTCTCTGTCCTCGGGAACAACGTGGTCTCGGAGAGGCGTTTCAAGTATGTGGTGAACCGGGTATCCCAGAAATTTCTCTATCTGAGTGTTAACAAAGGTGAATTTTCCCATCTCATCCAAAGAAAAAATGACATCCGGCACCTGTTCCACGAGATTCCGGTACAGCCGTTCCGAATCCTTGAGCCATTCTTCGGTTTTTCTGCGGTGAGTAGTGTCGACGGTCAATTCACTTGCCCCGATAACTTGCCCTGATTTATTTCTGATGGGCGTCGCTGTGTGTTCGAGCCAGACGAGCCGCCCGTCCTTGTCATATCTCATGCGTTCGGAAACTGCCCTCTCTTCGCCGTCAAAAACCCTTTGCACCGGGCAGTCAGTGCAGACTTTGTCTATCCCGGCCATAAACCGGTGGCATACTTGGCCGACGGGATCCCCGAAAACGCTTTTCAGGAGATCGTTGGCGTACAGCACCGTAAAAGTCTTGTCAATCTCCCAGAACATTTGACCGGCAGCATCGAGCAGCCTTCCGAATCTTTCCGTGAGAGAGACGTCAGACACTACCAGCCCTCCGGCAGCCCTGGTCGCGTTCCGGGCGCAACGCGCAATTCAATCCTACGCCAATTATTATCATGATTGAACTCATTGTCCAGAGTATTAATGGCCGACTTTGAGGGGAAATCGCCGGAAACCGGCTGTGTATGGGCCTAAAAGCCTCTCTCGGACGCCTCGGCGGTCTTCGAGGAGTGCTTTTGCAAGGCCTTTCGGAGTCGGGGCTCATCCTTAAGGGTGTAAAAAAGGCTTTTCTCATCGGAAATGTCTTTTTCCAGTCGTGCCGCGTACTTTTCCGGGTTTACCTTCAGGGCGTTCTCAAGATACCTGTAGACCCTGTCCTCATCGTTGAGCGCGAGATAAGAATATGCCATGAGATAGGAACCCAGGCCTCTGTCCTCGTCGCGCTCGTACTTTGCCAGGTCCTTGTGCATGCGTTCGGCCTGGACCAGCACTTTTCGTGCCCGGTCGGGTTCGTCCATTGCCACGAAGGTCCTGGCAATGAACACGAGGTATAATGGGTTCTTCTGCGATTCGCCGGCTGCCTCTCGGTAATAGCCCAGTGCCACCTGAGGTTTGTCCGCGGAAAAGTAAAGGTTTCCGATGTTGGCCAATACCTTGGCCCTGTCTTCGGCCGTTTCCGCGAATTCAAGGGCACGCTCGAAATTCTTCATGGCTAGGGTGTGGTCGCCGATATTCTTGTAGCATACGGCAATAGCATTGAAGCCGAAGAAGTCCTCAGGTTCTTTCACCACGTAGCGTTTGAACGCGTCAATTGCCTGATCGAAGTCCTTGTCCTTTGCTAGACGCATCCCCGCTTCTTTCCAGTCTTGTTCTCGTGGGGAGAATTTTCCCGAAAAGACTTTGTCCAGTTCAAAGGGGACACCAGTCCGCACAGGCTTTTTGGCGCAACCGCCTGCCAGGATAAGTGCGCAAAGCCCCAGAAGGCAGCCTCGAAGAAACGATCGGGGCTTGCTGCTCATTCCATTGCCGACGCGGTTTTCAACAACAAGAGTGATTCCGGGCGAGCCGATGCGAGGATCACATGGTGAGACGGCCCTGTTGAGATCAACTGGTGGGCACTGCATCACAGGCCTAGCAGAGGTGTTCGAAAAGACCGTCATGTATTCGTGATCGCTAGATCGGATCTTCAATACCCACCACGATCATTCGGACACTCAGCCGATGCTGTCCGCGTCCTTTTCATTCCGCCCGGGAATTGTCCCAAGACCCGGATGGCCTATTACAACAAGGCGACGGACCACACAATACCTAATCGTCATTTTTCTGGCAAGCCCGCGAGCTTTCTGCGAGAAACGTCCAACTGGACCGCTGTATTATCTGAAATGGTCCCAGCCGCCCCAAGTCAGGGCTTCCCTCCGGCCGTCCGACCGCTCCAGAGACATGCTGTCCCCGCGGACAAATTCCCCGATAGGGAACAGGTCTAACGCGTTCGCCCTGAAGTTATCCTGCAAATCCGCTAACTTGTCCGGTTTGACAGCAGCGAGCAACACATAGTCCTCTCCGCCGTTCAAGACCCACGCCAAGGGGTCCTTTCCCAATGAGACTCCTGCACGGATCAGGTCATCACTTATGGGAAGCCGTTTCTCGTAGACCACCGCGGCGAGGCCCGAGTCGCGGCATATGTGGCCCAGGTCGGAAGAGATGCCGTCGGAAACGTCGATTGCGGCTGTACACGCGCCTGAGGTGGCCAGTAGACGCCCCTGGAGGATGTGTGGCCGGGGTTCCAAATGAGCCCGTGTCAAGACGCGGGATAGCTCTCCAGGAAGATCGGGAGAGTGGAGCAGAACGTCACAGCCCGCGGCCGATAACCCGGCGGGGCCCGTAAGCACAATAATGTCGCCTGCATTCGCCGTGTGGCGAAACAGCACTTGGTCAGGGGCCACTGTGCCTGTCAGAGCTATATTGATCACCAGGTCGCTCTTCGATCCTGTAGTGTCGCCTCCGAGCAAGTTGACATCGTAGGCCCTCGCCATTTCCGCCATACCGCGATAAAGGCCGTCGAGCCACTCCACTTCGAGGTTGTCGGGAATGGCGATGCTGATAAACGCGTCAAGCGGTGTGCCGCCGCATGCGGCAATGTCCGACAAGTTGGCTGTGAGAGCCCTCGCTCCGATTATTTCGGGTGAGGCCCATTGTTTCAGAAAATGGACCCGCTCCACCAGAAGATCAGTGGTGACCAAGAGGTAATTGGGTCCGTCCACTGATATCACGGCGCAGTCGTCCCCTATTCCCTTGACCACACCCTTGGTTCGGATGTTGCCCAACGGCGCGATTCTGTCTATGAAGCCGAATTCACCTATGTCTTTGAGTTTCATTATGGTGCTCATGCGTGCGAGATGATGTCGCGGATGTTTATGATGATAACTGGCGGGCACGGCCCGTCCTACGTTCGTACTTCCCGGCCTGTTTCCTGGTGGTGTAGGGCGGCCTGTGGCCGCCGTCTTGATCGATGCTGGGCGTGCGCTTCTATGTCTTTAAGTTCCATGATGGGACCTTATGCGAGCTGGATAATGTCATGGATGTTCATGATGATAACTGGCGGGCACGGCCCGCCCTACGTTCGTACTTCCCGGCCTGTTTCCTGGTGCTGTAGGGCGGCCTGTGGCCGCCGCCTTGATCGGTGCCGGGAGTGGGCTTCTATGTCTTTAAGTTCCATGATTGGTGCTCATGCGTGCGAGATGATGTCGCGGATGTTTATGATGATAACTGGCGGGCACGGCCCGTCCTACGTTCGTACTTCCCGGCCTGTTTCCTGGTGGTGTAGGGCGGCCTGTGGCCGCCGTCTTGATCCAATCCGGATATTTCCTAACCGAATCGAAGGCAGTGTGCCGATAAAGTAAATTGTGGGAGTTTTTCTGGTTCCCAGGCTCCGCCTGGGACCCCTTACCATCCGGGCTCTGCCCGGAAACCCATGTCATTTCAACCAGGCCAGGGAGGCGGAGCCTCCCGATATGCATTCCAAGGCAGAGCCTTGGAACGAGAAACGCGGTTTCCATGCATTCTGCCGCAAATTACGCCCTGGCTGTGTGCTATGTCCACAAGCTAATCAAAGGCAAGAACCTCGATAATTAAGTTATAGGAGTTTTTGGGGAGGGGTCCGGGGAGGGCGTTTTTGCAAAAACGCCCTCCCCGGAATTCCTTCTCCCCACCCTCAGCGCTCTCTTTTTCCTGCACGGACCTGTTCCAGCAGTTCTCTGGTTGCCTGTTCCGGGTCGTCGGCAGAGACTATGGCCGTGACGACCGCGACGCAGTCCGCGCCTGCGGCGACCGTTTCCCTTGTGTTTTCTTTCTTGATCGAGCCTATGGCAACGAGGGGCAGGTCGGTCATGGCCCTGGCTTTTCTCACACCTTCCAGGCCCCAAGGTTTCGTGATATCCGATTTTGTGGAAGTGAAAAAGACCGGGCTGATTGCCAGGTAATCTGCCATTGACATGCTTTCATCGTCAATTTGCTCGGGAGTGTTCACAGAGATCCCGATGATTCGGTCAGGTCCGAGGATCTTTCTGGCGATCCTTATGGGCATATCGTCCTGGCCCAGGTGGATGCCATCCGCATCCAGAGCCAGAGCCAGGTCGATTCGATCGTTGATGATAAGCGGCACGCGGCTGGAACGCAATAGGGCCCTTATTTTCAGGCCTTCTTCGTAAAATGCACGCGTCTCCAGGTCCTTTTCGCGGAGTTGGACAGCAGACACTCCTCCACTGACCGCGGCTTGCACTATTTCCAGGGTTGATCTCCCCTTGGAGAAAGCACGGTCCGTGACCAGGTAGACCTCCCACGACGCAACGTCGATCATTGTTCAGAGATCCTTGCGTTTGACGCCAGTTCCTCAGGGCTGATCTCGTAAAGCGCATCGAGTGCTTTGACCCAGAATGTCCCGGGAAACTTGGCCTCAGCCGCGGCTCGTTCGCCTGCTAACTTGAAAAAGGCCAGAGCAGCCGCGGAGGCTGTTACAGCGTCCTTTTCCGCGGCCAGAAACGCCCCTACAATCACGCTGGCTGCGCAGCCTGTCCCGGTGACGTATCCCATCAAGGGGCTTCCTCCGCTGATGATCAGGGATCGGTTCCCGTCTGTCACAAGGTCCCGTTCGCCCGTGACCGCAATCACCGTGCCGAGAGACGACGCAATGGATCGAGCGGCATCCACCGCGTCTTCCATGGAGTGGATGGAATCCACGCCTCTTGTCGTGCCTCCCTGAGGCGAGAGGGAAAGTACCTCGGAGGCATTGCCTCGGATCACCGTCGGAAGCGAAGACTTGATGATGCCGCGGGCTGTGTCAGTGCGGAGTTTGGTGGCTCCGGAGCCTACGGGGTCCAACACGACAGGCTTGCCGGCCACAATGGCCAGTCGCCCGGCCAAGGTCATCGATTCAATCCACGGCTTTGAAAGAGTGCCTATGTTAATCACCAGGGCGCTCGTTATGAGAGAAAGGTCTTCAATCTCTTCAGGGGCGTGAGCCATTATTGGTGAGGCCCCCATGGCCAAAAGAACATTGGCGGTAGAGTTCATAACAACGTAATTGGTAATACTGTGCACCACCGGCTTGGACTCACGGATTCGGGCCAGAATTTCACCGGCCATTCGGGCATACGCAGACATTCATGCACTCCTTTCACATATCTGGATATTGCAAACAGGTATTATCGCGCAAAAGCGAGGATGCGGGAAAGCCATACTGTTTGAAAGCGAGGCGATAAGAGGCTACATGCCCGTTAGCGTTTCACGTGAGCCATCGTTTGCGGCGTTTGTAGTGTTTGACCTCGCGGTAGCTTTTCTTTTGGCCCATTTCCGTCAGGCCCAGGTAGAATTCCTTGATGTCTTCGTTTTCTCTAAGCTTTTCCACTTCGTCATCCAGGACGATGCGGCCGCTCTCCATAACGTATCCGTGATCCGCGATGCTCAGGGCCATGCGGGCATTTTGTTCGACCAGAAGGATGGTCACCTTTTCCTCCTGGTTTATTCTCTGTATTATTTCAAAGATCTCTCCGACCAGCATGGGGCTGAGTCCCATGGAAGGCTCGTCCAGCAGCATCACCCGTGGACGGGCCATTAGCCCGCGGCCTATGACCAGCATTTGTTGTTCACCACCGCTGATGTATCCGGCAAGAACGCCTCTCCGCTGAGTCAGTCTCGGGAAATAGTGGTAAACCGTTTCCAGGTCCCGCTTTATCTGTTTCCGGCTCTTAATGGTGTGCGCTCCCACCAGGAGGTTCTCTTCTACGGTCAAATCTTCGAAGGCTTTTCGGCCTTCCATGACCTGGAAGATCCCTTTTCTGACTATCTTCTCGGGGTCCATCCTGTCGATGCGCTCTCCCATGAAGGTGATGGCTCCGTCGGTAACCTCTCCGTCTTCGGATTTCAGCAGGCCGGAAATCGCCTTCAGAGTCGTGCTCTTGCCCGCGCCGTTATTGCCGAGTATTGCCACTATTTGGCCTTCATGGACTTTGAGCGACATGCCCTTGAGAACAAGGATGACTTCGCTGTAGATCACTTCAATATTGTTTACTTCAAGCATCGGTTGCATCAGACAGTTACGCTCCCAGCCTTGAGTACGCCAGGTCTTTCTCGCCAAGATATGCCTTGATGACCAGCTCATTGTGTCTTATTTCGGGAGGCTCGCCCTCGGCTATCTTGATCCCGAAGTCCAGGACCGCGATGCGATCCGAAATGTCCATCACCACGCCCATATCGTGCTCTATAAGAATGATCGTCACGCCCCACTCGTCGTGTATGTCCAATATGAATCTGGCTATGTCTTCCGTTTCTTCCAGGTTCATGCCGGTAACAGGCTCGTCCAGGAGAAGCAGTTTTGGCTTCATTGCCAAGGCCCGAGCCAATTCAACCCTCTTTTGCAGCCCGTAAGGCAAGGTCCCGACTTTTTTCTTGCGAATGTGTTCTATTTCGAGGAGGTCTATGATGGTCTCTTCTATTTCCTTGCGAAGCGCCATTTCCGTGCGCCTTGCCTCGCCGAAATAATACCCCGCGGACAACAGCCCGGTTTGCAGGTGAACGTGACGACCGAGCTTAATGTTGTCCAGGACAGTCATACCCTTGAACAGCTCGACGTTTTGAAAGGTTCGAGCAATCCCCAGGCCGGCAATCTGGTACGGCTTGAGGCGCGTTATATCCCGGCCCTCAAAGAATATGCGCCCTTGGCTAGGTTGATAGAACCTATTGATGCAGTTTAGCAGGCACGTTTTGCCCGCGCCGTTAGGGCCTATGATGGCAAAGATCTCCCCTTTCCTAACGCCTGTGCTCACATTCGCAAGGACATTTACTCCGCCGAACCTGAGAAAAATTCCGTCTACGGAGAGCTGAAATTCGCTCTCTGCCGGATTGGCTGAAGGAACTGTCATTAAATAATCACCTCAAGTCGTCTGGTTCCCAGGCTCCTGGGAACGAGGATCGACCTTGTTCCAAAAGCTTCATATATTGTCTCGCTGTTCGGATTTCCCTGACGGGAAAGCCGAACAGCGAGCATGATACAAAAGTTTTTGGAGAGGGGTGCGGGGAGGACCTTTTTACAAAAAGGTCCTCCCCGCAATTTTCCAATCTCCAGTCTACGGCACCTCTTTGATGCGGACCGAGGTTTGCATTCTGAATTCCTTGCCGTCGCGGTATCGGATATCCGTAGCCACGTCCAGCACCTCTTGATCTCCGTACAGGGCCTGGATAAGCTGGGCGTATCGCTGTTCCACGAAGGACCTCCTGACCTTTCGCGTTCTGGTCATTTCGTCGTCGTCAGCATCCAGTTCTTTGTGGAGCATCACGAATCTTCGGACCTGCGCAGCTTTTGGCAGCGATTTGTTCATTTCCGCGATTTCCTCAGCGATCAGGTCATAGACCTGCTCCTTCTGAGATAGGTCCGTGTACGTCGTATAAGTGATCTTGTTGTTTTCAGCCCACTTACCTACATTGTTCATGTCCATGTTCACCAAGGCCGCGACAAACGGACGCTCTTTTCCCACAACAACCGCTTCAGAGATGTACATACTGAACTTGAGCTTGTTCTCGATGAGCTGAGGCGAAAACTTGGTGCCATCGGAAAGTTTCATGACATCTTTCATGCGGTCGATGACCAACAGATGGCCGTCCTCGTCGAGGATCCCTTGATCGCCGGAGTGGAGCCAACCGTCAATGAGGGTCTTGCGTGTGGCCTCGTCGTTCTTGTAATAGCCTGCAAAGACCGTGGGACCACGTGTAAGGATTTCTCCAGTGTCCGAGATCTTAATCTCCATTTCAGGAATCGGCTTTCCTACGGTGTCGAGCTTGATATCCTTGTTCCTGTGGGCAACGGAGATCCCCGCTGTTTCGGTCTGGCCGTAGATCTGCTTAATGTTGACCCCAAGCGCTTGAAAAAGGTTGAAAATCTCCGGTCCCAGAGCGGCCCCGCCAGTGTAGACGTTCCGCAGGTTCTTTAGTCCGAGGTAATTCTTCAGGGAGCGAAAGACCAAGTAATAGCAAGTCCAGGAAAGAAGCGAAGCCAAAGCACCAGGCTCCTTGTTTGCCAGCCTCAGCTCCGCCATTTTGTATCCCATCGGCATACATCTGTTGTACAAGAACCTCTTTATCCACGCCGCGTCCTGGATCTTGACCTGGATGTCGGAGCACATCTTTTCCCAGAACCTGGGTGGAGCAAACAGAAGCTGCGGGCCAATTTCACGGATATTTTCCGCGACGGTTTCGACTTTCTCGGGGAAATTTACAGTGAATCCCTTGTAAAGATGCCACGAAACACCCGTCATCTGTTCCCCTACCCATGCCAGGGGGAGGAATGACACATGATTGTCCGTGACGTATGTCGGATCAATTTCATCATAATTGACGGCCATCTTTATCATGTTCCGATGGGTCAGCATGGCCCCCTTGGGAAGCCCGGTAGTCCCCGAGGTGTAGGCCAGGACAGCCACCGTGCCTTCCGTAACCCGGCTGAGGGTCTGCTCGAAAAGGCCCGGTTCAGCCGCCGCCAGATCACGACCCATTTGTTGGACTCTGGTAAAGGGGACAAGCAGTGGATCGTCGTAATATCTCATCCCTTTCATATCGTCCACGATCACATGCTTGATCTTGGGGCACGCTTCCTTGATCTGTAAGAACTTGTCCGTCTGCTCCTGGTCTTCCACTATGAGAAACACGGCGTCGGAATGGTCGATAATGTACTTCACCTGATCTAGGTGGCTGTCGGGAAAAATGCCAAGGGCCGCGCCGCCGAGCGACTGGATGGCAAGCTCGGAGTAGACCCATTGAGGCCGATTGTCGCCAAGGATGGCAAGCTTGTCACCCGGCTGACAGCCGAGGGCCAGGAGCCCCAGAGCAAGGTCCCGCACATTGTCGAAATATTGTTGCCAACTCACGGATTGCCAGATGCCGAATTCTTTCTCCCGGAGAGCGACCTTCTCCGGGCCGAACTTCTTGGCGTTTTCCATCAACAAATGTGGGAGCGTTTGAGTCATTGGTAACCGTCTATCAAACCTGTGGCCTAAATGGTTGGAACGCGGGGGCAGGTCCCCGCGGCTGCCCCTAATTCGATTACCGGCAAGATGCCAGCGCTACATTTACCCTGCCTCTTCGTAGCGCCCACCCCTTCTTTTGGGAGAGCGTTGGGGCAAGGGTAGTTCGCGTAGGATGCGGTAACTAACGGGAACCGCATCGTTCGCATCGCACGAGCGTTCCTCGAACGATGCGGTTCGCTTCGCTCACCACATCCTACAGGACTATTTAGATGCGGGCACGGCACGCCGTGCCCCTACCCAAGCCCGCGGCCGTCGAATTAACTGTAGGGGCACGGCGTGCCGTGCCCGCAGTCTTGCGCTATGCTATGCCGATACTGTCATTCCAGCGTCATCCAGTCGGATGCAGGTTCGAGGATCTTTTTCTCCACATTAACCTTCCAAACCCGCGCGACAGGAAACTTGTTGTTTTTTATGGTGAAAGGAGCGGACAACCCGCCGCTGTCAAAGTCCTTCAGCGATTGCAGGGCCTTGACCAGGCCTTCTCCGTTGAGTTGCCCGGCCTTGTCGGCCCTCTTAAGACACTCGACAAAGAGCAGGCCGGTCATGAACCCCTGCATATAGGAATTGTCCCTATACGTAACTTTAGGATGCACCTTCGCGGTATAGGCCTTGATCTTTTTGATCATCGGCACGTCATCGTTCCACCAATACATGTAGGGATTAACCGCCATGTAACCTTCAGCCAGCGGGCCGAGGTTGTCCACGATCATCTTGGACGCGCCCCAGAACGTTCCCATGAACTTGCATTTCATCCCGAAATCACGGCACTGCTTGATGACGGTTTGCACAGGGTCCACGACAAATCCCTGAAAGATGACATAGTCGGGGTCTTTCTGCTTCAGGACCAGCACCTGCGAGGTCACGTCCACTGCACCCACCTGTGCTACGCCTTCAGCCACCAGATCGAGCTTCAGGTCTTTGCACTTCTGGCGGCCATATGGGATGGGGTCTTTGCCGAACTCGGTGTCACTGTAGAAAAACGCGACTTTTGCTCCGGGCTTTTCTTTAGCGATGTACTGGAGCAGAATCCCAATCATGTCACTGTAAGTAGGGCCGGGAACGAATATGTACGGGTTCGCGGCGAAATCCGCCAGTTCGCTGGAAAAAGAGGTGGAGCTGTAAAGAATCTTGAATCGATCCTTTATCTCCGGAGCCATGGCCTTGCCCAGTCCGGTGCTCTCTCCGTACATGATCAGAGGATTGTCTCTGGACATAATCCTTTTGAAAGCCGCGGTCGCCACATCCAACTGGTATTGCCCGTCTTCCATTATGTACTTGATTTTCTTACCGTTGATTCCTCCATCTTCGTTAGCCATCATCAGCGCGTCTTCCAGTCCGGCATTGATTTGACCGCCGGCAAAGGCGAAGCGGCCGGTAATAGGCTGAACAGCTCCGACCTTGATCTCTTCCTGTGCAAAGGCCGTCGAACCAATGAGCGCCAAGGTAAGAATCAGAAGGGCCGCAATTCCAAAAACTTTTCCTCTCATGAATCACCTCTCCTTTCACCGTTGAGTGTGGATAAGAAAACCCCAGAGTGCAGTTGTTCAATGTAGGGGCGCTTCGAGAAGCGCCCTGATTTCGGGCGGTTCACGAACCGCGCCGACAGTATATGACGCCGGCTGCACAAAAGTTCGTCCTCGTTCCCAGGCTTCAGCCTGGAAACGAGGGAAAGGGTTGCCCAATGACATCCGGATTTTCAGGGTCCTCCTGCCATTGCGACGGATTTGCCTTGATATATTCGCGAATCGCGTTCAGGGCATTTTCGTTACGGATGACGTGTTCGTAATAGTTGCGTTGCCACAGGCGACCCGATAGCGGCACCCATCCCAGCATTTTCGCCCCCAGTATGTACTGGCCCGTCGTAATTGATTTGAATGCCCCTACGACGTCGCCCAACGTAGGGGCAACCCTCGTGGTTGCCCTCCCATTCCGACGATCTGGGGCACCCACAAGGGGCGTCCCTACCAACCAAACGATGCCATGAACGTGGCTAAGCATGATCACGTAGGTGTCTATCTTCATCTTAGGGAATCTTTGATCCAGTTGTTCCCATATGTTCCTAATCATAAGGCCTGGCTCGTTCAATCGCACCTCTCCGCGCACGATCTTCCCGAGAATGCATTCCCTGTTATGGGCGCAAATCGTAACAAAATACGCCCCGGCCGTCGAATAATCGTAATCCTTTAGACGAATCGAATGCCTGCGGTGGTTGTCCGGATCATATTTCATCGGCAACTATCGGTGTTTGCGAGCCGACGCAGATTCCTCGAACGTGTTTGTGGGTCAGGTAGGGGCAACCCTCGTGGTTGCCCTCCCATTCCAATGATCGTGGGCGCCCACAAGGGGCGCGCCGTGCCAGCCGAATGATGTCATGTAGGGGCAACCCTCCTGGTGGCCCTCCGGTCCCCCACGTTCATCGCGGCGTTACCGCATCCTATCCACTGTTAAACAACCACACCTCAGTACGAGAACGGCCAAAGCGTGAAGGAATTCTTTATTCGGTGCCATATCTCCGCAAGCCCGTGTGGTTCGAAAATCAGGAAAGACACTATCAGCGCGCCGAAAATCACGTCCTTCATGGGGATGAACAGCGGCCCCAAAGAGGGAGAAACAGCCTTCGCGTACCCCGTAAGGACGTTCAGAAGCTCCGGAACCAAAGTCATAAAAACCGCGCCGAAGATCGACCCGAGAACGCTTCCGAGACCGCCCACAATGACCATAGCCAGGTATTGAATTGACAGGGAAAAAGGAAAATGCTCCGGGGTGACGACCTTCATGAAACTCACCCATAGCCCTCCTGCAATTCCCGCGTAAAAGGAACTCAAAGCAAACGCCGTGAGCTTGTAACGAAAAAGGTTGATGCCCATGATCTCGGCGGCCAGATCTCTATCTCTTATGGCTACAAAAGCTCTGCCCCATTTGGTTCGAACCAGATTTCTGGCAAAACCCAGGCCCAACAGTACAAGCGCCAAGGTGATGTAATAGAAACTCTTTTCCGTGTCGAAGACGAAACCGCCTATATGAGGCGGCGGGACATTGATGCCACGAATCCCTCGCGTCATGGATTCCCAATGGACAAAGATATACTCGAGGATAAATTGGGCCGCTAGGGTCGCTATGACTAGGTAAAGTCCTTTTACTCTCAGGGATGGGACCCCGATAAACATTCCAACGGCAGCGGAAATCAGCCCCGCGGCCGGTAGGGCCACCCAAAAAGGAACACCCCAGCGAGTTATGAGGATTGCAGTTGCATAACCGCCAACTCCCACGAAAGCCGCGTGACCAAGAGAAATCTGGCCCGTGAAACCCGTGAGCAGGTTCAAGCCCACCGCGGCAATGATGGCGAAGCCTATGATATTGGCCACGTACAATACGTACGAGCTGGCAATCAAAGGGAGGGTCAAAAGAGAAATTAACAAGAGGCCCAGCCAGAACTTGACGAACCACGTCTGAAAAATCCTTTCATCTTCCAGATATGATTCTTTGAAATCACCGCAGCGCATTAGTCACTCTCTACAGAAGAAGCACCGGTTAGGTCTCGTTCCCAGGCTCCAGCCTGGGAATGTCTGCGGTCCGGGCTCCAGCCCGGACATCCTCTGGGTTCCCTCAGAGCGTTATTTTTGAGGAGGCGGAGCCTCCCGGTATGCGTTCCCAGGCTGGAACCTGGGAACGAGAGGACGAACTTCCTCGCCCTTCCGCGATCAAACCCGCTCAATGGTAGGTTTCCCGAACATGCCATACGGCCGAATCATGAGGATTATCACCAAGACAACGAATGGAACAACTTCCTTGATCCCGCCGCCAAAAAACGCGTCAAGGTACACACCGGCGAAGTTCTCCAGTATTCCGATGATGAATCCGCCGAGAATGGCCCCTCCAATGCTGTCCAAGCCACCCAATATGATTACCGCCAGCACCTTGAGACCGATGTGTCCAAGGTGAATGCTTATCCCGCTTATGTTCCCGATGATAATGCCGCCGACGGCCGCGGTTATGGCCGCGAAGATCCACGATAAAGCAAACACGCGCTTTACGCTGATCCCCATGGACAGAGCCGCTTGCTGATTGGCAGCGGTGGCACGCATGGCCAGGCCCGTTCGTGTGTATCGGAAAATCACTGTAAAAATTACCGTGCCGAGAATGGCGAAAATGAACCCCCAAAGCAGTCCCGAAGGGACGATCGCGAATCCCAGGAAAAGCGGTTGCGGTGGAAAAATTGGAGGGAATGAACGGTACTCAGGGGACCATATAATGTGAGTAAGCCCTTTGAGTATGCTGGCAAGCCCAATGGTGACCATGATTACAGCGATAATGGGCTCGCCGATCAGCGGGCGCAGAATGACCCGTTCGATAACGAGTCCCAGCAAGCTAGCGAAAACGACAGTGACCAATAAGGCCACATAAAATGGCGCGGAAATTTGAGTCATGACACTCAGACACACAAACGCGCCAAGTGTCATGAATTCTCCCGTAGCAAGGTTGAGGATACTCGTGGCCTTGTAAATCAGGACGAATCCCAAGGCGATCAGACCATAGACCCCGCCCGCGGCAAGCCCGCTTACTATGATCTGAGGAATCATGTCCATCTCATCCTCCGTACACAACAGTGGTGGAGCGACGATTCTAATTCATGCCTGTTTCTTGATTATTGGAGAAAAAGACCGGTGTTAGCCGTTGTTCAAAGGGTGTTTGTTCTACGCCAATGTTGGCGAACCACTAACAATTGAGAGAGCATACAGTAACTAAAGGCGGAATTCAACTGTATTTCGATGCTCATGCGGGAGCATTCGGTTCTGTGGGGGGAATGGTCTTGTGGGGCAGTCCCGCGAGCCGCGGGACTGCCCCACAAGAACCGGAGGTCCGTGTCTAAATCTGCGGGTAATTCTTGGTCTGTGCCGTTCGCTTCCGATAAGCTTCGAGTCTGCGCTCGTACATGGACCAAAGGTGCTTGTAAGCTCCCGGAATCGCTCCCTTGGCCTGGAACCCCGCCATGATTTCCGTAGAAATTTTGGATTTCTCAGGGGAAGACAAATCGGGCTTCACTTTCTGGAATTCCCGCACCTCGGGATACATCACCATGGGAATGCAGCCTGTCGCAGGTTTGGGGAAAGCCTTGCAAGCTCGTTTGTATATTTCCAAGAAATCCTCATCTTGTATGTTGCCAAAAGAAATCTCGGTGGCTTCGCAAGGCTGGACTTCTCCGGTTGAGGTGACGAACAGGTATTCAAAGCGGCATTGGCAGCCAAGCGCAGGATCTTTTTCAAGCCATGTGGAAAGTCCGCTCAAAGGCGGGTAATTCCGATAAGCCGGGTCTCTGTGCAGGTCCTTCTGAAGCTGTTCAAGTATCGGGCTATGCGGTATGACCCCGCGACACGCCCGTCCTGTAGGCTTCACTTCCATTACCCTGATCTCCGCGACGCCCAGATCTTTGGCGAGGTCATAGTATTTCTTGAAATTCTCAGTCTCCAAGAAATCGGGCGGCGGCACTAGTGACAGACATGTGTAAACACCAGCCTGCTTGAAAGATTCCACGGCCCGGCAGGCATTGTCGAACGCCTCAGGATGTCCTCTCATCCGGTTGTGAACCGAGGGTTCGTAATGATCCAGGCTCACCCACGCGCCGAAAAGCCCGTTCTGTTTAAGCTCCAGCGCCTTTTCCGGGGTGACGCCGTACCCTGTGGTGAACATCCACAAGCAGGTCGTATCGCTGACGTGCTTAACCAGCCGGAGGAACCGATCGTACCGGAACATCGGCTCCCCGCCGTGCAGGATGATCGTAGGCACTCCGAGTCCTTCAAGCTGCTTTATGGTTTTCTTGAGCAGTTCTTCATCGAGGTCGTTTTCGGTGTTCTTGCGAGCGTTGGTAGAGCAGAAAGCGCACGAGTAAGGGCAGCAGTTCGTGGTGGACATGGAAACAATCCCGGAGGGAAGTTCAGTCAAGTCCAGGTTGTTGATGTAATTGGTGATTCGCTTATCAAACGCACGTGATGGAACAGGCGGGAAATTGCCGTCCAGGATAATTTGGTTGTTGAACCGCACCATGCGCCTATATCTGAGCACCGTAGTTTGCAGGAATGATAACTTGACGAAATTGAACAGGGCGTCTACCGGGCTCACGCCTTTAGATCTGCGGATCGCCCTATTCTCGGGTTTGAGCATCAGATTGAGCGCTCGGAAAAAGAGCTTTGCGTAAGGCGCCAAGACACCCGCGCCCTTAATGTTTCTGAACTTAATTGGAGAAGATTCCATAGATTTAGCTCCTCAATTGGCAATTCCAGAGTGCCGTCCTCAAGTTTAACCAGGTTACCATTCCAATAACGGGATTGTCAAAGGCCCGCCAAGTGGTACGGTGGGACAGGCGTCTCGCCTGTTTGTTGAGGTAACGAAAGATGCCGGTACCACCCGCTGGTCGCGAAGCGACAGGAGGGCTTTTGGGTGAAACAATCCTTGTAGGGGCGCACGGCCGTGCGCCCCTACAACAAGAATTGGTTCCGCTAGGTGGCCCGGAGGCCACTGCCTCCAGGTTCCGAAGGAACAAGAGGCCTGAACCTGTGGTATTGCAATGGATTCATTGATTAAAATAGCAGGTTCAAGAATTTGTTCGGCCACCGGACCTCCTGTCGCTTCGCGACCCGGACGTAGTAACGTCCGGGCTACCCGTCGCGTAACACGATTCCGTCGTATTCATTGGTTTTGAGACAGCCTCCTCGAAGCGCGCCGTACAGATGAATTCACATCGCTGCAACAAGCTTCTATACTGTGCTTGTTGTTGGGCTTCCGCTCCAGCGGAAGCCCAACAACAAGCCATATAGAGTTTTTTGGGAGGGGTCCGGGGAACCCCTTTTTACACAAAAAAGGGTTCCCCGGAAACTTTTCTTCCCTTCTTCTTCTCTCCCCTCACAAAATGCCTCTGAGGGTGCCGGCGAGTCTTTCCAGGCCCGCTATGTTATGTCCCGGGATGAAAGAGTCGATATACGGCAGAGCGGCTTGCATGCCTCGGCAGGTTGGCTCGTAAGAAGGACCGCCGAGCAGCGGGTTAATCCAAAGTATTCGATACACTCGTCGATGAATACGCGCCATTTGGCTTTCCAGCAGAGCGATGTCCCCTCGGTCCCATCCATCGGAATGTATGAGCAGCACAGTGGACGACCCGAGCATCCCTCCGCCTCGAAAGGCATTGAATTCGTGCAGACAAGACCCGATGCGAGTGCCGCCGGACCAGTCTTTGACAATGTCCGAGACCTCTTGCAGCGCGGCGGCAAAAGGCAGCCGCGAAAGGAAAGGCGTGATCCGGTGCAACCGAGTCGCAAAGACAAAGGTCTCCACACGAGACGGAACCTGCTGGATTTCTTTTATGAAACGGAGCATGAATCTGAGGTATGGATTCATTGAGCCGCTCACGTCACAAAGGAAAACCAGCCTCCTGATCCGGCGCCGCGGCTTGAGGCGAGGCAATTCTACAATTTCACCGCCGTATCGCACATTCCGGCGCATCAGCTTTCTGAAATCAAGAGAAGTCCCATATGGAACAGCCCGTTTCCTGACACCAACCCGCCGGAATAGAGGCGCAAGGATCTCGCGTATGATGCGTGCCATCCTTTCGTCATACCCCGCTGGAACGTCTTTGAAGTCGTGCTCTCTGAGGATTTCACGAGGGGAATACATCACGTGGGCCTGAGCACCCCAGGCTTCCTGCTCTTGAGAGGCCGACAGCACGGCCTCCGCTGGAAATGGCCCTTCCTCGGAGGTCTCTCCGTCAGGTGGGGAATCATCACCTCCGAGTTCCGAATTCGCGAGGTCTTGTTCAGCCTTTCCCGCCATGCCTTGAATCCAGAACTCGTTGAAGAGCCGTTCAAAGGCTGCGGATTCCTCGATTCTGGTCATAAAGGTGGCTTTCAGCGCGGTTTTGAACGCCTGAAGATCTCCCGGCCCCACGCGTAAAATCCCCTCCAGAGCATCCATTACCGAAGGAGTCGACACGGCGAACCCGGCCTCTTTCAGCATTCGGCCGAAAGAAATCACAGCACCTGCCAGCGAGGATTCAGGAATGGTCTCCGATGACACGCCATTAAGTTTCATTGTGGTAATCAAGTTTGGCGGCGCTACCTTGGCAGAATCAGCACATCTTTTCCATGACGTCCATCAAAAGGGCGTCCCGGAAATCCGCGCGTTGCCAGAGGTCCTGAAAACGCACCATATCTTCTCTATATTTCAGGATGCAGCCGAGGGTATCTTCCACGGTCTTCTCATCCAGGTATTGCTTCTCCAGTGCGAGCAGTGCTGACGCCCAATCGAGGGTCTCGGCCACACCGGGCCTTTTTACAAGGTCTTCCTCCCGTAGTCGCTTCATGAACAGGGCCACCTGCCGGGCAAGATCTTCGGAAATACCCGCAATGCGAGCGGCTATGATTTCTCTTTCCTTTTCCAGGGTAGGGTAGTCTATCCAATGATACAGGCATCGGCGCTTTAGAGCGTCGTGAATGTCACGGGTCCGATTCGAGGTCAGTATGACCATTGGACGGCGCACGGCCTTGAGCGTTCCGATCTCGGGTATCGAGATCTGGAAATCGGACAGGACTTCGAGGAGCAAAGCTTCGAACTCCTCGTCAGACCGATCTATCTCGTCGATCAACAGCACCGGCTCCCTTTCACGTGCAGAAAGGATAGCTTCGAGGAGGGGCCGCTTGATGAGGAACTCCTCGGTGAAGATCGTGCGGCCGATCAATTCGCGCTCTGTTCCGCATTCTTCTCCAAGTTTGATCGCGAGTATCTGTCGAGGATAATTCCATTCGTATAGTGCGTGATTCGCGTCAAGGCCTTCGTAACACTGCAAGCGGATAAGATTCGTGTTTAACGCTTTGGCCATGACCGCAGCGGTTTCGGTCTTGCCGACACCCGGTTCCCCTTCGAGGAAGAGGGGCTTCTTCAGAGACCACGCAAGATAAAGCACCGTCGCGAGCGAGCGATCCGGGATGTACTTTTCTCTCAGCAGGCTCTTTTCAACAGATTCTATAGAATCGAACATTCAATTCTTCCAAATGTATTCTGTCTCGTTCCCAGGCCTCAGCCTGGGAATGCTTGTCGTCCGGGTTCCCTGCCCGGACAGCGTCAGAAAAAGCTGTCAACCGACCTAAATGCCCCTTGAGGTAACCATTCAGTCTTGCGGAGGTAGAAGGGATTCTGAGCCCTGAAGGGGCGTACCAATGGTAGCCACGGGTGTAACCCGTGGACCGGAAGTACTGCTACAGCCCTGAATCACCGACCCTGGAGGGGTCGACCAATCCCGAAGTCCAACTCACATTCATGGTCGACCCCTTCAGGGTCGGTGATCCAAATGATTGTGTGGACCATTGTCCACGGGCTTACGCCCGTGGCTACTGTTGGGCTGCCCCTTCGGGGCATGGGAGACGCTCCCGCACGTAAGTGAATGATTACCCCTTGAGAAAAGGTGGACTTGACACCTCTTAACTCCTGGAGGAGGCGGAGCCTCTCGGTATGCGTTCCCAGGCTGGAGCCTGGGAACGAGAGATAATCTTCGACGGTCAGGCCTTCAACGGCTCGGGCAACGCCCCGCGCATGCTGCAGCATGTCGAGAAGATACCCCGCATCATGCTCATCAGGCTGCACAGATCACCTCCGCGGTTCGAAGGATTTCCTTGCGGCGGATAGGATTCTTGAGCCCTTTCTTGGCGACCAAGTCCACATTTCGTCCGAAGATGTCTTTCAGCTCGTCGATCATATCCAACCAGTCGTAGAGCGTAAGGCCGTGCCCGGGCTGCAACTCCACCAGAACATCCACGTCGCTGTCGGGACGAAAGTCCCCGCGAAGGACAGACCCGAACAACGATAACTCCTTGACCCTCCACTTTTTGCAGAAGGCCTCTATACGGTCCTTGGGGATATAGACTTGGGGCTTGGTCATTTGGCTGCACTCCCGAATTCAGACCGCACAGGGCCGGGTATTTGTCAAGGAAGCAATCCCTATGGGGATTTTTGACCCTCGTCGACTTCCCGCGGTCAACGACTCTTTACCGATGCGACCCTAGCGTCTTGCTCTTCGTTCACGGCACTCATCGACGCGGCCATCACGGCTACCGCTTTGTTAAGGTCCTGAGCGGTATGCTCGCTCATGAGAGTGAATCTGAGCCGAGCAGCGCCTTCTGGCACCGTGGGATACCGAATTCCATGAGCGAAGATGCCGACTGACAAACAGGCCGCGCTAACTTCCATGGTGCGCCGAGAATCGCCGATTACTATTGGTACGATATGGCTCGCCTCGGCGGAAAATCCCAGTTCGCGTTCCAGCAGGCCCTGAAACAGAATCGTGTTCTCTTTCAGGCTTTTTCTTCTCCGGTTTCCTTCTTGCGAGGCCACTATCTTCAGAGCGGCAAGCGAAGCCCCAATGACGCCCGGAGGCCCAGCAGTGGTATATATGAGGGATCGAGCCCTGTTTATTACAAGGTCCACCAGGCCGCGGCTCCCCGCGACGTACGCTCCTGCCGAGCCCACAGCCTTGCCCAATGTCCCCATTTGTATCTCGGGGACCACGCCGACCTCAGCGGCCAATCCTTTTCCCTGAGGCCCCAGGACACCGGTGGCATGGGCCTCATCAACCATGAGGACAGCCCCCCAACGCTTGCACAGATCGTCAATTTGTCGGAGCGGGGCTCGGTCGCCGTCCATGGAAAATACGGATTCAGTCACAACCAGCTTACGTCGAAAACCATTCAGCTTGAGGAATTGCTCGACCCGGTCAACGTCAAGATGAGGATAGATCATGACTTTGGCTCGAGAGAGCCGGCAGCCGTCTATGATGCTCGCATGGTTGTACTGATCCGAAATGATCAGGTCCTCCTTATCCGCTAAGGCAGAGAGGATTCCCACATTTGCCTGGTAACCGCTCCCGAAAACCACAGCTGCTTCGGTTCCTTTCCAAGCAGCGATAAAGGTCTCGAGTTCCAGGTGCAGTTCGGTGTTGCCCGCTATCAACCGCGACGCGGTTGCCCCCGCTCCATAGTGTTCGACCGACGCCTTCGCGGCCCGAACCACCTCCGGGTGGCCGGCAAGTCCCAGATAGTTGTTGCCTGAGAAATTCACGACATCTTTGCCATTGACCGTTATAACGCGACCCGGCAATCCCGCGACTGAAGGCATGGTTCGGTAAAGGCCCTGAAATCTTAGTTTCTCGATTTCCGGGCCCCAATGATTTTTCGCCGTCTTGTTCATCTCCATCGCTTCTCCCAGTCTGACTAAGGCCCTAGCAGGAGAGCCCTGAATACAATTTTTGATGACGCATACGGAGTTACCTGCTAGATAAACATAACCTGATGATGACTGGGGACTGTTCCAAGAGAATACCATGAAAATTACTTTTTGGGGCACAAGAGGTTCAATTGCCGCTCCGGGTCGAGACACGGTGATATATGGCGGCAACACCACATGTATTGAGATTGCACTTTCTTCCGGGCGAACGGTAGTAATTGATGCGGGGACAGGCATCAGGAGCCTCGGAGATTCCTTGTTGCAGCGTGACAATCCCGTGAACATGCACCTGTTGATAACTCACATTCACTGGGATCATGTCATGGGCTTTCCCTTTTTTGGGCCCCTTTTCCGAGAAAACAGCCACATAGTGGTGGATGGGTTCGGCAGAGGCATGGAGGGTCTTAAACGAGTCTTCAGCTCCAATTATGTCGACGGAACATGGCCCGTCAGATTTGAAGATCTCAGAGCGCGAATAGAACATACCCAACAGTTTCGGCGGGATCATTTCGAACTTGACGACACTCTTATCCGCTCGCACAAGTTGCAGCATCCGCAGGGAGGCATGGGCTTCAGCTTCAAGGAACAGACCGGCATGTTTATCTTTCTCACGGACAACGAGCTGCTGGAGCACGCGTGGGCTGGAACGGGCTTCAAGGACTTCGTAGTGTTTTGCAGCGAAGCGGATGTCCTGGTCCATGATTGCCAGTATGTCCCCGAGGAGATGAAAATCAAGACGGGTTGGGGCCATTCGGACGTAGCCTCGGTCGCGCGGCTGGCATTGGAGGCCGGGGTGAAGAAGCTGCTTCTTTTCCACCACGATCCCTGGCGGACCGATGAGGCGGTATCCGCAATGGTAGCACGTTGCCGCGAAATCCTGCGCCGGGCCGGTTCAAATTGCGTGGTCGAAGCCGCTCGGGAAGGCACATCCTTTTCCGTCTGATCTTAATAATACCGTGAGGGGCCAACCGGTCCGGAAGAAACCTTATGTTGACACAAAGCGGCTCCTGTGGCCATTAATGAATGAACTTCTTGATTTTTATTAGAATTTCGGTATAATCTGCCTACCCCATTATAACCAGGAGAAAAGAGATGCGATCTTTTCTAATCGCTGCGGCGGTGTGTATCGTTCTGGCGGCAAGCTTCCCGGGAAAATCGGATGCTGTAGGCTTATACGCCGTAGGCAAGGAGGGATGCAAATGCTCGCCCCTGGTGGCACGCGGAATCATACCTGATCCCCTCAACCAGCTAAGCGAGGCCTTCGCTTTCTCCCAGATCGCCGTGGCCCTTGATAGGGTTGCGGTCGGCATCAAGGGCATGGCCGATCAGCTCGAAGCCCCGGCCGTGGCGGCCCTTCCGGACTCTCCCACACCCGAGGAAGATGTTCCCGCTCTGAAGGAGAAAGAGGAAAAAGAAGCAAAGCCGGCCGCTGTGAAAAAGAAGACCACGAAGACGGCCAAGGCAAAGGCAAAGAAAAAGGTATACAAAAAGAAACGTGTACCGGTGCCTACCCGCGCTTTGTAGCGTCGGGTTTGGTTGCGCTCACTTTTGATACGAATGCGCGATCAGACGGGTAATATTCTTGAAGGCCGGCAGGGAAGCCCGCCACCACCCTATCATGGTAGCGGCCGGCGTCCCTGCCGGCCTTCCTTACTTCTATGAAATCGAATTGATATGATTGGGATTTGGGTTACAGAATAGGCCGTTCTTGACGCGGGCACGGCCTGCCCTTAACTATGATCTACAGGAGCGGTTCCCGGTTCGGAATCCCGGGCGGATTCCCCGGTGGTTGTAGGGTGCCCGGCCACTTTCCGCGAGTGCCTGCGGGAAGGCTTTCGCCTCCATTTCCGCTGTAGCCAGAATCCTTGTTTCGGGTCTATCCTCAACCACTTCTCGAACTGATCGTGAAACTGCTGGCTGACGGTGGTCAAGTCTGTTAAGGGATCGCCCGTAAGCTGAAACCGTATCTGATCGCCGAAGATGCTCCGATATTTCCCGTCCCCGATACGGTAAGTGCATAGCGGCAATATCCAGGCCTCTCCCTGGATAGCCATTCGCGCAAAGACCTCGTTTGCCGGGGCCTTGGTCCCGAAGAAATCCACGAACACGCCCCTTTCCGCGTCTCCCCTCTGATCTGCAAGGCAGGCCAACATTTGGCCCTCGCGCGTCAATCGGATCAGCTCCTTTATCGATCCCTTGTGAGGAAAGGTCGTCACTCCAGACTCTTCTCCGCCTCGACTAAAAAAATACCTGGACAGGAATGGGTTCTTCATGCCGGTCGCGATCAGGTTCAGCCGGATACCGAGAAATTTGATGGTCGCGGCGCTGACCTCGAAACAGCCGAAATGGGAGTTTAATAGACAAATACCGTGGTTTCCCGGCATCATGGCGAGATTATACGGCAGGCGACCTTCGAAGATGATTCTTTGAGCCATGTCTTCCTGTGTCCATCGTCTCAACAGAAAGAACTCCACAGCCACTTGCCCGACGTGTTCAAAGCTCTGCCGCGCGGTGGACAAAATCCAAGCCGGTGACCTTTCCTTGCCGAAAGCGATGGTAAGGTTCTCAATCGCGGCCTCCCTGCGATCAGGAACAAGCACGTATATCAATCTGCCGACGAACCGTCCTGTTGCAAAAGCCCACTTCTCAGGTATGAGATTGAGGACCTCCTCCAGGAGGCGTACCACCAGAAAGACGAGATAATCCAGAATAAGCCTGAAGGTCAGTCGGCGTTCCATAATTGGGTGCCCCGCTCAAAGTTTCGGCACAATACCACAGGTGGGGATGTCTTCAAAGGAGATGATGATATTACAGCGAGTATTTCCGAGGATCGGCAGGCGCATATTTGGTGCCGAAACATTGAAGGATCGGCGTCGCGGAGGGAAAGTGAACGCTGGCAAACAATCGTGAGCCGTTCCGGATTCGTTCACAGAAAGCCCTTCACCTCAAAAAGCCTCAACTTGCCCTTCAGTCCCTTCAGGGCTCTGGTCCCAACCTTTTCCAAGACAAAGAGGTTCTTGTCTTTAATTTGGTCATAGGTCTCTTGACCGACGAGGATCTGGTCAGGTTCCGCGGACTGCGAAATCCTGGAAGCCACATTAACAGCGTGGCCCAGGACGGTGTAATCCATCCTTTCGTCCGAGCCGAAGTTGCCGACAATTGCCGGACCTGTATTGATGCCGTAGCGCACCCGAAATCGCAGATCAAAAGGCAGGCTCGAGACATCCTCCGAAAGGACCTCTCGGATCCGCAGAGCCGACCGTATCGCACGTACCGGAGCGTCTTCTTGCTGCAAGGGTGCGCCGAAAATGGCCATTGCCGCATCTCCTATGAATTTGTCCAGCGTGCCCTGCTCATGAAAGACCGCGCGATTCACCGTGGTGCAAAAGAGGTTGAGCACCTCCTGAAGCTGGCGAGGTGTGCTGGTCTCGCACAACGTAGTAAACCCCACAATGTCGCAAAAAAAGATGCTGGCAACTGTTTCTTTGACTTCCAGATCGGCCATGCCCTCTACAATCAGATCCACCACCCGTGACGAATGGAAGCGTCTCAGGTTCTCGCGGATTACCGCGCTCTTGACAGCTTCTTCTCGCAGCCTTTCAGTAAGTTTCCACCGCTGTATGGCAAGGGCCGCCTGATGGCCGATGGCCGTCAGCAGGTCCAGGTCCTCGGGATTGAAGCCCCCGATGATGTCCAATCGATCCACATAAAGTACACCCAGGATCACGCGGTCTTCCCAGATCGGTGCCGCCATTACCGACCGGATGCCGTCAATGACCACGCTGTCTCCCATCTCGAAACGCGGGTCTTCCAACGCGTTGTCGGTCAATACCGAAACACGATCGCCAAGTATTCGGTTGATTATGGTCGTGCTGACCGGCCGGACGATTCCTTCCCCATCTGCGGTTCGCTGCTTTCTGGGAACGGGTATGGGGTCTTTTTCTTTGAGAAGGATCGTTGCCTGGGATGGAGAAAAGATCTCGAAGATCTGATCCATGATGTAGTCGAGGATTTCTTCGAGGTCCTTGGTAGCTACCAGTTGCTCGGTAATACTGTATAGAGTGAGCAGGTTCCTATTTAAGCGCTCGCGGCGAACCTTCGTGGGGACC
The DNA here is from genome assembly GCA_016212925.1 of Desulfomonile tiedjei. Classification (NCBI taxonomy): domain Bacteria; kingdom Pseudomonadati; phylum Thermodesulfobacteriota; class Desulfomonilia; order Desulfomonilales; family Desulfomonilaceae; genus Desulfomonile; species Desulfomonile tiedjei. The sequence continues at coordinate 348,598 of JACRDF010000025.1, forward strand.
GGTGTCGGCTCGCTTGAAGTCTCAGACAGGTAATTGCTGATCATGCCGAGAGGCTTCATCACATTTTCGGTCTCATGCTTGTGAACGAAGGTCTCCTGCTGGAGCTGCGTCATGTCGAGAGTTTGGCTTTGCAAGGGAATGTTCGCAGAGGCTTCCGGTTGGAAAATAAGCCGAAACGGTCCGATCTGTAGGACATCTCCCTCCTTGATGCCGCGTCGGTTCTTGATTCTACGACCGTTCACCCAGGTGCCGTTAAGGCTGTCCAAATCCTTCACTACGACCCTTTGCCCCTCCTGCAATATCAGGCAGTGGTTCCGCGAAACCATGTTGTCCATCAGGCAAAGGTCACATTTTTCCTGACGCCCCACCACTGTCCGGTGAGCTGTAAAGGACTGCTCTACCTCTTGACCGTCAGGTCGAACGATTGTGAGCTGGAACATCTTTATTCCCGAACCGACCCCTCTGTGCCCTGTAACAAGGCCTATGATACGGATTTGCTTTCAAACAGAGAAGGTTTTTTTGAGCTACGAATCTCTTCTTACCGTGATGAGTTCCAAATCTTCGGCATGGTCAACCCAGAGTGATGAAATCTATCAGCTTGGTCAGGCTCTCCCTCGATTCAGCACTGATATTGACTATCTCGAACCCCGAAACGTAATACCCCTGGGGATTTTCCCTTCTGCTCCACCTGCAGACCGCATCAAACTCCAAGGGAGCGCTCTTGATGTAATCCGACGCCTGAATTATTAAAGTCCGGGTGGTGTTGGCCTCCACTTGGACCCCGAACAACTGTACCCCACTATCAGTGATATCCTGAACAAGCCCGAGAAATCTCCTTGACTGCCCATCGTAAGCGGGGATCTTGAACAACATATATTTTCTGGTGGCTCTCCTGCGATTGTCGGCCGATCCCGTGGGATTCTCCACGCTCATCATTTGCTCCTGAGACATTTTCATCCGTGTACGAAAAGTAAGCGTCCCTTCCCTACACGGGCCGTTATAATCTTAACCTCTTCCGACGCCATTCGTCCAGCATTTCAAGTCTGTACCGTGAACTTAAGTTGCCGAGCGGAAAAACACAAAATATTTTTGTGCAGGATTTCTCCTCTCATTCCAAAATGGCTCTTCGTCCCCCCCTGACAAAGAGGGTAGGGCACCAGCTTCCTCGCACCCTTTTTCTAATTAGAGGGGTACAGGGGAATTTTTTCTGATCTTGCCCCCCTAACTAGATTGTTACACTTATTCGAGTATGTTGGCCACGTGCGGTATCGGCCCTGGCCGTCAGGCTGATGGAACCGAACTTTTGGCTTTTTTCTCCACCTTCTGCCTGTGTGTTTTTTCGAGGATGCGGTCAAATGATCGGGTGACAAGAAATCTGAACGACCTGATAAGGTTCTCGGGATCTCTTACACGTTTCAGTCCGTTTGCCAGCGAATGGCTGGCTTTGATCAGAGTCGACGCGTGAGCGTCTACCAGGTTGGCAAAGGATTCCGGGTCCTTGATCTCCAGTTCGCTTAGGATAGCCGGCCTTCGATCAAGCAATCCTTCCGCTTTTCGCACGGCGGATTTGTAGCGTTCGTACCGGGTCAGTATTTGATGAAAAGCACGCAACGGATCTTCGCCCGGCGAGACCAGAATTCTCTCCAGAAACTCGGTAACTTCCAGGAGAAACCGGATTGATTCCGGGTGGGCTCGCGCCATCCGCTTCACCACGTAATCCAGGACCACCCGCATGGACATTGCGGCAAAATCGACCGTGACATTCTCTTGGAACCGCGTTCTCACCCTATGAAGCTCGTTGGCCAATACCGTGACTGAGCGCCTGGAGACCTCCCATTCGAGTGTGAGGATGGCCTCTTGAAGTTTTCTGAGGGCCAGGGCGTCGTCCTTGGAAAGTTCCTTCGCAGGCGCGGGAACGGGTCTTTTTTCAGGCTTGGCCTCTGCTGCCTCCGCTGCCTCCTCCGCCTTGGCCGTCTCATCATACATGGTGTGCATGTGGCGGCCGATTTCCATAGCCATGACGTCATCGTAGGTCAGATCGGCCTGCCGCGTGCTTCTCATTTTCTCCCGAGGCATCTCTGACAATGCCTTCCCCGCGAAATCAACGCGGTCGGAATACGATTGTTCCGGCCCGGGATAGTAGTCCAACTGGTCTTCGTTCGGGGAATCCGACATCCTGAGTTGAGCCGTCTCGGGTGGCGGAGTCTCCGGCTCCTCCACAAATAAGGTGTCCACAGCCAGGTCAATGGCCTGGTCTATTTCGGGATCTCCCGATGTGACGGTCGTCGGTTGGCTCAGATGCTTAACGGGAGTTGGTTCAAAGGAAGTCATGAAAAGCGAGTCCACTGCCTCATCCAGAGAAACACTGGCAGCGGCTTTTGGGGCGGCACTATCTATGGCACTTCGATCCGACGAGTCATCACGGGTTTGAGCGAATCCGGACGGACCTCCCTCATTCGAGGGGGCTTCCACAAAGTAGGTGTCCACCGCTTCTTCAATTAGTGTATCCAGCTCGTCAATCTCGTCTCTCTTGGCCATCAATTCACCCGCATGGATTTTAGGTTCTGAGTTTATGATGGACGGACTTAATTGTTATCTTGCTTACCTCACGCAATGTATCAAAAACGCCAGGGCCCTGAAGCGCGCTGGCCATTACAGTGGGGGCAGGGGTCTTGAGCAGTGCGTTCAAGTCGCGGTTGAGGACCGACTCCTCGAGGACCGGAATAACACTGCCTTCCAGGTCACGCTTGTTGAACTGGAGGACAAGGGGCAGTTCGTCAAGATCCAAGTTGTCGTCAGCGAGATTCTCGCGGAGATTCTGCAAGCTCTCTACGTTGGCCTGCTGCTGAACTTCCATGGAGTCAGCGACAAAAACAACCCCGTCAACCCCTTTTAAGACCATTTTGCGGCTCTCGTTGTACAAAACCTGGCCGGGGACCGTATAGAGTTGAACCCTGATACTAAACCCTCGTATCTTTCCGAGCGACAGGGGTAGAAAATCAAAGAAAAGTGTTTTGTCACCTCTGGTGTCTATGGAGATCATTTTCCCCATGAACTGAGCGTTCATCTTTTGATTGACGTACAGCAAATTGGTGGTCTTGCCGCACCGACCCGGTCCGTAGTAAACGATTTTAACCTGTATTTCCTTTGCGCTTTTGTTTATGAATGCCATCTTCAGCCCTCCCTTTTGGGGAGCTTCTTTGCAAGGACTGTGACTACCTCTGCAATTTTGAGCCTCACCAATCCTAGCGAAAGAGCGTTATTGAAGATGGTGACAATTATGTATTCATCACCGACTCGGCTGAAATGGAACGATTCACTATGCCCTTTATAAAACAGTAGGACAAAGTCCCTCTCTCCGATCAGCCGGGCAATCTGTTCGGTTGCCGCGAAGTTGGCCGCGGCCACCGCGGCCAAGGACACAGCGTCCAGTTCGATCTTATTCCCCATGTTGACGATCAGAGACCCCGCGTTGTCAATAACCAGTATTGATGAGATTCCTTCTGTCATGACCTCGCTGCTGAGGTAATTCCTTACGTCGTTCAACACGTCAATACTGACAACAATGTCTGCGCTGCGGCCGGCCTTGATTCTTTCCACTTTGTCCAGTTCCTGGTCCAACAGGTCCTTGCCAAGGAACCGCTCAACCACGGACGGAGTGCGCTGCCCCGCGACCTCTTCCAGTTTGGCGAGGCAGGAGGTAAAGGACTGGACTAGACTCTCTTGCAGCGTCTCGCCGGAGGTCAGAGCTGAGAGCATCTGCGAGTGGGGGTCCAGTCTCCCCTTCAGTTCTTTGTTACCCAGATGTTCCGCCGCAGAGTTAAGAATCTCCAAGAGTTTCTGCAACTTGTGGAGCGATTCCGGAGATTTGCCCGGGCTGACTTGGAGATCCTGGATCACCTGGCGACCGGTGTCTATGTAGGCCCACAGGAGCGCCGGGAGCTTGCCGAAGATCTCCACTTTTTCCGCCCCCTGAAAGATGTCCTCAATACCGAGATCTTGTGCCGTCATTTCCGTTTAGTCCTTTGATATTACTGAACCAGACGCGCGGATGATACCAATGTTCGTTCAAACGTGTAAAACGCGAGGAGCCCACGTGCCGCCAGGTTTGGGAAAAGGCCTTCCCTGTGAGTCATATGTTTGAAAACATATTCGTATGAGTCCGTCCATCTCCGGCCGGCTCTGCTATTGCTCCCAGCACCGAACTCCCAAAAGGGTCCTGGAAAACCTCCATCGGTCTTCCCCTGAGCGAAGCCTTTCGTTAACTAGTCTTCGCTCTCTGTTGCATCCCGAACTTTAGCACATAGCTCGGTTTTTTTGGAGGCTTATCTCAAAAAACCTCTTTCTGCAAAGAGAACTTTTCGCAGAGGAGTGTTTTTCTTGTGTCTCTGTTGCTCTTCGGCTCTTTAAAAACGAGAAAGAACTCGAATGATGCGGTTCTCCAGCGAACCGCGGAATCACCACGTCCTACGCACTGAATGACCGGCAGGATGCCGGTCCTACCGAAAACGAGATTGCTTCGGCCGGGTGGCCCGGACGTCACACGTCCAGGTCGCGAAGCGACAAGAGTTGTATTTTTTTGCGCACCTTTCCAGTGCCGGAGTTCATCTGGTTCCCAGGCTCTGCCTGGGAACGAGAACCAAATTCCTATGAAAGGCCCATAGCTGAAAGGAGACATGGGTTCGTTGTTTCATGGTGCCACGGATGTGCGCAGCTCATCCGTGCACGGACACGGACGAGCCTAGCTGCACCTCCGTGGCACCAATACGGAACGAAGGCATTTTCATCCTTCATTGTGGCGCTTCCCGTCATGAAAGTTGGTAGGATACGGATTCGCTTTCAAACGGTGAAGATTGTTTGATCCAAAATCAGCACTGACCTGGTTCCCGGGTCAGTGGCACCCAACAGCCAATCAGCATCGGCCTTCGGGTGCCACGGACCTGAGGTCACTCAGGTCCGTGCGGGATCTACCTGATCCTTCAGTGCTTGAACGCGACCTGGTATGAGAGACATTCAGGTGGAGACCCTGTACGACCTCATCTACATTGTGGGCTCTTTCGTGCAATCCCGAAGGACTGGCTTCAAGCAACCACGCGCGGAATCAAACACGACTCTTTTTCGTCTCAGCGATACGCCGGGCCTGGGTGGCCACAACCGACGATACGTTCTTGCTCCTCGCCAGTCTTCGCAGGTCCATCTCGCGCAAGTGGTTCAGGAATTTCATAGCTATGGGGATGGGTGTCTTCGAATTGGCGCACAGGTTGTGCTTTACCGTATAAGACTTGGTCCAGTCATTGTTGGAAGCTATGTGACGGAGCACTTCTTCGGACACGTTGCGGGACTTGCTGATGGCTTCTATTTCCGATTCCTGTATCTTAGGCGACTTGACAACAGCCACCGCCACCAATTTATTGGAGTCTCGCACCAGTATATCGCGTGCCTCTTTGGTCCCCATCATGGCGCACTTAATCTTCTCCGTCACCCCCATCTGAAGGATCCTGTGGTACAGGCTTTCAAACTCGCTTTCAGCCAATTCCCATTCGGGCAATTCCCCAGGCCTGGTCATGTACTTCATCTCGTCGGGGATCAGCCTCATCGCGTCAGCAAAGAAATCGTTGGCAGGCTTGTCAACCGTTACAGTCAAGTCATCAGCGGCCTTCCGCGCAACGAAACGGGTCCCGTTCCACGACATCATGGCCGCCATGGCTTGTAGAGGACTATCCTTTCCCTCCACACGTACGTGAAGGATATGGCTGCGGTCCCTGACTATTTCCCCCAGTCCCTCCTCTGCGATCACAGTGATGGCTATTGGCACGGAGGTGCCTTCCAGAGACGAAAGGACTTCAAACACGTCCATGACGACAAGGCTTCCGGAGATCAATCGCAAGCCCTCGTGCTCGCCGGAACTTGGTCCCAACGACGGCCGGGTGAGAATTTCTTCGACTGCTGCATTGTCGAGGTTTTCGACATGGAAGTTGGTTCGGAGCGTATATCGAAAGCGGTGATCCGCGTGCCGCAGGATGTCCTCCAGAGCAGGCATGCCCTCCAGGTCGCCGCAAAGGGCCCCTATCACCTTGCCTCGCCTCAAGAAGATTCGCCCCACCTGGCCCGGTCTCTCCACAACAATCGTGCCTGAACGGTTACCCTGGCGAGCTGCACGGAACAATCCGCCGAGCCCGACCATATTGAGAGGCCCTTCGACTTTGAGGTCAAACTGCCCTTGCAACAAGGATTCTTCGAAAGCATCAATGTGGGTTTGCAGCTCCTCATTATTCGGGGCCATCTGCTTGATTTTGGCCGCTACGGAAGGGCTTCTTTCCAGAAGCTTCTTATTTTCGGATATGGTTCTGAATACTTGCGGGTCCGACCAATTCTCCAGTATGTGCAGGGCGGTTTCTTCCAAAATGTTGTCTGAAGATGCGGCGACACTAATTAAAGCAGGGTCTTTTATCGTTTCTCTTACAAGGAAATCCACGACCGAAGGGTGAAGGTCGGCTTCAAGACCCTTGCGGTAAGTGGGCATGTCCAGTTCATCCAGAGTCTTCTTCGCCTGTTCTCTGATTTCCACCGATTCATCGTGTGACAGATAGCTCAGCAACACGAGCTTCTCGTTGGTGGACAGCGGTACCACTCCTCGGGCGGCCTTCATCCGAATTTCATGATCCGTGGCGGGATTGAGGTATTTATGGACGGTCTTTGAAATCTTTACCCTTATGGCCTTGCGCACCAGCGGGTTGCTGTCCGTTTCCAAGACCTCGCGGGCCCGCTGATCGTCACTGAATACAAGGCGGACTTTTTCGAGCACGGGAAGAGTTACGACGTCTCTTCCCTCGAAAAGCTCATTTATCAAAGCCAGTTCAGATGCGATTCTCTCGGTGACCGTGACGCCCTCGTCGAGTAGTCGCATGGCTTCGATTATGAGATTCTGCATCCCGACGTGAATTACGTCCGGGACTTCATCTTCTCCCCGGCTTATGGCAAATTGAGCGCTGGGCCACGCCAACAGATAGCAGGCCGCATCCAGGCCGGTCATTTCCCCCAGGGTGGCGTTGGCTACGCGGCCGCTCTTGAAGAACAAACTCCCTTCAACCCCTTCACGCGTCATCCGGCAGACAGCTTGCTTCGAATTCATCTCGAAGATTTCGGCAATCTCGAAGATATTCATGACACCCAGGTTTCCCTGAATTCGCCACGTCCTGCTGATATCGCTATCAAAGGGGTCATGGTCCGGCATGCGATCGAGCGCGTCCATGACCAGATTCAGCGTACTCGCCTTTATCCTGTTTCGAAATTCGCCCGGTTCGGCAAGCTGGTATTCGAACGAGGCGCCGCTCCATCCAAACGCGGTGAAGAAAGCTTCCATGCCGTCGGAGTCGTCGGTTACCGCGCCGACCACTCTTCCGCGCTCGGTATAAATTGTGGCTGTCTCGCCTTCGTTATTCAGAGCTATGCGAGATGTGCGATTGTTGTGATCAATGGATTGGAGTATTTCTCCCAAACCAAAAAGTCCGATATTGCCGCTGACCGCTTCGGACTGCGGTTCGAGGTCCGGAGCCGCCTCCCCCCCACCGATCCTGTCAATCACCTTCATCACGATTTCGTATATCGGTTCGGGCAATTCGGGTTTATCGGGCCGGTTGAACCAGTTACGGGCAGCGGGAATCAAGTTCTTCCTGGCTTGTGATGAGATCTCGGGGTCCGGATCGCGGCCGAGATAGCAGAGTATTATTAGCGTGTCGCGCAGTGTGAACTCGGCCTGCATGGCCGCGGCCTGCATTTTCTTCTCTTTGGTGGCTTTGGCTCCTATGAATTTCGTGAGCCGGGAACTTACAGCCACAATCCTTTTGTCGGCATCTGCCATTGGGAAAATTCCCACACCTGAGGATTCGTTCGATGCTGCTATGACACGCTTAGATGCTAGAGTTATGCAGCTAATTTGTCAAGATTGCAGAACATCTCCTAAGTGCGGATTTAGTTCAACTCAGAATCCCACGTGCTGGGCACGTGGTCAGAGTTCGTTGGCTCAGCCGGAAAAATCCCCGATGTATCCGAGCAGGCTCGGAGTCACAGGACGTCGCCCCGGCGAAGCCCATATGCGCTAACTTTATTTCTGAATCCCGTCCGTCCCGGAGGGACGGAACGAAAGTAGCCCGGCGATTCATCGCCGGGAAAGCGGACCAAAAGGACCTCTCGTCCCGGAGGGACGACTGATTGCCAAAGTTCTGCGAGTATCCGTTCAGCCGTCCCTCCGGGACTGAAAAATCTCTTTTGGACCGCCCGTTTACCGGCGATAAATCGCCGGCCTACTATCAGGTGTTCCTCCGGAACACCGATGAAGATGACCCCAAAGTTAACGCCTATGGGCGAAAGCCGGGGTCCAGGATTCGATGAAAATACTGGATTCCTGCTTCCGCAGGAATGACGGTAAAAGGCGTCGCACTAGAGGCAGGCTGCCTCAATCAACGTCAGTGGCCCCCTATGGGGGCCGACCGCAAGGCCACGT